>PBIX01000052.1 GCA_002720975.1 Planctomycetota bacterium | reverse complement strand
CCCCTCGAAAGGGCGCCTCCCGGCGAGGCACTCGAACAGGCTCACGCCCAGGGCGTAGACGTCTGCACGCCTGTCGGTCTCGTCATGCTCGCCGCGCAACTGCTCGGGCGACATATAGTGCGGCGTGCCCAAGAGGTCCTCGGAACGCGTCAGGCCATCCACACTCTGTAGATCCTGGGCCAGACCAAAGTCGAGCAGGACCGGTTCGCCGTCAGGGGTCACGATCAGGTTGCCGGGCTTGATGTCCCGGTGCACGAGGTCCGCCTCATGGGCTGCGTGCAGGGCGCGAGCCGCCCGTTCAAAGAAATGCAGACAGCGACTCTGTTCTTGCCGATCCGCGGGAACCCACGGCAACCCCTCGGGCACCTCACCCTCAGCGCGGGCTGCCTGAGCCGCGTTCAGGCTGGCAGCCAGGTCCTGACCCGGCACGTACTGCATGGCGATGTAGGGCTGCTCACCCTCCACCTCCGCTTCGAGTACGGAGCAGATCCCGGGGTGCGCCAAGCGAGCCACACTCTCAGCTTCTCGTCGCAAGCGCTTTCTGCGATCATCGGTGATGAAGAAGCCGCTGAGCAACTTCAGGGCAACCCTGCGTTGGATGCGGGTATCCGCAGCAAGCCACACACTGCCCTGTCCTCCCCTGCCCAACTCATGCAGCAGGCGGTAAGGACCCAGGTGCTGCTCCCCATCGGTCTCGCAAGCGGCGTCCTCCTCATCCGAGGTCTCCACCACGGATTCAGCGGAGATTTGCTCTCTGCGGAGATTCTCTTGGCGCAGGTACTCCTTAGCGACGATGCTCTCGTGCCCCGGAAAGCGCGTCAGGTAGTCCGCCAGCTGCTGCTGACGGCCCGCTTCCAAATCATCGAAGTAGGCGACGACAAAGTCGAAGACTACGGCCTGGTCTTCGTCGGCGCAGTCCTCGAGGGGGAGGTCGCCAGGCTGGGCTTGGGGTTTCATTGAGTGACGGGGGGGGGCAGCTACGATACGATCGGAGCATGGAAGGGCCTAGTGAGCATCCCAAGCAGTCCGATCCAGACCAGCCCTGGCTGCTGAGGGTGCGCTCGGAGGGAGAGAGTGCCTTCAACGAGCTCTACGAGGAGGTCGCCCCGGCCCTCTTCGCCTGGGCACGGTGCCGAATCCGCGCCGGAAGGGGCGTGCATCTCGATCCCGCGGACCTTGTCCAAGAGGTCTGGTGTCGCGCCTGGCGGGGCCTCGATGATCTCGATGAGAGTGTTCCCCTGCGGCCCTGGTTGTTCCGGATAGCCAAGAACGTCCTTCTGGAGTCCTTCCGCTCTCATCAACGCGACGAGCGCAGCGGAGCAATGGGACCCACCACGCGCCACATGGTCCTACAGAACGCCCCTGACTTCGCCACTACAGTCAGCCGGCGGATGATGCGCGATGAAAACCTGGCGGCATTCGACAGGGTGCTGCAAGGAATGCCCAACGCGGAGAGGGACCTGATCCTACTCTGCGGATTGGAGGGTCTCCCACTCCAGGAAGTGGCCGCTCGCCTGGGCCTGGGCGTGGAAGCCGTCACCAAGCGCTGGCAACGATTGCGCGAGCGACTCGCTACAGGGCCCGGCCCAACCGACATCCTGAAGTAGGGTCCACCCTCTCCCCGGGGGCAAGGACCGTGTCTCGTTTCGGGATAGACCACAGACAGGAAGGGGGCGCTAGGATGCAGACTCCGGCCCTGTCCATGGAACTCCTCCCTACCGACTCGCTCGCCCCATACGTGGGCATCCTGATCTGGCGACGTAATTTCGCCGGGCGCGATGTCTTCGTGATCGAACACAGCGACCAGGTTGTCCTACCCAAGGGCCCCTTGGAAGCCGAGGAAGGAGAAGCCGCGGCAGCGACGCGACTCGCGGCCGTCTTCGCCGGGTCGCGGGTCTCAAACCTCCGGCACCTTCTTACGGATCATCCGGAGGGCCCCGGTGGACGCGCCTGCGTTGGCTGGTGGAGCGCGGAGTGGGTGGGAATCGCCCCCACTGCCGCAGACACCCTCTCCTCTCGAGGACGTTGGCTCGGGACGGGTGAAGCCTGCACCCTGTTGTGTCATGCACGCGAACGGGAGCTCGTGGGCGAGCTGGGTCCCTCACGTTTGGAGGGCCTACGGCGCCTACTGAAGCGCTGGTCCGGTGGGCCGCGAGACCTGACCGAGCGCGCTCTGGCGCACCGACGGCGAGCCATCCTGGGGCGTACGACGGACGCTGACCCCGATGCGCCCTGGCAGCGGGAGGCCTTGGAGCAGGTCGATCTGGCTGAAGGCTGCCTCGGCGCGGGTGATGGTTTGGGCTATCGCGAGGCCCTGGAGTCAGCCTGGCGCTTGGAGCTGCAGGGACGTGAAGACTGGGAGCTCGAACTGGCGGGCGAGGAGCTGGAGCGCGACGTCAAGGGCGAGCTGCACGGTCTGGAGCACAGACAAGCGCAGGCGCTCCTGAACGATGCCCGGGACGTTCAATCCCTGACCCGTGTGGCCTCTATCCTGGAGGGCGCACGCCGCAGGAAGAACCTGCGCAAGGCCAGCCGGTCCGAGCATCAACGCTGGCTTGGAATGACCCTTCTGGTTGGGGTCTTGGGGGTCTGGCTCACAGGCTCCGGAGGTGGCGCGGCAGATCCGACACACCTGGCACTCCTGCTGCACGGACTCCTGGGGGGTGCCTTGAGCGCCTTGCTCTGGCCTTCACCCGAGGCGGTGGACGCCGCCTTCCCGCAGGTCGGACGCTTGCTCATGCGTCCTCTCCTGGGTGTCTTGTGTGCCCTCGTTCTCTGCCAACTGTTGAGCGTGGGCGTTCTGCAGTTGGGCTCGAATTCCGAGAGCACCTGGCGTCTGGCTGCCTTTGTTGCGGGCTTTGGAGAGCGGCTCTTCTCCCGGCAGCGATAGCAAGGCCTTCGCCTCAGTCTTGAAGCGCGCGGATCCGATCCAACACACCGGCGCGGTCTGCATGAACAAGGAGCAGTAGCAGGTCTCCGGGCTGGGCCCACTCCAGGGCTTGTTCTACGCCCGCGGCTTCGCTCTCTGCGTGGCTGCAGCGTTCGGGAGAGAACCCTGCCCCCTCCAACTCCCGCTCCAAGAGGGCGACAACCTCCCCTTTCTCGCGGCCGCGACTGTGCACCTCCATGTCCTTGATGATCACGTGGTCGAACCCGGCTCCCGCCGACAGCCGCGCAAGCTCTCCGATGGCCTCATCCTCCCTGTCGCCAGCTTGCCCAAGCAACACGAGCCGACGCTTGGCGGGCAACGTGCAGGCCATGTTCAGCATCGCCTCGAGTCCATGGGGGTTGTGGGCGAAGTCCACGATGACGTCCACTCCCCCTACATTGAAGCGATTCATCCGCCCCGGATTGTCGGCGTCGTCTCCCCGGAAGCTACGCAGCCCAGCCGCGATGGCCTCCTGATCCAAACCCAGTCCCTCAGCGATGCCCGCAGCGGCCAGGGCGTTGGCAACATTGTGGCGAGCCGCTCCTCCAAGGCCGATGGGCAGGTCATCGAGATCAAGGAGCTTCTGGCACGCGTCCCCTTCGCGCCGCACCAGGCATCCATCTTCACACAGGTAGGCCCTTCCTCCACCAGAGAGCAGCTCGCGCAGCCACGGAGAGGGCGGCTGTAGAGAGAACCAGATAGTGGGCTTGCCCAGGGCGCGCCCCGCCCGCGACACGGCCTCGTCATCGGCATTCAAGACGATGAGGGGTGCCACGGATGTGACGACGAACTTGCCCTGGCAGAGGGCCTCCAGGCTGCCGACTCCCCACTCACCCAGGTGGTCGGCACCCACGTTCAGGACTGCGGCAACGTCCGCGCGCTCCACGGCCAACCCTCGCCGCAGCATGCCGCCCCGTGCCGTCTCCAAGAGTGCGATCTGCGTGCCCTTGTCCTGCAACACGCGCCGCGCGCCTCCGGGCCCCGACCAGTCCCCACGCTCCACGACCTCCTCACCCACCACGACCTGATCGGTGGATGAGAAGCCGGGCTGCAACCCAGCAGCTCGTGCTATGCACGCCAGGAGCCGTACGGTGGTGGTCTTGCCGTTGGTGCCCGTAACGAGGGCCAGGGGAACATCGTGGATGGAGTCCCACGGCAAGCTGGACGGATCGGGTAGCTCCGCCACCGGCCAGGTGAGTGAGCCTTGCCCCAGCCCCACGCTCGCCTGATCGTCGTCGGACAGGAAGGAGACACCATGTTCCTCTGCCTCCCGCCGCAGGGCGAGCAGACGTGGACGCGTCTCCTCACTGATGACCTGGCGCAAGCGTTCGGCCGCCGCGCTGGAGTCAGGCACCGGGTCGTCAGCGAGGCTGGCACAGGCCGACTCAAGTGCCCACTCGTTGACCTCGGTAGCGGCGTACAGGGCATCCAGAGGTGCGCTGATGGCGAGGCTGGCACCACCCTCGAAGCTGCGCACGCAGGTGTCCTGGGTCTGCCAACCCACGGCGTCCAGGATGCAGCGGGCCTGCCGTTCCCACGCCGCCAGCAGTCCGGGCCGCTCGGCTTCCTCCATGGCCACATCGATCACCGCCCCCGGCCGTGGCCAGAGCAGGTTCGGACCGGGTAGACGCCTGGAGTCGAGCTGCTCCATCAGTCGCTGGGTTCCTGCCGTCGAGCAAGGCGCACGCCGCGTTCATCGCGCACCAGCTCTTCTCCGACTCCGAGAGCGGAGTCCGTCAGGAGTTGGCGAGGAAGAGCAGGGGCAGGAGAAGCAGCGGGTTGCTCCTCACCACCTTCGGACTGGAAGCCCGTGATCTGCTCCCAGCAGCGCTCAATGGCGTCCCCGAAGATCAGGAGCAGGTCGCCGGGTTCGCCCAGCTCCAGGGCCCGATTCACGGCATCGCTCTCCTTGGGAATGATCTCAATCAACTTGGAGTCCACGCCCGCATCGATCAGGGCCTGACGTTGAAGCGTGGGCACCTCGTCGTCCCCGCGGCCGCGAGTGTTGTCGTCCCGGCGACAGATGTAGTGGTCGAAGTGACCGGCACAGTGGGTGGCGATATCCAGAATATCCTCGTCACGCCTATCCCCAGGCGCGGCAAGCACAAGCACCCGTTTGCCATCGGGCTGAAGGGCATCGCACAGCTGCACCATGGCCTGCACGGCCGCCGGGTTGTGGCCATAGTCCAAGATCACCTTGAAGGGGTGCTCGTCGCAGATATTCATGCGCCCTGGCGCCTGGAAATAGGTCATGTCAAACGTGCGCAAGCCGTGGCGGATCTCGTCCAACTTGACGCCCATGCTGAAGGTGATTGCCGCCGCGAACATGGCGTTCTGCACGTTGTGCATGGCTCGTCCCTCGAGCGTCGCAGGAACCAGATGCGTCCACAGCAACGGGATGTGCGCCCCATTGTCGTAGAGGGTGATCATGTGACCCGCCATACCCTCCTCCAGGACGAGAGCGCGCCCGCCGGCCAGGATGTGCTCGCGCACGAGGGCATGGTTGGGGTTCATGGTGACGTAACACAGGTGCTTGGCCTTGGTGTAGCTCGCCATGAGCAGACAGTGCTCGTCATCGGCGTTGAGTACAGCCGCGTCCTGCGCCACCTCCACCACGATGCGCTTGACCTTCGCCAGATCCTCCAGGGTGTCTATCCCTTTCAGGCCCAGGTGATCGGATTGCACGTTGAGCACGGCGCCGACGTTGCAGCGCTTGTAGCCCATACCCCGACGCAACAGGCCACCGCGGGCGGTCTCCAAGACGGCCACGTCCACGGAGGGATCGCGCAGGATCATGCGCGCCGCCATGGGCCCGGTCATGTCCCCTTCCACGGACTTATGTCCGTCGATGTAGACCGCGTCCGTTGTGGCCAGGCCCACGTGCTTGCCGGTCAGCTTGAAGATGTGCGAGACCATGCGCGAGGTCGTGGTCTTGCCGTTGGTGCCGGTGATCGACGTGATGGGAATGCGCGCCGGCTCGCCCGCCGGGAAGAGCATGTCCAATACGGGACCCGCCACGTCGCGCGGGGTGCCCTCGCTCGGAGCCACGTGCATGCGAAAGCCGGGGGCCGCGTTGACCTCGCAGATGGCCCCGCCGGTGGTTCGATAGGACTCGGTGATATCACTGGTCAGGAAGTCCACGCCCGCCACATCCAGGCCGATGGCGCGGGCGGCGCGCTCGGCCATCTCGCGGTTGTCCGGGTGGATCACATCGGTCACGTCCACGGCCGTGCCACCAGTGGAGAGGTTTCCGGTGGAGCGCAGGTACACGACCTCCTCGCTAGCGGGCACGGACTCGGCCGTCATGTCCTTCAGTTCAAGTAGGCGCAGGGCCTGGTGGTCCAGATCCAGTCGCGTGAGCACTTTCTCATGGCCGATCCCGCGCCGGGGATCCTGGTTGGTCACCTCCACCAACTCCGCGATGGTGTGCTGCCCGTCCCCCACCACGTGACCTGGCACGCGCTTGGACGCAGCCACCAGCTTGCCATCCACGACGAGGAGTCGGTGATCGAGCCCGGTGATGAAGCTCTCCACCAGCACGGTGCGGCTGTGCTCGCGGGCGTGGTTGAAGGCCACAGTCACGCTCGCTTCGTCCATCAACTCGATGGATACGCCGCGGCCATGGTTGGCGTTGAGTGGCTTGAGGACGACAGGATAGCCGATGCGGGTGGCGGCCTTCACGGCCTCCCGCTCGCTGTAGACCATGCGCTGGCGTGCGACGGGCAGCCCGAGGTCGGCGAGCAGGGTGTTGGTCTCCTCCTTGTCCGATGCGATCTCCACGCTGATATGGCGCGTCTCGCTGGTGATCGTGGCCTGGATGCGACGGCCAAATCGGCCGTGACCAAACTGGACCAGGCTGTAGCGGTTCAAGCGCAGCCAGGGAATATCCCGCTCCTCGGCGGCACGCACGAGGCTCGCAGTGCTGGGGCCCAGGGCCCGGCGTTGGGCATAACGGATGAACGCATCGCGCTCTTCTTCGAAGTCATACTCCTCGCCGCGGATGTCCTCGGGCTGCAACTCCTCGGGCAAGCTGTGGAGGATCAGGTCGAGCCCCAGCCGTCCCGCGGCCAAGCCCACGTCCTCCTGCTCGTAAGAGTAGACGACCTCGTACTCGCCTTCCACGTCAGTCCCGCGGGTGCGACCGAAGGTCACCTGTCCGCCGGCAATGTTCTGCAGTTCAATGGCAAGGTGCTCGAGAACGTGCCCCATCCAGGTGCCTTCGTCCTCGGTCAACCGCCGCAGAAAACCGCCCGGCTCGCGGTAGGAACAACCATGCTGGGCCAAGCCAGGCAGGGCAGCCTGGATGGCGTCGGTAAACCCTGTGCCGAGGCGAGTGGAGGAGTGTTGTTCCAGGACGCCCAGCTGCACCTTCAGCCGAATCACAGGGAAGAGGGCGTACAGGCTCGGCCCCAGAAAAACGGACTTGGAGAGGATCTTCATTGCGGTCACCTTCGCGCTGCTGAAGCGGGGCGCGCCTTGCGTGATTCGATGTCGTATGTGCCGCCCTGCACCAGGACGTGCAGGCGGATGTTGGTCAGGCAAACCGGGTCGCGGCTCTCGGCGGAAGCCATGGAGGAGAACTCCATGTCTGAGGGATCTACGATGGTGATGGCACCCGTCCCCACGACCTCCAAGCTATTGCTCGGGGCAATGAAGGCCGCGGTGTCCTCGTCGAGGCCGATCCCGACGGGACGGGGGTTGTAGGCGATGGCGGTCAGCAAGCGACCCAGCCGATCGCGCTGGCGGAAGTGCTGGTCCACGATGATGTTGCGCGTCAGGCCGAGGCCGGGCACCAAGGTCACCATGTCACCCCTTGGGGTGGAGCCCTCATCGCCGTAGGCGATCATGTGCTCCGCCATGAAGGAGGCACCGGCAGAAGTGCCGGCCACGTGCAGCCCCCCCTCCTGGTTACGCCCTCGCAGCAGCTCCGCCACGCTCGTCCCCCCGATCGTCGTCGAGAGACGTAGCTGATTGCCACCCGTCATGAAGACACCGTGCGCTTGTTCCAATTCCGCCAGCCAGTCCGCGCGCTCGCAGTCGGCGCGCTCCTCGAAGGGCAGGGATGCCACGTGCCCCACGCCCAGATCGGTGAAGATCTCCTCGTAGCGCACGCTCGTGTCAGGCATGCGTGAGGCAGTGGGGATGATGGCGATGCGCGCCTGGGCACCCCCGCACAGATCCACAAAGCGGCGCAGGATGGTGCGGCCGCTGATCTTCTCTTCGGCGCCCCCGATGGGGATGATGAAACCGGGAGTCATGCTTGAATTTCTGGAAAGGGAAGGCCTCTCAGGCCGGGTCGCTGGAACTCTCAAAGGGGCCCTGGACCAGGGCCACCCCCGCACGCATATGCCAGCGTCCCTTGACCATGACACTGTGGATCGAAGCGTCCTCGCCCAGCAGCACCAGATCTGCGGCGGCGCCCGCCTGGAGCACACCGCGACCGGGCAGCTTGGCCAGACGCGCCGGGTTGGAGGTGAATGCGGGGAGGAACTGCTCGGGACTCCGGCCGCTCTTGAACAGGTTCCGCAGGGCCTCCGCCAAGTACGCGCCGCTGCCCACGTCCATGTGGGTCATCTCCCCGCTGGCGTCAAAGACGGGCAGGCAGCCTCCGCTATCCGAACTGACACTCACCTGATCCGCGGAGAGTCCAGCGTCCAGGTAGCGCGCCAGGGCCTGGTCGGCAGCCAGCCCAGGCTCGTCGGACGCAACGGGACCGGCGGTCAGGTCGATACTGCAGCCTGAACGCGTCAGCTCGAATGCTTCTTCGAGTAGGGCCTCACGACGGTTGACGTGGGTGGGGTGAAACAGACGCGCGGGTACCTCGCTGGTTTCCAGCGCGGCACGCACAAGCTCCAGCCCCCGTGGCCCGTCTCCCAGATGCAGATGCAGGAGACCCGCCTTGCCCGTCAGCATGCCACCCACCTGGGCCTCGGATGCCACGCGCAGGAGTTCGTCGAGGGTCAGCTGGCTGGACCGGAAGTCGCTCAGGGCCAGTTCACCCACCCCGATCACCTCCTCCAGGTGAACGATGTCGCCGCGCAAGCTGCCGGTCAGGGTGCAGGGAGGCAGGTGATAGCCACCGGTGTAGCACCAGGCGCCGAGGCCGGCCCGGCGCAGCGCTCGCACCTCGGCCAGGAGGGAGGCCATGCTGCGCGTTTCCGCATCCGTGCCCAGAAGCCCCACGACGGAGGTGATCCCAGAGCGCGTATAGCTCGACAATCCCGGGGCGGGCACGCGCGTCTCGGGCCCCGCCTCTCCCCCTCCTCCGGTGGGGTGTGCGTGCAGATCCACCAGGCCGGGAATCACTCGCGCCCCGTCCAGGTCAATCTCCTCCGCGACGAGGGCCGCGGGCACCTGGGGCGGCTCGTCACCGATCCACAGCACGCGCCCGCCCCCCAGGACCAGGGACTTGGTACCCACGCTGCGAGGCGTGTACAGATCAGCGCTGTGAAGGATGGTGAGCATGGCAGGTCAAAGGTCGGGGTTGCACGGACTCCCCTTCCCTTCAAAATTGGCGCGCGACTTTACCCGAAAGGGGTCACACGCGCGCCAGGAGGACCACATAGTTGTGACCGTAGACCTACGCGCAGCGGGGACAGGTGGTGTAGAAGGCGAAGAAATCCAGGGCCTCGTCCCCCTTGGCAGCCAGGGTGGTCGCAAGCTGTTTCCGCCAGCGACCCGCCCTCCCAGGGGCTGGGGTCGGACGCCCGGGCGGACCTGCGGCACGCACCCGAGGAGTGTGGAGGACAGTAGGGTTCCGTATTGTACTTCCATCGACACGATCACTCGGAACATTCAGGACATCCTCACCCACGCCATGAGCTGGGATGGATCGGCCAGCGCCCTCGTGCTGCACGACAGACAATGCGCGCTCGCCTGCGATCTCACGGCGGCCTACGAGCGCTGCCTGCCGGACGCCACGAGCCTTGACTATGGGAACTTGGAGCCCGGACAAGCGGGCAGCGCCTTCGATGCACTCAGCCCCGGCGATCTGGTGGTACTGATCCAGTCCACACGCTTCCAGGTCGAGGCCTTCCGCTTGCGCATCGAGTTGTTCAAGCGCTCCCTCAAAGTGATCGAGCATCCCCACCTGGCACGCATGGCACCCGACGAGGCACAGACCTACGTAGACGCACTGGCCTACGATCCTGTCTATACGCGCGAGACCGGCGTGGCCCTCAAGGAACGTGTGGACCGGGCCAAGGAAGGAAGCATCCTGGGCGACGGCCTCGAGCTTGTGATCGCGGGCCCATTGGAGCCCGCGCGACTCAACGTAGGCGACTACGCTCACATGCAGAATGTGGGTGGCCAGTACCCCATCGGCGAGGTCTTCACGGAAGCCCAACGACTCGAGGACCTGCACGGGCGGGCGCGTGTCTACGCTTTTGGGGACACGTCATTCTGCGTCAACAGGCCTGCGACCCCCATCACCCTGGTCATCGAGGACGGCCGCGTGGTGCAGGCCCTGGAGAGCACGGACGAGTTCGACCGGGTCCTGGCCCAGATCCGCCGCGACGAAGATGAGGTGCTGGTGCGCGAGCTGGGCCTGGGGCTCAACCGGGCTCTGACCCGGGAGCGCATCGTGAACGACATCGGCACCTATGAGCGCATGTGTGGGATTCATCTCTCCCTGGGCGCCAAACACCACGCCTACAAGAAGCCTGGCATCAACAAGAAGTTCACCAAGCACCATGTGGATGTGTTCCTGGTGGTAGACGGGTTCTTCTTGGATGGAATGAAGGTGTACGGAGATGGGGAGTGGTGTGTGCTCGAGGGCTGATGTCTCCGAGGGCAGGAACGCTCTGCTGCTGCCTCAGTGATGCGCCAGAAGTCGATCGGGCCGGAGACCGAGAGGCCGCCTCCCCCAGGGGCCGAGAAGCTCAGCGTCCCCCTCGACCGAGCAGTCGCGTGAGGACCACACCCACCAAGCACAGTCCCAGCGCCTTGAGGACCTGGGACACGCCAGGACGATAGAACTCCAGGGCCTCCCCATCTGCCTTGAGTTGGCCGGGGGTCTTCCCCACATGGTGCTCGCATGAGGCTGCGAACGCCTCGGGACTGAGGTCCAGGTCCCGGCTGACAATCACCTGCGCCGGATCCTCCCCAGAGTGGACGGCGACAATGGCCTTGCGCAGGTTCTTGTTGGCCAGCTCCGGATCGACTGGGGTTTGAAAAGGGAACAGCCCGAACACGGAGCCGCACAGGAGCCCCAGCAGCACGCCGTGGGAGACGCGGGAGTGGCGCTCAAGGACCCACTTCAACACGTTGGAGAGCAGACCAATCCCCGCGGCCGCGCCCACCACGATGGGAACCACCACAACCGCGCAGCTCTGCCAGTCCTCGCGCAGGGCCCCCAGGGATAGGCTGCCCACAACCGTGTCATACATGCCCAGGATCAGCAGGATGTAGGAGCCGGAGATGCCCGGCAGGATCATGCTCGACGCGGCCAGGGCTCCGACACACAGCAGGACGGGGATCGTAGCAGGCAGCTGGGCGCCACTCATGCTGAAGGTCATCCACGCCATGCCCGCCATGCCGAGCGCGATGGCCAGCCAGACGCGGCCCGCCCCCGGGGCGCCCACGCGCGCCGCACCGACAAGCTCGGGCACTCCGCCCAGGGTCAAGCCGATGAAGAGGCTGTACATCACCCAGCGGTGTTCGCTCACCAGGCTGACAGCCAACCCCGAGAAGGTCAGTACGGCGGCAACCAGACCCAAACCAACGATGCCGAGGAAGACCAGTGAGTCGCGCCGCATGCGCAAGCGCGTCACGTCCGCCACGGCGCCGATGAACCGATCGTACAGGCCGATAGCCAAGATCATCGTGCCGCCGCTGATGCCCGGAACCAGATTGGCCAACCCCATCAGGACTCCGCCTGCGAGGGAACGGAAGCCGGGCGGGGGCAGGTCGAGATCGTCGTTGGAAGTCAAAGGATCACCTGCTCGCACCTTAGCGGGACACGCCGGCCCGTACCAGAACAGCGACGCGTAGGCGCTCCCGAAGCGGCCGGTCTTTGGCCTCGCCCCCCAGGCGCTCCAGGGTCTGCCGCACATGGTGCTCTTGAGTCCTCTTGACGATGCGGCCCGCACCGACACTCATCAAGGCCACGTCCGGCAGCCTGCGCCAGGAGAGGTGGGCCGCGAAGGGGGCCTCGCTCGCGTCGGATTGCATCCCCAGTAGCTGCTCTGCGCCGCAGTCACCGGCACCCGAATCAGGCCGGGACTGGGAACGCGCGGTGGAGAGGTGCAGATGGGCAAGGGAGAGGCGCGGCAACTCGACGCGCGCCCTGAAGAGCCGGGACAGGGCCAGCCCCAGGGCCGTCACCCCGAGACGCCGGCGTGCCGGATCCTCCTCTGCCTCCAACCACTCGAGCACTGGTCGCGTGCCGGTCAAGGCGCGCGTGATGAGCGCCGATTGCTGGGCGAAGAAGCCCCCACCCTTGGCGCACCAGGCCAGGGGTTCGGGGGTGACGATCCCGGCAGACCGTAGGTGACAGAGCAGGTTCCAATCGCGCAGCGCGGCACTGTCCGAACAGGGCGCGGTCAGCCGCGTCCGCAGTGCATGACCAAGCCGGACGCTCGGGTAGCGGCGCAAGTAGACGAACCCTGTCCCGGCCCCGCGCGGGCGAGCAGGGGGCAGTCCCTGATCAGGCGTCCCTGGCAGCGGCAATCGAAACAGCGAGGACTCCTCTCCGCGCGAGACCTCCTGCGCCGCGACAGCCGTCTCCATTCCATCCCCGGCGAGCAGATCCTCTGGCCCACGGGCACCCAGAGCCGCCCAGTCAGGCACACAGGGGGCTAGCTTGGATCGTAGGGACATGGGCACTCGTGAATATCAGAAGGGCATCCGCAACGGGGGCCTTCTCCCGTTCGAAGCCCGCAGGCGAGCTACGTCTGGACGCTTGAATTGTTGATCTTCCACCCGACGGATCTCCGAGAGCGTGAGCGACACGCCCCTCAAGCTAGAAGCGGATCTCAGCCTGGCCATCCTCCTCGACCACTTTGAAGACCTTGGCTTTGGGACACGTAGCACCGATCGGCTTGCCATTCCGGGGATCGAAGCGGTAGTTGTGTAGTGGACAGAGGGCGTACCTCCCTTCCATCAGGGGACCCGGGACGAGGTACCCCCCCTCGTGGGGACAGCGGGTATCGACCGCGTGGATCTTGCCCTCGACCCGGCAGAGCAGGAGCTCGAGGCCACCGGCGAGCGGATCCCCGATGGAGACCTTGCGCGCCTGACCCTCTTCGAGGGCATCGGTGCCGGGCACCGCGACCCGCGCGCCCCTGATCAACCTGAGCAACTTCTTGAACATGGGTGCATCCTACCGGGGAAGGCGGAACGTCCTCCACACCGGGAGTCCGAGAGTGGACAGCGACCTGGACTCGTGCGGCCTCCGTGCTCGCCTCAGTCCAGGAGGTCCAAGAGCGCCTGGGCCTGCCCCTTTGGATCCTTGGTCTCGATGGAGTGCTCCACGAGGCCCTCGGGACCGATCACGAAGGTCAGGCGCGCGGGAAACCTCGCGTCGTCCTGGGCACAGGCACCGTAGGCCAGTGCCAGCTCGCGGCTCTCATCGCTCAGAAGCGGAAACCCGAATCCATTCTTCTCCGCAAACGCGCGGTTGGCCTTGGGGGAGTCAAACGACACGCCCAGGATCTGGATGTTGCGTTCAGCGTATTGCGGGATTCGATCACGGAACCCCTGGCCCTGGGCTGTTCACCCGGGAGTGCTGGCTTTCGGATAGAACCAGAGGATGTAGCGTTGGCCTGCGAAGTCCGAAGAGGTGCGTCGCACACCCTGGTCGTCCGTCAAGGAGAACTCGGGAGCAGCCATTCCAGGTTGCATGATTGAAGAGCCCTTGCTGGGAATCCAGCGCTTGACGAATCGGGGCAGCATGGCATCCACCTTAGCAAGTCGGAGCCTGGAGGAGTCGGGCTCCCGGATCACATTGCCCAGGGAGAGACGCAGGGTTCGAGGGGGCAGGCACAACTTGTGATCGCACACCTGAAACTCAAGCTGCACGCCCACCTCTTCGTCGGTCTCATCCAGGAGCCGCAGCTCACAGGTGAACTCGGCCTGATCCAGGAACCAGGTTCCGGCTTCGCCCGAAGGGGCTGGAAAGCCCCTGGACGCGCACTGCCAGTCACGGATCACTTCCACTCCAACGGGAAGGTCCAGGGAGGGTTGCATGGGGACGTACCCACTGGCGGCGGGCACCGTCTTGTAGGTGTGCCATCCCTCCTCGATGCTGAGCCGCGCCCGGACGCGAATAACGGAATCGTCCTGCTGCAGGGGTGAGGCGAAGAGCTCCAGCTTTGTCGGCCCGAATTCTTCTTGGTCAACCGGACGCCGGACGGAGACCGGCGCCTCAACCTGCGCCGCAGCACCCTGTCCTGCGGGAGCCTCGCGCAGGTAGAGCCAGACCCACCCATGGATGTGACTCTTCTTGCGTTCGAATGCGTGCATCTGCGCGGCCAGCGGGTCGAGTTTCTCGCGGGCGGCGGCACAGCGGGCCAGGACCTCTTCGGGGATTCCGCCGGGCTTGCCCACGTAGCTGTTACGCACTTCGATCTCGGCCCAGTAGGCGTCCCGGGCCGCGTCGTGGGCGGGCTGCAGAGCCTTCTTCCTGGCCGCCTCAGCCTCGGTCAAGGGCGGCAAGGTCTCGTAGAGCCACTGCACATCCCCCACGAGCAAATCCATGCGGCCATCGCCGTTCCAGTCGGTGGCGTGAACCTTGGTGCGCGACCCGGGCCCTGTTGGCCCTTCGGACTCCTTGCGCTCTTCGTAGGAACGTGTCTCCACGAGCGTGGCCGCGACACCATAGGAAGGGGCGTTGTTGGCGCCCAGGTTGCGGTGCCAGCGCACACCACCCGACTCGCTACCGACGATGAGATCGCGCAGGCCATCGCCATCCCAGTCCGCATGGTGCGCGTTCGATCCCTCGATGCGCTCGCCCTTGGCGGTCAAGAGGCGCGTGGGCTCGGGGGCCCAGACGGGCGCGGCGCGCGAACCCTCGTTCACAACGACGAAGACTCCTGAAGAGCGGGTGCCGATGACAAGATCCAAGTCGCCGTCGGCATCCATGTCGATCGCCTCGGGGGTGACGGACGTGCCCGTCTCGAGAGGGACCCCCTCGGCATTCATGAGATACCGCCCCGTCAGATACTCGCCGGTCTCCCCCCGCTCGAAGAGGTAGATCTCGCCCGTGTACGAGCCCGACAGAACGTCCAGGTCCCCGTCAGCGTCATAGTCCACGAACTGTGGACAGAAGCTGATGCATCACGTGGTCGGAATGGAGGCGTCTTCCTTTCCCGCCCGCAGGTACTTGAAGTCCTCGAAGCGCGGAGCCTCGGCACTGCCCACGTTGCGGTAGATGCGCAGCTTGCCCAGGTCGAAGGAGTCTCGGGCGAATCCGCCCATGTCTGCGGGCAGTCGCTCGCCGGGAAAGGTGCCGGTACCAAACTCCCCCACCAACAGATCCCGCAGGCCATCCCCGTCAAAGTCCATCACCAGGGGTGCAGCGTGGCCCACGGTGACGTCGATGGGCTCTCCCCCCGCTGAGAGGCGCACCGGAGGCCGAAGATCGCTCCCCTCCGACCCCTGGCACAGACCTGGTCCCTGAAGGCCGATCAGAGCCACCATTGAGACGCACGTGCGCCAGGCAAGGGAGGCGGGTGAGCATCCGAGGTTCATATCTGGTCGAGGTCGCATGGCCCCAGCGTACAACACCCCTCGCCCCTCTACTCCCCTTGGCCGCGGCACCCCCTGCAGCGGGGTCCTGGTGAATGCCCGATGGGTGTGCGCCTGCGGAGCGAGTAAGCTCAAGCCCATGGTCCTAGCCCCCGCCCTGCTCCTGCTCCCCCTGGCCGCTCCTCCCCAGGACTCGCTGGCCGAGCACGCCCTCTTCAGCCGCCTGACCCTGGAGGAGATCCCCTGCCATCGGTCCGTCCGTCTCCTCGTGCAGGCGCCCGTGCGCGCCGATGCGGAGCACACCGCCTCAGTCACCGAGCTCTACGGCCCCTGGATAGAAGCTGCGGCCAGCGCCATTGATAACGAGTACGGCATTCCCAACCGCCTGGAGAGCCAAGCCAAGGAACCGCTGGACATTGTGATCCTGGGCTCGATCCCCAGCTACAAGAATGCACAACGCTACGTCCCGCACCCGACGGATGACTACGAGAGGGTGGTCCTCGTGGAGCCGCCCGGCATCCTCACGACCCGCTGGGATCGGACCCTGAAGCGAGCGCCCGGGCACGAGCTACGCACACCTCTTCTTCGGCTCGCGACTCGCGAGCTACTCAAGGCCTACCAGGCGGTGGAGACACCTCTGGAACCCTGGCTGCTTGGGGGCATCCCAGCGTTCATCGTCCATCACGGCCCGGATGCGACGCCTGAGAGTCTGGCGCATCCGGCTCCCTGGGCAGCCGCCCTGGAGCGCCTGCGTGCGCTGGTCGAGGACGAAGAGCGCCGGGAGCAGTTCTTGATCCCCCTGGCTGAGCTGATTGACTGCCCAGGGCCGAAGGAGGCCGCGGAGTTGGGGATGAAGCACGCCCGACTGGCGGACATCAAGCTTGGCCACCATCCCTACGATCTTCCCGGCACTGAGATCTTCACCGAGCAGGCGGCCCTGTGGATCCACTTCTTCCACCAGGGACGAGGCGGACGCTACCAGGAGGCATTCCGCAACTACGTGGCCAAGGCCCTGCACGCCAACGGTGGTAGCGAGCCGCTGATGCTCACGCTCGGCCTGGGAGAACCCGAGGAGCTGGAGACTCCGTTTCTGGCGCACATGGACATGTTGCTGGGCGGCAACGTGATCGCCCTGCCGGAGATCGTGCTTGCGCCCCGAGCCAAGGTCCACCATGCGGGGATCCTGCCCGAGAAGGTGGACGTGGACGGTCTACGCATCTCTGCTCTGGCCCGTGCGGTCGATGGAGACCTGGAAGGTGCCATCATGGAGTTGGAGAAGGCCTCTCTGGAGAGCACCGATCCGTCCCTTCGCCGGGGGCTCCTCGAGGAGCAGGCCCGTTTGATGCAGGCCCAGGACATGCGGCGCAAGTTCGTCGCCTCCCTGCTCGGCTCCTCGCGCAAGCTACGCCTCACACGCGGCGAAGAGTCCGTGAGCGTTGTACTAGCGGGCTTCTCTGACGACATCCTCTACTTCAAGCCCGGTCGCACGGACCTTGAGCAGCTTCCCATCGGCCAGCTTGTTCCGGGCGACGTGGTGCGCTCGATGGGCAACCGTGCTGCGGACCACGGGCCCGGATGGGTCGCGGTGTACCTTGCACTCCTGGATCAGGATGAACGCTGGGATCGGAAGTTCGATCGCGAGGCGGAAGGGGCCGCAGCATTGGAGCGCGCTCTTGAAGAGGGCCTGGTTGAACGCATACAGGCGGCCCACCTGCAAGCGCACCTGCGCACGCTTGCGACCACGCCAGCGCCCACGGCCCCGTTCGAGGCCGAAGCCCTGTTGGTCCTCTGCCGCCAGGCGACGGAGATGGACCACTCGGGCGCACTCGCCGCGGACCTGTGGAAATCCGCGCGACCAGCTCTGGCCCAGGTGGCCGGTTCCTGCTGGGCCTTCCTGTTCGATCGCGCCGGTGCCGAGGGGCTCGTCACGGTTCCCATAACGCCGCTCAAGGATGATCGGATTCGGCTGACCTACGACTTCAACCAGCCGGCTGAAGTCGAAGACTTTATGTCCGCGGGGGACTACCTGCTCGACCGTAGCCAGAAGCTCTTTACGCTGGAGAGCCAGGTGAGCACCCTGGCCGTGGCAGGCGGTGAGTGGCGCGGGCGCGGGCACGCCGCCTTCCGCCACCCCCTTGTTCTGCTGCCACCTCTGCGCGTCCGCTATGAGGTGGTCTACGGCCGGCCGCGCCCCGGCAAGGGCCTGGAGTCCACCGTTTTTGTGGGTATCTGCGACGACGGTGCGGGAAACTATGTGGGTGCCTGGGATCTCTTTGACCTGGAGGCCATCGACATTCCAAGCCGTCAGATAGAGCTGGACTACGAAGAGGGTGAGCGCTCCCTCAAGTCAGCGACACCTTATTCTATCGAGCTACGACACGACGGAAAACACGCCGAGCTCTGGGTAGATGGTAAGCCCAAGAAGAAGGTGGCCGCTGACGCACGCACCAGCGGGGCATTGATCGTGCTGGTGCACTCGCAGGTGACCGTGGCCATCCGGCGCCTGGAGATCGAAGGCAAGCTGGACCCCGAGGCCATGGGAGCCGCACGCGACTTGTGGGTTGCGGGACAGGTGCAGGGGATGGGGCTATGAAGCACCTTCTCCTGGCTCTGGCAACGCTCTGCACCTCCGCAGCCACCCTGTCTCCCGCCATCGCCCAAGGAGCTGAGCGGCCGCCCAACGTCCTGTTCATCATCTCCGATGACCTGACCGCCAGTGCCCTGTCCTGCTACGGGAACAGCCAGTGCAAAACCCCGCACATTGATGCTCTGGCTGAGCGCGGGACCCGCTTCACAAGGGCCTATTGCCAGTACCCGGTCTGCGGCCCCTCGCGCGCGTCCATGATGTCGGGCTTGTTCCCCGAGAGTGTCGAAATCCTGAGCAACGGAGCCTCAGCCAAGATCACAAAGAACCTGGGTCAACGCCCGACGCTTGGGCAGGTCTTCATGCGGGCCAACTACTTCTCAGCCCGCGTCAGCAAGATCTACCACATGCTCATCCCCGGGGACATCACGCGAGGCGTGCACGGCGCCGACCATGCGGACTCCTGGAATGAACGGTATTGCTTTCAGGCTCCCGAATGGAGCAGCGTTGGAGAACATGAACACCTGAGCAAAGAGAAGTTGATCACAACGGATAAGAACAAGCACTACTCCCTGGGCTTTGGCACCGCGTTCTATGTGGTGCAAGCGGAGGGAGACGGAGCGGAGCAGGTCGATGTGCAAGCGACGGACAAGGCCATAGAACTGCTGACTCGCGAGCACGCCATGCCGTTCTTTCTCGCACTTGGCCTCGTGCGCCCACACGTCCCCCTCGTAGCGCCGACCAGCTACTTCAAGCCCTACCCGGCACCCAGAATGCGCCTGCCCGTGACGCCCGAGGGCGACTGGGAGGACATCCCCCCCGTCGGCATCCCCAACAAGACCTCGATCAAGTTCGGGCTCGACAGCAACGAGAAGAAGCGCAAGGTGCTGCAGGCCTACTATGCCTCGGTGTCGTTCATGGACGCACAGGTCGGCCGCATCCTGGCGGTACTAGATGACATGGATCTACGGGACAACACCATCGTCGTGTTCACGTCTGATCACGGCTACCACCTGGGCGAGCATGAGTTCTGGCAGAAGTCGAGCCTGCACGAAGAGTCCGCGCGTATCCCGTTGATCATCGCCGCCCCGGGCAAACGCCCGGCCGTCTGCTCCAGCCTCGCCCAGTTGATGGACCTCTACCCCACCCTGGCCGAGATGTGTGGGCTGACAACTCCGGAGCACCTGCAGGGAAGGAGCCTCGCCCCCACGCTCGACGACCCCGAGGCCCGCATCCACGAGTTCGTCCACTGTGCCTACGGCCGCCAACCCAAGGTCCATCACCTCATCCGCACCGAGCGCCACGCCTACATGGCCTGGGCCAACGGCACGGCCGAGCTCTATGACATGGATGACGACCCGAAACAGTTCACCAATCTGGCCGGAGCGGAGGACAGCGACGAGGTCCTCGCCACCCTCAAGGGTCATCTAAAGTCCCATCTGGAGCAGGTAGCCCAATAGGGCATCGGGTAGGTTCCCCCCATGCCCCCCGCACCGCGCCCGCGACTCTTCCTGCTCGACGGCACCGCCCTCGCCTACCGCGCCCACTTCGCCCTGGCCCGCAGCGGCCTGACCTCCATGGACGGCAAGCCCACGGGAGCGGCCTACGGGTTCACCATGACCCTGCGGCGGATTCTGGAGCAGGAGAAGCCCGACGCCATCGCGGTGGCCCTCGACCCCAAGGGCCCGACCTTCCGGCACAAGCAGTACGCCGAGTACAAGGCCACGCGTGAGAAGGCCCCCGAGGAGATGGTTGCCCAGCTCGACGACATCCGGAACATCGTGCGCGCCCACGGAATCCCGATCTTCGAGGTACCCGGGTTTGAAGCCGATGACGTCATCGGAACCCTGACGGTGCAGGCCGAGGCGGCGGGCTATGAGGTGCTGCTCGTCACGGGCGACAAGGACCTGATGCAGCTCGTCGGCGAGCACGTGCGCCTCTACAACATCTTCAAGCGTGGCGAGGACCTCGTCATGGAGGGCGTCGAAGAGGTCCACGCCAAGTTCGGTACCACCCCCGACCACGTCATCGACGTGCTCGCGATCATGGGCGACGCGTCTGACAACGTGCCCGGGGTCAAGGGCATCGGTGAGAAGGGCGCGACCAAGCTGATCGCGCAGTTCGGAAGCGTCGCGGGCGTGCTGGATAATCTGGACGAGGTCAAAGGCAAGGCGCGCGAGTACATCGAGCGCGACCGTGAGCAGCTGCTGATGTCGCTTGAGTTGGTGACGATCGATACGAACATGGCCTTGGACCCGGGAATCGAGGCCGTGGGCCCGGCCCAGCCCGACAAGGAAGCTCTGATCGAGGTCTTCACGGCCCTGGACTTCCAGGGCCTGCGCAAGCGGGTGGCCGGAACCGGGGCCAAGGCCTCCAGCGACCGCGACTACGTGACCATCCAGGACGAGGAAGGCCTCGCGTCGATGGAAGCCGAGCTGCGCGCCGCGGGGACCTTTGCCTGGGACTCGGAGACCACGGGCCTCGACTCCCTGCAGGTCGACATCGTGGGGCTCTCCTTCAGCGCCAAGGCGGGCCGCGCCTTCTACGTGCCGTTCAATGCCACGCCCCCGGTGCTGGAGGGCGGAGCCGCAGCGCTCCTGGAGCGCCTGACCCCCCTGCTGACGGATCCGGCTCTGAAACGCATCGGGCAGAACCACAAGTACGACGCCCTGGTCCTCGCCGGTCACGGCGTCACTGTCCCGCCGCCTTTCTTCGACACCATGGTGGCCAGCTACTGCGTGGCGGGAGCCACCCGGCGCCACGGCCTGGACGACCTGGCCCTGCACTACTTCAACCTGGCCAAGATCCCCACCTCGGAGCTGATCGGCAAGGGCAAGAGCCAGATCACCATGGCCGAGGTGCCCGTCGAGCAGGTGGCCGAGTACGCCTGTGAAGACGCCGATGTGACCTGGCAGCTCTTCGAGGTTCTGGACAAGGAGCTGGATGAGTTCGAGGCGCGCAGCCTGTTCGAAGACGTGGAGATGAAGCTCGTACCGGTGCTGACCGCGATGGAGCGACGCGGCATCACCCTGGACACCGCCCTGATCGAGGACATGTCATCTGGCCTGACCGCAGACATAGGCGCGGCGGAAGAGGAAGTTCGCGAGCTTGCTGGCGAACCAGGTCTCAACCTGGGGAGCCCCAAGGCGCTCGGCGCCGTGCTCTTCGAGAAGCTGCGCATCCAGGATGAGGCTGGCGTCAAGCGACCCAAGCGCACCAAGACGGGCTTCGCTACCGACCACGGCACCCTGACCCAACACTACGCGCGCGTGCCCATCGTCAAGCGCCTACTCGAGTACCGCGAGGTGGCCAAGCTGAAGAACACCTACGTGGACACTCTCCCGGGGTTCGTCAACCCCTCCACGGGGCGCGTTCACTGTCACCTGAGCCAGACCACGGCCGCCACCGGTCGTCTGGCCTCCAGCAGCCCGAACCTGCAGAACATCCCTGTGCGCACGGAGCGCGGGCGCAAGTTGCGCGAGGCCTTCATCCCGCGCGCAGCAGACGACAAGGGTGAGTGGCTCATCCTGGCCGCCGACTACAGCCAGGTGGAGCTGCGCATCATGGCCCACCTCTCTGGCGACCCCGGCCTCAAGGACGCCTTTGACAAGGGCCAGGACATCCATGCGTCCACCGCCCAGGTGGTCTTCAACGTGGGGCCCGAAGACGTGGATCGTGCCATGCGCTCCCAGGCCAAGGCCATCAACTTCGGGCTGCTGTACGGCATGGGCCCCCAGCGTCTGGCGCGCGAGACGGGCCTGACCCTGCTCGAGGCCCAGGCTTTCATCCAGCGCTACTTCGCTGCATTCCCGCGTGTGCGCGAGTGGATCGACGCCACCCTGGAGGGTGCGCGCGAGAACGGCTACGTGGAGACCCTGCTCGGCCGCCGCCGGACGATCACCGACATCAACTCCGAGAACCAGCGCGCGCGGGTCTTCGCCGAGAATGCCGCCGTCAACACACCCGTCCAGGGCTCGGCCGCAGACGTGATCAAGCTGGCCATGATCGGACTGGAAGAGCGCCTGACCGCCTCGGATCTGGCCGGTGAGATGCTCCTGCAGGTGCACGACGAGCTCCTCCTTGAAGTCCCGGCCTCCGAACTCGAGGCCTCCACCGAACTGGTGCGGGACTGCATGGAGCACGCCCTCGACCTGGACGTGCCCCTCAAGGTCGAGTTCGGGTCGGGCCGCAACTGGCTGGAAGCGCACTAAGCACTGCAGCCGGAACCACCCACATCGAATCCACTCAGTCGTCGCCCGTGTAGCCCAGGGATCTGAGCTCGCGATCTTCGGTGGCGGTGGGCCGCTGGACCCTGCTGCGCTTGGAGGTTCTCCCGATGCGGGCCATGGCGCTGGCGAGCTCAGCCTCTTCGGTCCCGATCCAGGTCATCCAGCCCTCGCGCTCCTCGGACGGGACGTCCTCCAGGGGCAAGGTGCCGCTCTCGCGTTCCAAGAACCACTCGCCCCGTGTGCGCACCACGGCAGCCTCCGGGGTGCGCAGAGCCAGGAGGCGACCGAATCGGTCAAAGGGCATGAAGGGTCGCTCGGGGCCCGTCCCGCCCTCCAGCCAGGGTCGCAGGCTGCGCCCGGCAGATGCGGCAAAGTCAGAAGAGGGGCTCGGCTCGGACCCGCCGGCGTAGTCAAGGAACGTGCGCAACAGGTCCACGTGGCTGACGAGAGGGGCAGCGGTTCCTAGCTGCTCTGGAGTATCAGGCGTACGCACCAGGAGCGGCACGGTGGTGCACTCCGCGTAATAGCTGGCGTGCAACGCCTTGCCATGCTCGAAGAACTCCTCGCCGTGGTCCGCGGTGATCGCGATGACGCTGTTCTCGAGCAGCCCCCGTGCCCGCAGACCGTCGAAAAGGAGCGCCAGATCACGATCCAGGGTCCTGACGCCGGCGTCGTACAGACACTCGATGAAGCGACGCTCCGCCGGGGCCGGCAGATCACCCCGCTCGTTCAGCAACCACAGGTACTCGGAGGCGCACACCCCTTCTTCGTTACAGCCGTCGAAGTCGCCCTGGTACCAGCCCGCGTAGCGCTCCCGATCGGAGGGAGCCGCGTGATAGGGCAGGCCGTGCATGTCCGAATGCGCGTCGTAGGTGTGGAAGAACAGGAAGAAGGGCGTGCCCTGCACCAGGTCGAGCACCTCCAGGGCCTGCTCGGCCTTGGCCTGGGTGGGCTCCGCAACCCGCCGATAGAGATCGAAGCCACGGGTGAACCCAAACCGACCGGTGAGCCAGACGCAGGTGTCCACCACTGCCAGGGTCGCGTAGCCCTCCTCCTTGAGAAGCTCTGGTAGGGTCGGCAGTTCGGCCGGCAGTCCCAGGTCGCGAGTCACCCCGTGGCGCGATGGGGAGAGGCCTGTCAGCATGGTCATGTGGCTCGGCAGGGTGGACGGAGCCGCCGAGTAGGCGTTCTCAAAGCGCACGGCGTGCTGGGCGAAGGCGTCCAGATTGGGCGTGGCGCCCAGGTCGCTCCCGTAGGAACCCAGGCGATCAGCGCGCAGGGTGTCCAATGAGATCAGGATCAGATTGGGTCGCTCGGGCCAGCAGCTCGGGCTGCGATCGGCCCCCAGGTGCAATGCGAGGACGGTGATGGAGAGGGCCGCGGCGACGCCCCCCCCGGTCTTGGCAACGCGACTCTCCCCTGAACCCCAGACCCCCACAGTCGCCGACGCCGCAGCGACCAGACCCAGACTGCAGATCAGACCCCGACCACGCCAACCCTCCAGGGAGGGTGCGAATACCGAGTCGTAAGGTAGCCAATGAGCTATCCAGGCCAAGCTCACCGAGCCCGCCAGCAGGAACAGGGGCCAGCGCAAGCCCGGTCGGTGGACACAGAGTCCCGCACTGAGGATCAGGATCGGCGCGGCGATCCACAGGCTGGCCAAGAAGCAGGCATACCCCTGGCTCAAGGTCTGATCGCCCAAGCCACCCGTACCGTAAAAGCGCAGCACGACGGGCGTCGCACGGCCCATGGCCAGAAGTGTCCCAGCCAGGAACCCGGCTCCCAGCCAATGGCCCAGACGCGGAGGTTGGTTGTGAGTTGGGCTCTGCACGACCCAAGACCTTAAGCCGTTCAAGCGAGCTTGAAAAAGAGGGAATCCAAAGTGTCTGCTCTGGACCCCACGAGGCCATTCCTACGCGGTTCGGCAGTCCGAAAAGAACGAGGCGCCCACTGCTCAACGGTCCCGTCCCTATTTGACCCATGGGCCAATCCCGGGACTCAGTTGACTTGGAACATGCTATCCTCGGGCTCTGGCACTTGCGCCGACCCTGCTTGCCGGGGCATTCTCTTGGGCCACACCCGGAGCCTCCAGCGGCTACGCAACCCCATACGCCCTCCAGAGCCACCACCCTCGACCCACCCATGGCCGAAACTGCACTCGAAGAAACTGTCAGCGCTGGCATATTCGACGTCGACCCGGTGCTGTGCATCGCCTGTGATGCCTGCTGCGATGATTTCCCCGAGATCTTCTTCATGGGGGGAGACGAGAAGGCGCACACGCTGGATGACCAGCAGGCTGAGCTGCACAACGCCCGGACAGTTGTGGATATATGCCCAACTGAAGCCATCGGCTATTCAGGGGAGCTGCCCCCGGCCGAGCTCACCGTCGAGCTGGAAGAGGTAGATGGTTGGGAGGCGGAGTGGGCACGACACCGCGACCTGCCCGAGAATCGCATCGAGCGGGATCGCCGCTATGGCCTCGACTTCGACGTCACGCAGGAGGACGGCTACGTGGAAGTGAGCTTGAACATGCCCACGATCGTGCCCCCCGTGCGCGACCGCTTCCGTTACGGCGCGCCTGCGATCATGCCCGGGTACAACGTGCACGTGTACCGCACGGAAAACCGGCTGGCCATCACTGGCTGGGTCAAGCCCATCTCGCCCTCGGACAAGACGGATGTGAAGACCACCAAGGCCCAGATTCTGGCTCTGACCCACACCTCCAGCTCATTCCCCGGCCGCTTCACGACCGAGATTCCCCTGCCGGAGCAGGACTTCGTCGGCTTCAAGGAGCGCCACGACGCCCATGGCCTGGTGCGCGTACTGCTCTTCACTGACCGCGCCAAGATGGATGCATGGCAATGGAATGCGCACTTCATCACGACCGACTGCACCTCCTGCAGTATCTGTGAACGCGTCTGCCCGACCAACGCCATTACCGGCGGCGAGCGGTTCTTCATCGATCCGAACCTGTGCATCAACTGCTCCGTCTGCGGGGTCTACTGCCCCTTCGACGCCATTGACGACAGTCGCGAAGAGTTGGTGCCCAAGATCAAGCCCAAGCAGATCCCCAAGGCCCTGGTGCACGATGAGCTTTGCACCGGCTGTGAATTCTGTGTGAGTGTGTGCCCCTTCGATGCGATCGCCATGGAGTCGATCGTGGGGCCCAGTGAGCACCCTCTACCCCAGACCAGCACGATCGCGATGGTCACGAGCAAGCTGTGCACCTCCTGCAAGCTGTGCGAGCAGGTCTGCATCAAGGACGCCATCGAGGTGCCTCGGCCGCACCAGTTCGAGGACATCGGGATGAGCTTCATGAGCTACGTCACCGATGGGCACTAGGGAACGGCACTAGAGCCGATCGCGCCACCTGGCACCGCCAGGGACCCGGCCTTCGCGGCTAGAGACCACAGGGCCACACGGAACGGGAATCGGCGTGCTAGGGTGCGCAGGCCAGAATGCCCCCGGCCCCCATTGGAAACCACGCCATGCGTCTTCTTACCCCGTCGCCCAAGTCCCGCGCTCTCCTAGCCCCCCTCGTGCTGCTCCTGCTGGGTACAGCGCTGGGCTCGCCCTGTCTCGCCCAGGAGTCCGGTACCCATAAGCGGACCCTGAAATCGAACGACAAGGAGCGTCAGTTCCTGCTGCACATCCCGCGCAACTACAAGAAGGCGGTCAAGAAGGAGTCGGCCCCTCTGGTCATCATGTTGCACGGGCGCACGAGCAACGGCGCCATGGCCGCCAGTCGCTACTACGGCTGGAAGGAGCTCTCCGAGAAGGAGGGCTTCGTCGCCGTGTTCCCCACGGCTCTGGGCTCCCCCACCAGCTGGGAGGGCGCCTGGAGAGGCAAGAAAACCAACGACTCCGTGTTCCTGTCCGACCTGATCGACCTGATGCTCGAAGAGCTCAAGATCGATGAGAATCGCGTCTTCATGACCGGGCACAGCAGTGGCGGCTTCATGAGCTTCTCCTTCGCTGCCAGCAACGCAGACAAGGTGGCGGCCATCGCCCCGGTTGCGGGTCTGGTGATGGACAAGTCGAAGCCCTCGCTGCCCGTCTCGCTCATCTCCTTTCACGGCATGGCCGACAGCATTGTGCCCTACGGCACGAGCCGCTGGGGAACGCCGACGGCCATGGAGTCCGCCGAGCTCTTTGCCAAGCACAATGGCTGCAAGGCTGCAGAGCGCGTTGAGCTCAACAAGGGCAAGGTCCACCTCGACACGTGGATCAAGGGCAAGAAAGAGACCGAGGTCCACTTCTACAGCATCGAAGGTGGCAGCCACGGCTGGCCCCAGGGTGGCTCGAAGTCCGTCGCCGCTACGGAGCTGATCTGGGAGTTCTTCGAAGCACACCCCCGCAAGCCCGACGGGAAGAAGGGCAAGTAGCGGAAGCGTCAGTCGGCGGCCTCGAGGGTCTCCGGCTTGGGCTCCGCCCGACCGTCGTATTCTTCCACGACTCGGCTGTTGAATTACCACTTGGCAAGAACGGCCCAACACCACCACCAATCCGGTCATACCTCCGCCTAAAAGAACAACCCGGTCTTTAGGCTAGGCAGCATCAACCGTGCGTGTATCGGTGGCAAGTTCATGGATTGGATCTCGTTTACGCTTCCCCCTGTACGGGCCCACGCACCCGCAAAGCGCGCCCAACGAACCCTTACGACATCCGACGCATGTGGGGTGAGGCGCCTCCCCCCGACGAAAAGCCAGACGGATGTTGCGAAAAGCCTGTCCTACAAACGAGCCCTGGTCTGCAAGCAGATTCTCAAGCTGGACCGAGCTATCATTGGCTGCCTTGGTGACCAAGTCCACGCACGGGCCGGCGCGGCCCTCCTGATTCACGTACGCCCGCAGCCAGGGAAAAGCGCAGGCTGCTCGCCCGGAGGAGGAAACTGCGGTCGAGTCCTTCCCGGCGCGCCCAATCAAGCTAGCGAGATTCGTGCGGAGGCCTAATCTGGAGGCCAGGCCGATGGCCTCAGCGACCTGCATCATCATAGCAGAGTCGAGTCCGTGTCCAGCCAATTGGCCTTTGGGTTGCTCCAACAGAAACACTGCGGAATCAAGTCCCAGATCGCGAACTAGTTCGAGGTGCGTGCAGAGTTCTCCAAGTTTGTCCCTTGTGACCCAAAACTCAAGCGCAATGGGTAGGCTAGCCTCCGCACGCCTGAGCAGATCAACGCGATTGATGACAGTGTCAAACAGGTCACGCCCCTTGATCTGACGGTAGCGTTCGCGGTTCGAATGGGACAAGGTCACCTTGACGTGATCAAGCCCTGCTGCGACCAGTTCGGCAAAAAGCGCGGCATCACCAATCGCAAGATTCGTCGCGAGCATCGGGCGGGCACCCTGTGCAGATGTGTCAGCCACCGACCCCACAATTTCGGGGTGGAGCAGCGGTTCACCGTCACCCAGCAGGGTGACGATCCGAGGTGAAAGGGACTGGAGAACCCGACGATAGTCCCCCCGAGTCATGTCTCGATTCGAAGGACGGTGAACCATGGTGGATACATCGCACCCGGTGCAAGCCAGAGCGCAGCGGTTCGTCACTACGACTTGCGCATGCAGCGGCCGTGCCACATCGATGGGAGACCGGACGACCGCCCAACCGGCGCTCAACCAAGCTGGTCTAAGTAGTTCGAGCAACTGAAGCGGTTTGGCCGTCCAGGACAAACCCCGTCGCATCGCAAGCACATGGAAGGCGGAACAGATACTGGCTAGTGGCTTTGCACGCATCATTAAGTAGCAATCGATGTTCTTGGCATCCGCAATTCAATTCCTGACAGATTGCTGGAACATGAAAGCCTCCCATACTGAAAGCCCAGTCGTGATGCGAAGGGATCATATTGAGAACTTCGATGACTATTTTTCCCTACCGCCCAATCGCCCCTTATCATTACATAGTCCTCGTCACCATCTAATCTTCAACCCTTATTCTGCATCATGGAATGCCCAATGCTCGCATTGTCCTTTCGTGCAACCCTTGCGCTCGTAGGAGTCTTATCACTAGCCCCGCTAGCGAAGGCACAGACGATCACTGAGATCATCGATGCTGGCGGTGACGGCATCAATTCACTTTCCCGGGCAACCGGCGTGACCTCAGACCAATTCTGCAATGCCTATGTAGCTGGACAGTTCTCACACAATGCCTTCATGATCACGCAGAGCGGCGGGATTACCGAACTTATTGATGCGACCGGAGACGGCTTGGGGAATACGCTTAGCGCACCTTGGTCCATCGCCGTCGATCTCTCATCGAACGTATACGTGGCGGGATATAGCAGCCACAATGCATTCAAGATCGCTCCGGATGGATCCATCAGCGAGATCATCGATAATGCGGGGGATGGAGTAGGCAATTCACTCACAGGAGCCGCAGATATCACCACCGATGGAGCGGGCAATGTTTATGTGACTGGATACGGGAGTGATAACGCCTTCAAAATCGCACCAAGCGGTGCAATAACCCAGATTATCGACTCTACCGGAGACGGTAAAGGCAACTTGCTTTCCAAGCCAATCGGCGTTTCCGTGGATGGGTCGGGCAATGTCTACATTGCCGCTAGCGGAAGCAAGAATGCGTTCAAAGTCACGCAAGGCGGCGCAATTACTCAGATCATTGATGCCGCCGGTGATGGGGCCGGAAACTCACTCTTCTATCCCTTCGATATCGCCGTGGACCTTTCAGAAAACGCATACATAACAGATGCGATCAACAACAGCTGCTTCATGATTGCTCCCAACGGGGTTATCAAGGAGATCATCGATGCAACGGGAGATGGCGTAGGTAATTCGCTCATGCGCCCCTATGTCGTAGACGTTGACGGAGGTGGCAATGTCTTTGTCACGGGCATGATGAGCCACAACGCATTCAGGATCACACCTGCTGGCACAATAACCGAAATCCTCGATTCGACCGGGGACGGGTCCGGCAACACCCTGTCTAATCCTTGGGGTATTTCCGTGGACCGCGCCAACAACGTTTATATAGCCGGAACTGGATCCAACAACGCATTGATGATCAAGCCAAACTGCGGCCTGACCTACTGTGATTCGAACCCAAACAACGGAGGTGGAATTGGAGT
>PBIX01000051.1 GCA_002720975.1 Planctomycetota bacterium | reverse complement strand
GGGCCAACCCCTTGAGCAGAGAGCCGATGTGGACGATCTCCACCTGGGCGAAATCTGCGGCCAGGAGCTCGGACAGGTCTGGCGAGCCCAGCTGCGCCAAGGCCAGAAGGGCGGCCGTCCGGACTCCGGCCTGGGCTTCGGCGTGCACGGTGCGAACGCCGTCCATGACCCGCTCGGGATTCGGATCGGTGGCAAGTACGCGCAGGGCGTTGACGCGCCCCTCGGCCTCTCCCCTCTGGCTCGAAGCCAGGAGTTGCATGCCGATGGACGGTGAGCGCAGTTCGCGCAGGACCTGGACCACCTCCATGGCGCGGAACCGTTCACCACGCGATGGATCGGGTCCGGGGCGCAGTGACGTCAGCAGCAGAGGCGCAATCTCGGGGCCGAGCGCGACCATCTGTTTCCGGGACTTGAGCGCTTCCTCGGGTCGGACGCGCACCGTCGCGGACTCCATCTGGCCCAGGATCACTTCGACGTTCGCGCGCAGCTTGGACAGGATCTGGTCCCGCTCGGCGCGGGCCTGGCGCAGGAGATCTTCCAGGCTGCGTTCCGGGTCCCCATCGCCTTGGGCTCGAAATCCTGGCCGAGCCCCCGCATCGTGGGTGAGGACAGGGGCGGCCAGCCCGGCCAGAACGAGGATGACGTGTCGGAGAGGGAGTTGCATGAGGCTGCGAGGTGATCCTCGCCCCCCCAAGGTAGTCGCCTCAACCTCCCTGTGGAAGGTGTACACCTTCGTTGCGGGCTTAACTGGCTCGTCTGGGCATGGGAGTGAGGATCACGTCCCGTGCGCGCTCCTGTACCGTCCCCGCCGCGCTCGGGGGGGCGAGGGGGCCTTCCACGCGTGTTTCCACCCCCATGGGGAGGTACTCGGGGCGCACCTCATCCGCGGGCAGGCTTACGGCAGGCGTTGGCGTGCCGTAGATGAGCCTCAGGCGGGCTCGATTGCGGAAGATCCAGGAGTGCACAAACATGGGTTCGACCAGCGGGGCCGCCGGCGTTGAGTCTTGCTTGGGAATTCCGTCGCAGGGGCTGACGGCGGGGCAAGTCTGGGCTGAAATACCTGAGGAGAGCCCAGCAAGCCCGCCATGACCCGCTATACCCATCCCCACGCCACCCCGACCTCCGACGGGCAGCTTGACCTCGACGTCCTGGTCGTGGGGGGCGGGCATGCCGGAATCGAGGCGGCTCTGGCGGGGGCGCGCCTGGGCGCGCGCGTGGGCCTCTTGACCCTCGACCTGGAGCGCGTGGGGGAGATGAGCTGCAATCCGGCCATCGGTGGCCTGGGCAAGGGGCAGATCGTGCGCGAGATCGATGCCTTGGGTGGCGCCATGGGGAAGGTGGCTGACGCCACAGGCATCCAGTTTCGCATCCTCAATACGGGCAAGGGGGCGGCCGTCCAGGCCCCCCGCTGCCAGTCCGACCGCCACCGCTATCGGCAGGAGGTCACAGCCGTCGTGAGGGCTCAGCCGGGTCTTGAGTTGATCGCTGGAGGGGCTCAGAGCCTGCTGCTCAGCCGCGCTGCGGATGGGCGCGAGCGGGTAGTGGGAGTGCGCACGGAAGCGGGTCAGGAGCTTCGCGCCGGAGCGACGATCTTGACGACCGGGACATTCATGGGGGCGGTGATGCACACCGGCGAGCAGACCGAGGCTGGTGGCCGCGTGGGGGAGCGTAGCGTCGAGGGGTTGACCCAATCCCTGACCTCATTGGGTCTGACTCTGGGTCGCCTGAAGACGGGAACCCCGCCGCGGTTGGATGGGACCACTCTGAATCCGGAGCGGATGGAGGAGCAGCTAGGTGATGCGGTTCCTCAGCCTTTCTCATTCTCGGCTCCCGAGGGAGCCTTCCCGCCACTGCCCCAGGTCCCCTGCCACATCACCTACACCACGGATGCCACACACCAGATCATCGCGGACAACATCCATCGGGCGCCCATGTACGCCGGGCGGATCAAGGGCGTGGGGCCTCGCTACTGTCCGTCGGTGGAGGACAAGATCATGCGCTTCCCCGATCGCAACCGGCACCAGATCTTCGTCGAGCCGGAGGGACTCGACACCAATGTGGCCTACATCAACGGAGTCTCCACCTCGTTGCCTGCCGAAGTGCAAGAGGCCTTCGTGCGCACCATCCCGGGCCTGGAGGAAGCACGCTTCGAGTGCTTCGGTTATGCCGTCGAGTACGACTTCATCCAGCCCAGTCAGCTGAGCCACACCCTCGCCGTGCGCGAGGTTCCGGGGCTGTTCCTCGCAGGACAGGTGAATGGGACCTCGGGCTACGAGGAGGCCGCCGGTCAGGGGCTCTTGGCCGGAACCAACGCGGCCCTGTGGCTGCAGGGCCGCGAGCCGTTCGTGCTGGGTCGCCACGAGGCCTACCTCGGGGTGATGGTGGACGACCTGATCCTCACCAATCCCAGCGAGCCCTACCGCATGTTCTCCAGCCGGGCCGAGTACCGGCTCCTGCTGCGCAGCGACAACGCCGACCGGCGCCTGACGCCTCGGGCGGCCCTGGTGGGGTTGGTCACGGGGGAGTGTGGGCTGGGGGTTGAAGCGAAGGCGGAGCGCGTACGCCAGACCCTGGCCCTCCTGGGCAGTGAGCGCCAGGGAGGGCAGACCCTGGCCGAGATCCTGCGCCGTCCCGAGGTGACCCTCGGCTCTCTGGCCTCCGCTCATCCGGCCCTGGCCGGTCTGGAGCCCGATCTGGCTCGAACCGTTGAGGTGGAGGTCAAATACGCCGGGTACATCCAGCGCCAGGAGGACAACGTGCGGCGGGCCGCTCGACAGGAGAATCTGGCCATCCCCGATGACCTCGACTATTCCCTATTGAGCGGACTGGGGGGCGAGGCCCGTGAGAAGCTGTCCCGGATCAGGCCCGCGACCCTTGGGGCCGCAGGGAGAATCGAGGGTGTTCGGCCTCCGGATGTGGCCCTCCTGGGTGTGCACGTGGAGCGCCACAGGCGCATGAAATCGGCTGGGGTTTCATGATTGGGCCCAAGAGCTGATATTCCTTAAGAATGCGTATTGGTATACCTCAGCAGGCTCGCCGGGGAGGGTAAACTCTCCCCCCAGCGGTAGATTTGGGGCTTTGGTTCGGCCGCGGTTTGGTCGATAGAAACGCTGCCTCCCGGCCCCTCCGCTGTATCCGGCGTACAGTTTCCATCCCCACCCACTGTGAAAGTCCTCCACATCACCCGGACCCTGCCCCAGGAACCCCTTGGGCCCATGTATCTGAGCCGCGCCGTCAAGGACGCGGGCCATCAGATGGAGGCTCTGTGCTTGCCGGATCCCCTGTGGCTCAAGAAGATCTCCGTCTACGATCCTGACGTCATCACGTGGTCTGTCATGACGGGGAACCACACCCCGATCTTTGACCTCAACAAGCTGCTCAAGACCAAGTTCGACTTCATTTCCATCATGGGTGGCCCGCACGTGACCTTCGTGCCCGATTGTGTCACCGACCCCAGCATTGATGCACTGTGCATCGGCGAGGGCGAGGGAGCGATCGTGGAGTTGCTCGACACCCTTGAGAGGGGCGAGGACTGGCGTGGGATCCAGAACATCGCTTATTGCGACGACGGTGAGACGATCGTCAAGAACCCCTTGCGACCTCTGATCAAGGACCTGGACACCCTGGGTATTCCTGACCGTTCGGTGATCTACGACGCCCAGCCGCTCTACCGGGACAGCGGGCGGAAGGTCATCGTCACCCAGCGCGGCTGTCCGATGCTCTGCTCTTTTTGCTTTCACCACGCGTGGAAGAAGAAGGTCTACGGGGCACGTAACAACGACTATGTCCGCAAGTGTTCGGTGGACCATGTCATTGCGGAGGTCAACTCCATTCGTGAACAGTACCCCCTGGATTTCGTCCATTTTTTGGACGACATTTTCAACATCGACAGCAAGTGGCTGGAGGAGTTCTGCGAGCGTTGGCCCAAAGAGGTGGGGCTGCCCTTTGATGTGATCCTGATGGCCAATATGACCAAGGAGGTCCACATTGAGCAGCTGAAAGCGGCGGGCTGCATCTATGCCCGGATTGCCTTCGAAGCGGCCAACGACTACATCCGCAATACGATCTACCGTAAGAACACCGGCCGGCAGCAGTTGATCGACTCGGCCAGTTGGATCAAGAAGCACGGCATTCGTCTAGGTTCGCTCAACATGCTGGGCGCACCCGGAGGGACTCTTGAAGATGACTTCGAGACGGTCCGCCTGAACATTGAATGTGAGGTGGACCATCCGCTGTGCTCAATCGTTCAGCCCTACCCCGAATTCGAGTTGAACGAGATCACGGAGGGGCTTGGGATCGCCGTTGCGGACTACGAGAATTTTCCTGCCAACTTCAACCGTGAGGCCACCATCTTCGTGGACGACAAGCAGGCCATCGAGAACCTGCACAAGTGGTTCCCGATCCTTGTGAGGTTCCCGTGGCTGATGCCCGTGGCCAAGAAGACGCTGCGGTTCCGAGGCCTGCGCTATCCACTGCTTTGGAGCTACATGCTCTTCTCCGAGTGGCTGGTCACCGAGCAGAACCGGCTCTACAACCATTCCCGTGGCAAGCGGGGGGTGGCCCAGTGGACCTGGGTGGACTTCTCCGTTCGGGTGGTGAAGAAGGGCGTTGTCCGCATGGTGGGCCTGGTGGGAGCCAAGGTCGTGCATCGCATGGCCACCCGCCTCCAGATGGGGGACGAGCGTGTCGTCGCCCATATGGACTGAGGCGTTCCGGGGCGCTGCGAGGGCTGCCCGGGTCTGGGCGTCCATCTGATCCTTCCCCTGCAGGATCTGGTCTTCGTGCCTGTATCTGGCCCGCTGCATGGGTCCGGCGCGTGGCCTTGTCCGGCTTCGCCCTTGTTCGTACCTGTCGGCAGGGGGGGGCGCGAACCGGAGGAAATCTTGGCTGGGGGCCCTTGAAACTGGGCGGTCATGCCGTTTGACTCTACGCCCTCTGTCCTGCCGCACTACCCACAAAGCCCCCACTGTCTCCACTGTTATGCGTACGTCTTTTTTCGCGCTTGTGCTTAGCTCCTCTGTTCTGACGGCCTGTGGAGGTGGAGGGGAGGCCCCTGCGCCCCCTCCCGGGGGAGGTCCGGGTAGCTCCTCCGGGACCCAGGCGCCCGCCAACAGCGGCTCCGGTGGCGCGGCTCAGGCTGCGGGCCCCACGGCCTGGAGCGACAGCGCCGGCACGGCGACCGTGAGCGGAAGTGCGAGCTTCAAAGGCGAGGCTCCGGCACCCGTTCAGATCGCCATGGACAGTGACCCCAAGTGCGTTGAGATGAACAGCGATGGCGTGACGGATGGCAGCGTCCTGGTGGACGCCGCCGGCGGCTTGCAGAACGTCTTCGTGTACGTCTCCAACGGGACTGACGCCTGGACGTTCACGGCGCCTGAAGAGCCCGTCGTTCTCGATCAGGTGGGCTGCAACTACACCCCGCGAGTCGTGGGCATGATGACAGGCCAGGCTCTGCGCGTGAAGAACAGTGATCCCACGGTTCACAACGTACACACCTATCCCAGGAAGAACCGCGCTTCCAACGTCAGTCAGCCGGCGGGCTCCAAGGCCCTCGACATCGAAATGAATCGTGGCGAGGTTCTCGTCGCCGTGAAGTGCGACATGCACTCCTGGATGCAGGCTCGTGTGGGCATCGTGGATCACCCGTTCTTCACGGTGACCGCCGCGGACGGGTCGTTCACCCTGCCCAAGCTTCCCGCCGGTGACTACACCATCTCCGCGGAGCATGAGGTCTTCGGAAAAGCCAGCAAGCAGACCATCACCATTGGTGACGGTGAGGCCCAGTCCATCTCCTTCGAATTCAGCAAGTAAGCGCGGTCCGCCGAGCGCTACCTGCATACATCTCCTCTAGCAACGTCTCGACAGAAGTCTAAGTCCGAGAAAACACAAGGTGATCATGAGAGGCATTTCCTGGCAAGGTCTGGCCGTGGCGTTCGGAGCTCTGGGGCTCCTGACTTCGCTGCAAACGAGTGAGGATGAAAACCCCCACGCACGCGCCCCGCGCGATGTCTCCCTGGTCGTGACCGAGGGGGCTTGGCTTCGCGCCCCTGGCGCGGATTGGTTCGCCCAGCGGGCCAAGGCTGAGCCCGGCCGCTTTACCCACGACGCCACTGCAGCAGGTGGTGCAGGTGGCTGGGTGGATAGTCATGGTGAGTACAGCCTGAGCGAAATCGAGGGCGAGTGGGCCTACTGGCAGTGGGCCTCAGCAGAGAGGCTCACGGACGGACGTCAGGACTTCGTTCAGTTCTGCTCCAGTTGCCACGGTTTGAACGGGGACGGCTACGGTCGCTCTGGGCAGCACCTGCGCCCCACTCCCCGCAGCTTCCAGCAGAACAAGTTCAAGTTCACCAAGGTGACCGCGGATCTGCCCAGCGACGAGGCTCTGTTGAGCGTGATCAAAAGGGGCCTTGCGGGAACACCCATGTTGCCCTGGGACCTGTCCGACGTGCAGCTGCTCGACATCATCCAGTACATCAAGTCCCTCTCCCCTGAGGAGTCGGGTTGGCGTGACGTGTACTCCCAGGTGGGGGACGCGATTGAGGTCACTGAGGATCCGTGGACGGACACCAAGGAACGCGCCATCGTGCGCGGTCGGGAGATCTACCACGGTGCCGCCAGCTGTCACCTGTGCCACCCGGGCTACGTAACCAACGAAGAGTTGCGCGTCATCCGCAAGGATCCCGAGGGCACGACCTACCGCGAGAACCTGACCTACCCGGCCCTGAAGGATTCGGAATACGAGGTCCTGGGCCGTGCCACCAAGGTCATGCCGCCCGACTTCACCTGGCACCAAATGCGGGCCGGAACCACCACCGCCGATCTGTTCCAGACCATCGCGTCAGGGATCAAGGGCACGGCCATGCCGCAGTGGAAGGGTGCGATCTCCGACGAAGATCTGTGGGCTCTAGCCCACTACGTCGAGAACCTGATCGTGTCGTACAAGGACCAACCTGCCGCGCGTAGCGCCTTCATGGGAGGCCTCCGGGTCAGTGGGGACAACAAATGAGTATGCTGAGCACATCCACTCCGTCATTCGCGTTCCTGCGCAGTCGTTGGCTTGGTTGCCCCTTGGCGCTGATGCTGACCTCCACCTGGGCCCTGGCTCAGGACAAGCGTTGGGGGCCGGGGGAGCCTGCCTCCGACTACGGGTATCGCTTTGGTGAGCTGTTCTGGCTGATCACGACCCTGGTCTCCGTGGCCTTCGCCCTGGTCGTGGTGCTGTTGATCGTGCCGATGCTGCGCGACCGGGCACGTCCGGGTCACAGAGCATCCTTCGATCACGGCAAGAGCCTGCACGACAAGCGCTTGACTGCCGTCATCTCGATCATCACCTTCATCGTGCTCGATGCCTGGGTGCTGGTGATCGCCATGAAGGACCTGCGCGAGGCCTATTGGGCTATTCCTGCTGCCAAGGATCCGCAAACCTACAAGGTTGAAGTGCTTGCCCAGCAATGGGCCTGGAGCTTCCGAGCGGCTGGTGTGGATGGAGAGTTCGGCACACCGGACGACATCCTCACCACCAACGAGCTGGTTGTGCCGAAGGACAGGCCGGTCAGCTTCAACCTGACCTCAAAAGATGTGATCCACTCGCTCTTCCTGCCAGAGATGCGCATGAAGAAGGATCTCAACCCGGGCGCCATCAACCTCGCCTGGTTCAAGCCCGTTGTTGAGGGAGAGTTTTCGATCCTGTGTGCCGAGCTGTGTGGCTTTGCCCACTACCAGATGTTTGGAAAACTTCGAGTTCTGGAGCAAGGACAGTTCAACGAGTGGGAGGCAGAGGCCAGTCAACTGGCGAGCACTGCTTTCGACGCAGATGACACCGAAGGCCACTGGGCCTGGGACTGGCAAGAGTAATCCACCATGAGTTCTGATCACATCCATCCGGAGCCCACCACGTTCCTCCGGAAGCACGTCTTCTCCATCGACCACAAGGTCATCGCCAAGCAGTTTCTCTGGTTTGGTCTGATCTGGCTGGGCATCGGTGGAATCATGGCCATGATGCTGCGCTGGCAGCTGGCCAACCCAGGTGTCCCCGTCCCGCTCATTGGGGGCTTGCTCTTCCCGCGCACCGGTGGCGTCATCGACCCGGCGACGTACAACACGTTGTTCACGATGCACGGCACGATCATGATTTTCCTGGGGCTGACCCCGGCCATGATCGGCGCACTGGGAAACTGGTGCATTCCGCTCATGATCGGCGCCCGGGATATGATCTTCCCGACCCTGAACATGCTGTCTTTCTGGGCCATGTTCCTTGGCGGCGCGGTCGGGTTCTACTCCCTGTTCGTGCCCCTGGGTGCCACGGAGGTCGGCTGGACGGGCTACCCAACCCTGTCGACCACGGTGGGTGCCGTGGGCCAGGGTGAGACCCTCTGGGCCATTGCGGTCTTCCTGATCGGTGCCAGCTCGATCATGGGGGGCATCAACTACATCACCACGGTCATCCGCTTGCGCTGTCCCGGGATGACCTGGATGCGTATGCCGCTGACGGTCTGGGGCCTGTTCCTGACCTCCATCCTGAACGTGCTCTTCATCCCCGTCATCGGCTCGGCGATGATCATCCTGGTCCTCGACCGGGTCTTCGGGACGAGCTTCTACGTGCCCGCCTCGATCATGAGCGGCGGTACAGGCGGAGACCCGATCCTGTACCAGCACCTGTTCTGGATCTTCGGTCACCCCGAGGTCTACATCCTGATCCTCCCCGCCTGGGGTGTGGTCTGCGACCTGCTTTCGTTCTTCGCACGCAAGCCGGCCTTCGGCTATCGAACGTCGGTGGGGGCCATGGTTGTCGTGACTGTCTTGTCGGCTCTCGTGTATGGACACCACATGTTCACCACCGGGCTCAGCGCCATGCTGGGTGAGAGCTTCATGTTGTTGACCATGATCATCTCGGTGCCGGCTGAGATCCTCTTCTTCAACTGGCTTCACACCCTTTGGAAAGGCAGCCTGCGCCTGACCACGCCCATGCTCTTTGCCATGGGAGTGATCTTTGTCTTCGGACTGGGCGGGCTCACGGGCATTTACTGCGCGACCATCGGGACGGACATCTTCCTGCACGACACGTACTTCATTGTCGGGCACTTCCACCTGACCATGGCGGCATCGGCGCTCTTCGGCACGTTCGGGGCGATCTACTTCTGGTTCCCCAAGATGTTCGGTCGCATGATGAGTGAGCGCCTGGGCAAGCTGCACTTCTGGCTCTCGTTTTTCCCGCTGGTCTTGGTCTTCTGCATCATGTTCATCAGTGGCTACGCGGGCATGCCCCGTCGCTACTACGACCACACGAGTGCGGAGTACCTGCGACCGCTGCAGCATCTGAACGTGGCGACCACGGTGTCGGCGTTCCTGCTGGGAGTCGCTCAGTTCATCTTCGTCTTCAACTTCATCAAGAGTCGCTGGTGGGGCAAGACCGCCCCTCAGAACCCTTGGGATGTGGGGACCGTGGACTGGACCATTGCCACACCCGTACCGCACTACAACTTCAAGACCATCCCGGTGGTGCGGTGTGGGCCGCACGAGTTCAGCAACCCTGTTCTGGGGCCAGATACCGACTGGATCTACCAGACTGAGGAGCTACCCGGCTAGGCGCCTGCAGGCAGGTACAAGCATCCATGAATACGACAGGCGTCATCGAGCTCCATGGGGACGGCCCCGTGAATCAGGCTCCCCCGGAAACGGGGCGGGACAGGGTCAATGCGACCCTGGGCATGATCCTGTTCATCGGCTCTTGGACCATGGCCTTCGGCACCCTGTTCCTGTCCTTCCTCGTGTTGCGCGACAAGATCGCCGTCTGGCCTCCGGCCGGGATTGCCTTGCCATCGGCTCCCATCGCAGGCCTCGCCACGCTCGTGCTGGCTGCCAGCAGTGTGTTCGTGGAGCGTGGCTCACGGAGCCTGAGTCTCGACGCGGGTTCAGGGCGCAAGGCCTCCTTCAGCGCCCTGTGGATCACGGGCATGCTCCTGGGCCTGGGCTTTGCCCTGCTCCAGGCCTGGCTCTGGTATGACCTCATTCTTGCGGGTCGCACACAGACCTCGGGTCTCTACGAGTCCCTGTTCTTCGGCCTGACCTGGGTGCACGCTGCCCACGTTGTGGTTGGCCTGTTCCTTTTGGTTTGGGCGCTCGTCGGTTCCAAGCTCGGGCGCTACGGCCCGGAGCGCCGTTCATTCGTTTCGAATGCAGCCTTGTTCTGGCACTTTGTCGGGATCGTCTGGCTGTTCTTGTTCTTGGGTTTCTTTGTCTTCTAGAGGATAACCTCGATGGATTCTGGACACGTTGCCGCGGCGGACCACGCCGCCCCACAGACCTCGGTTCCCGAGGACCCCCACTTCGGCAAGGCCACCGGTGGCAAGGTCGGAATGTGGATCTTCATCGCTCAGGACGGGATGTCCTTCGGTGGATTGCTCTTTGCCTACGGCATCCTGCGCTCCGCCGCTACCGAGTGGCCCGTGCCCTCGGACATCCTTGGCATCTCGCTCACGGCGATAGCGACCTTCATCCTGATCTGCTCATCGCTCTCCATGGTGTTCGCCGTAGCGGCCGCCGAGGAGCGCAACCAAGAAGGCCTTGTGCGCTGGCTGATGGTGACCATCTTCGGCGGACTGCTCTTCCTGGGAGTCCAGGTCTGGGAGTACACGCACCTGGTGCATGCTGGCATCGGGTTCGCGGAATGCACGTGGGAGGGGGAGACCGTGAACTCCCTGTTCGGCTCCACCTTCTACTCGGTCACGGGCTTCCACGGGATGCACGTGACTGCAGGTGTGATCTACCTCTGTTGCATCCTGCGCGGTGCCATGAAGGGCAAGTACACCCAGGGTGGGACCAGCTCCAGCCCGGTGGAGTTGGTGGGGCTGTTCTGGCACTTCGTGGACCTGGTGTGGATCCTGGTCTTCACCTTCATCTATCTCCTCTAAGAAGCTCTTCCTCGAGTACCGAACGATGACTGACCAAACGACGACGACCGACGAGAGCGCTGCTGATGCGGGGCACGGCGGGCATGCTGAGGGCGAGCAGAGCATGCGCGGCCTGTACATCACCATCTTCCTGACCCTGGGGCTCCTGACCATCTTTGAGGTCTACATCCCCTCGGTGTACTCCGCCGCCTGGAGCGGCACGACCAAGATGCTCCTGTTGTGCTTCCTGGCCTTCTCCAAGGCGGGCCTGGTGGCGACCTACTTCATGCACCTGAAGTGGGAGAAGCCCTGGTTGCGCTGGATCGCGCTGATGCCCGTCTACATGGGTGTGGCCCTGATCCTGATCATGCTGGAGACCCTGTACCGCTGATGGAGCCTCTGGCACCAGTGCTTCGGTCTCGGGGCCCCTCTAGGGGGTCTTCCTTGAACCGGTGGAGTGTCCGCTCCGGCCTCGCTCTCACCCTGTTGGTTGGCTTGAGCTCACCGGCCGCGGCCTGTCCCTCATGCTCTCTGGGCCAAGCTCTCTCCACCTTGGTCTACGTGGCGGCTTTCATGGCCATCCCGTATGTGATCGTTACGGGCGTGTGCATGTGGATGCGCCGGGTTGTGCGCACCGAGGAAGACAGCGACTCAACGCCGCCCCTCTAGGCGGGAAGGCGCAGCCGTGGACCAAGGGGACGCTATCAACTCGGATTTGCCCGAGCGGCCGCTGGCCATCCTGGGCCGGCCCTGGTTCTGGTGTCTGTTCATCGGTGGGCTGTGGGGGCTGCCACTCTTGCGCGCCATGTCCGCTGAGCTGCCTGATCCCGTACCGGGCCACGAGAGTCCAGCCGTGAGCGGGTCTTATGTGGACGAGTTCGGGCGCACCGTGACCCTTGCCGGCCTGCAAGGCCACCTGGTCATCGTGGGGGAGCTGCCCATGGCCGAAGAGCAGTCCCGGGAGAGCGCCTTCCAGGACCTGAGGGTGCTGCGCAAGCGGGTGCGCGGGCTGTCGCCGGTAGTGACCTTTGCCGTGTTCGTGCGGGTTGGGGACAGCGAAGCGCTCAGCCTCTACCTGGATGAGAAGCGCGCCCGCAAGCCATCCAACGTGTTCCTGCTTGATGAGGACGGGACCGGTTTTGAAGGCATGGTCGAGCGGGGTGGGGATCCCGAGGCCCGCTTCTTCCTGTTGGATCGCCACGGACGCATGCGCGGGGCCTACAGAGTGGATACCCCGGGTATGGACCAATTGGCCGCGGAAGCTGGGCAGCTGGCCAACTGGATAGGCTCAGATCCCCCGCCCGGTGAGCCGATCCGTCGCTGAGTTCCCGGGGAGCCCAGCTCCTACCAGGTGTCCGTCACGTCCGTGGCGACCATCTGATACACGCTGGCCACCATGGCGTCTGCGGGCCGATCGAGGCCCACTTTCAGCTTCCCGATGACGCGGATCGGCCGGTAGGCATAGAAGCCTGCCGACTCACCAATGGGGGTGATCACGTCGATCCACTCGTCCGGCCGCGGCATGCCGCCGAAGCAGCACTGTGCGAAGTCGCGCACCAGCATGAAGCTCGTGATCCGATCCTCTCCCTGGACCCAGTCGAGGGGGATCATGTAGCCCACGATGGCGACCCGCTTGCCGTTCAGCGCCTGGGCGCTTTCAGGAAACTCGAACTCCGTCTTCGTTTCCTGCCCATCCTCCCCGACGGGATTGAAGATCAGGTCGAGCAGTCCGTCCACGTCGGCGTCGAGCAGGGAGAGGCTCTGGAAGGAGATGGCCTGCACTCCATCGGGCAGTCCCTTCTCCGTGGCCGCCGGCACCTCGGGTTCGGCGGCCGGCATTACGGGCAGGTTGGGAGTGCCGGGGGGGAGCGCGGCGAGCCCGCCATCAAGGGCTGCTCCCCGCTCGAACGTTCCCATTGAGGCCTTCGGCTCCTGCTCCGCTGACTCGGGCGCGTCCGTGCAACACCCCGTCAGGAGCAAGGTCAGGAGTGCCCAGTTTGTGCGCGTTTTTCCCATGTCATCAATCTACGCTGCACACAACTCCTGCGCGAACTTTCAGGCGCAGATACAGCGGGGCGGCCGGCCTAGGACTTGGCGGCTGCGCGCTTGGGCCGGATCAGACCAGCCTTGAGCAGGGTCGGGTAGGCCCCGTTCTTCATCACCGTGCGCAGAGCGCGGGTGGATAGCTTGACGGTGACGTACTCACCGAGCTCCGGGACCCAGAGGCGCTTCTTCTGCACGTTGACCTTGAACTTGCGCTTGTTCTTTCCGGTGGTGCGCAGGCCCACGCCGCCGTCTTTTTTCGGCAGACCACGGCGGGCAATGGTGCCACCCACTCGGGTGCCGCGGCCGGTGACTTCACAAGTACGGGACATGGGAGAATGAGGCGGGGTTGGGAGGAGGTCGGGGGAGGGAATCGCGACCCCATCGCTGGGTCAACGGAAGGTCCATCCGGTCCAAACCGGACGGCGGGCGGAGAGAATACGGGAAAAGACCCCACCACGCTCCCCCCCGGGGTCAGGAAAATTCGCCCCTGGCAGGGGCAGGAGGGTGGGGTGGCAGCCGCCAGGCTGGTCAGGGACCCTCAGGGGCCGGGGCCGCAGCCGAGTACAGGTGGACCTCCACCCTGCCCTCCCGGTCTATCCAGCCGCGGTACATGCCCGCCGTGTTGAAGGGGGCGCTGACCCGGCCCTGAGCGTCCAGGGCGATCACACCGCCCGTACCGCCGCGCTCGGTCAGCTGGGTGCGCACCACGCGCTGGGCGGCCTGCTCAAGGTCCAGGCCACCGAACTCCATCAGAGCGGCCACGTCCCTGGCAATCGTGCCGCGCATGAAGAACTCGCCCCAGCCGGTGCCCGACACGGCGCAGGTGTGGTCCGCGGCCCAGGTTCCTGCTCCGGGGATGGGGGAGTCGCCGATGCGACCCCAGAGCTTGCCGACCATGCCGCCCGTGGAGGTGCCCGCCGCCAGGTGCCCCTCACGATCGAGGGCCACTGCGCCCACGGTCCCGTGCCGCTCGTCCGGCTGGGCATCCCAGGCTCCGCTCAGGGAGCCGGTGGACTTCTGGCGTTCCCGCCAGCGCTCCAGCTGCTGCACCCGACGCGTGGTGTGGAAGAATGCGTTGGGTACCTGTTCGAGTCCCTGTTCGCGGGCAAAGGTGTCGGCTCCCGCTCCGGACAGGAGCACGTGCGGGCTGTGCTCCATCACGGCTCGCGCCGCCAGGATGGGATGTCGTGTGGTGGTCACCCCTGCCACGGCTCCGGCCATCCCCGTATCGCCCCGCATGACACTGGCGTCCATCTCGCAGGTTCCCGCGGAGGTCAGCACGGCTCCGTGCCCGGAGTTGAACAGGGGCGAGTCCTCCATGATGAGTATGGCGGCTTGGACGGCGTCCAGGGCCTCGCTCCCGCCGTCGAGCAGGGCGTACCCCGCTCGCAGGGCCTCTTCCAGCTTGGCACGGTAGGCGGCCTCCTTCTCGGCGCTCATGTTCTTGCGCAGGATCGTCCCGGCGCCTCCGTGGATGGCGAGGACGACCGGGGCCTGGCGAGTGCCGGACGTTGTGTTCTGGCAGGCGCCCATGGGCAGGAGGGCGCAGAGCAGGAAGAGTGCTTGGGGCTTCATGAGGCTGGGTTGGGATCAGGTGGGGAGGTCCCGCGCCGGGCAAGGATCACGATGACATGACCTAGGAGGAGCAACCCCAGCAGGGCGCCCCCGATCCGGTGCAGAGAAGAGAGATGTTCGTGCCGGGTCAGGATCGTGCTGCTCTCGAAGCCGCCGCGGGCTTCATAGAGGGCATTCACCGCCCAACCCGCGCACAGGCTGAAAACGGCGATCGAGGCGAGGTAGACGCCCACGACGCGCCGGCCCAAGAAGCCTCCCACCACCCCCAGGGTGGCGGCGTTCGTGGCCGGGCCCGCAAGCAGGAAGACCAGAGCCGCTCCCGGGTCGAGGCCCTTGGCCAAGAGGGCGGCGGCTACCGGCGTGCTGGCCGTCGCGCACACGTACATGGGGATGCCGGCCACAAGCATGGCCAGCATGGCGGGGAGTCCATGGCTCCAGGAGCTGAGAAAGAAATCGTCGGGCATCCAGAGGGTGATGGCCGCAGAGAGTGCGAAGCCCACCACGAACCAGGGCGCCAGATCGGACATGAGCTTGCCGTAGGCGAAGGTGGCGGCTTGCCTCAGACGGCTCGGCTCGGATGAGGCTCCGGCCTCGCCATGACAGCAGGTCGTCGGAGCGGGATCCGGCTCGGCGGGGCTGGTTGCGCAGCAGGTGGTAGGGGGTGGGGGGGCTGGCTCGGGATCCGAGGGTGCGCAGCAGGTCTTGGGTGGGTCGGGGGCTCCTTCATCCGCGGGCTCTGAAGTGACCTTGGGCTCGCTCAGGTTGACCATCCAACCGCATCCCATGGCGGTCAGGATCGCTGTGATGGGACGCATGATGGCCATGACCGGATCGATCAGGGCCAGGGTGATGCCCACGGAGTCCACGCCGGTCTCCGGCGTGGAGATCAGGAACGCGCTGGTGGCTCCCTTGCTGGCCCCCGCCTGCTTGAGCGAGATGGCCGTGGGGACCACCGAGCAGGAGCACAGGGGCAGGGGCGCGCCGACCAGAGCGGCCTTGGCCACGGCACCGAAGCTGTTGCTCCCCAGGTGGCGCAGGATCCAGCGCTCCGGAATGAGCACCTTCAGCAGGCCTGCGATAAAGAACCCCACCAGAAGATATGGGCCGGACGCGCAGAGCAGGCTCCAGATCTCCGTCAGCCAGGCTATCAATGCCCCAGCTCCTCGAAGGCCATCATCATGGCGATGCCAATTACCAGGAGGGTGACCCGCAGCCAGCTGTCTTCGCGGTGGTGGAACACCTCTGGCAACAACTCACACAGGCACACGAACAGGAACGTGCCAGCCGCCAGGGCGGTCAAGACGCCCATCCCCAGCTCACCCATCTGGGCGGAGATGGACTCACCCAGGAGCATGCCCAGGGGAGTGATGGCAGCGAAGCCGACGACCATCCACAGGATCGACTTGCGTTCCGCCCCCGCCAACTGGAAGACGGTTGTCAGGGAGAAGGCCTCGAAGCCCTTGTGGGCCAGGATGGCAAAGAGCAGCGCACCACCCACATGGGTGTGGGATTGGGCAGCGGCATACCCGATACCCGCCGTCAGAGCGTGAACCCCGAGGCCCACCAGGGCTGCGAGGCTCACCGCCCGGTGCTGGTGCGCCTCGTCGTGGTCGTGGGTGCGTAGGACCAGGGACTCGATCAGGTAGACCGCGAGTACCCCCGCCAGGACGCACAGCCACAGCCAGGAATCTCCGCCGTGGACGTGACTCAGATCCACCCCGGGATGGGAGCCTTCGGGGATGGGCTGGGTGACAACAGAGCTGAGGCTCATCTCCGACAGAGCGGGCAGCACGTGTAGGAAGACCGCCCCCAGAAAGATTCCCGTGGACAGGGCCAGGGCCGTGTGCAGGTGGCGGTCCGTCCAGCGGATGAGCAGGGGCAGGGCTCCCCCGGCAAGGGCGACCAGGGTGACAAACAGGATCTCCATGGCCGCCAAGCATAGCCACCTCTCACCCGCTGGTCAGGGGATTGCGGCTCGCGTTTCGGAAAGCCCCTCTGGGGGCTCAGGTCCCCTGGCGCAGGAGAACGGTCTTGATGGTGCTGAACAGCACCGAGAGGTCGAGCAGCACACTGTGGTTCTTGATGTAGAACAGGTCGTACTGGAGCTTATGCAGGGCGTCCTCCACGGTGCTCCCGTAGGGGTAGTTGATCTGGGCCCAGCCCGTCAGGCCGGGCTTCACGATGTGGCGCAGGTTGTAGTAGGGGATCTGCTCTGCCAGCTCGTCCACGAAGTGCTGTCGCTCGGGTCGTGGCCCCACCAGGGACATGCTGCCGCGCAGGACGTTGAACAGCTGGGGCAGCTCGTCGAGGCGGGTCATGCGGATGAACTTGCCCACGCGCGTGATGCGTGGGTCATCTTCACTGGACCATACGGGGCCCGTGGCGGACTCTGCATCCACGCGCATGGAGCGGAACTTGCGCAGGGTGAAGAGGATCCCATCCTGTCCCACACGCTCCTGGCGGAACAGGATCGGGCCAGGGGAATCCAGGGCGACGGCGATGGCCGTCAGCAGAATCAGGGGTGAGGTCACCGCCAGGATGAGCAGCGATAGGGCGACGTCCGTCCCGCGCTTGATCAGGTCGATCCAGGGGTGGCGTCGGAAGCCCTCGTTGAAGATCAGGTAGGAGGGCCGCATGGCCGCCACGGCGATCTTGCCCGTCACCTGCTCGTAGATCTCCTCCCGCTCGCGCACGTCCCGGCCACCCAGGCGGCAGTGCAAGAGGTCTTGTATGGGCAGTGCCAGGCGCCGGTCTTCCAGTGCCACCACGAGCACGTCCACCTGATTGTCGCGGGCCAGGGCGAGCAGGGAGCCCTCACCTTCAAGGCTCTCCAGCGAGGTCGCCTCTCCATTTCGCTTGCGTGCCGTCAGGGGCAGCGTGTCGAGAATCAGCGCCTCGGTGCGTGGGCTGGCCATGGAGCCGGAGACGACGTCGGCTCCCATGGGGGAGAACGACACGCTTGGCGTGTCAATCGAGGAGCCGGCTCCTTCCCCCTCCTCGCGTGGTGACTCAGGCACCATGCCGAAGACCTCGAAGCCGGCCTCGGGTTGGTCGAGAATGAGCTGGGCCAGCTCGTGGGCCGGCTCGCGGGAGCCGAGGATGAGGACTCTCAGGTTCAGATTCACCCGGCGCATCATCCCGTGGTAGAGCGTGCGCCACATGTACAGGACCAGGAAGCCCAGCACGAGGCTGCCCACCAGGCTGCCGAGCTTCTGGGTATAGGTCAGGCCGGGAAAATTGAGTACGCGTCGCAGGTCCCAGGCGTGTGTCAGGCTGACGCACACCAGGCACAGAGCAATGCCCGCGCCCGCCGATTCAACCAGTCGGCGGGAGCGCTCTGTGGAGGAGTTCGAGACCCGGAACTCGTACAGCTGGTTGAACCCGATGGCTACCTGGCAGAGCAGCGCCACCAGGAATGCCGAGAGGATGCAGATCCAGAAGGCATCCAGCTCGCCCATCCCCAGGTGCCCGAGTGCCAGGCGCAGCTCGCGGTAGTTCTCTCCGCGGATACCGCGCAGTGAATCCCACAGGTGTCTGGACATGCCCAGCCCGACCAGCAAGGTCAGGATCACCGTCTCTCCGAAGAACAGCAGTGCTGTCCGGATGGGCAGAAAGTGTTGGAGGACGCGGAGCATGGGTGGGGACAGGCTAACAGCGGGGGCGCATCGATGCCTGCGCATGGGGAGCGGACTTTGCTCGCCATGGCCGTGTGGTCGAGAGGCTCGATACGGGGTTCTTCATGTTCTATATCGGATCCCGGTCGAGTCGGGGTGAATCGGACTCTGCGCACAGGTGGGGGAAGAATTTTCCGGGCTCTCACCGAGGGGTGTCAGGCACCGGGCATGGTGGACCAGGGCGTGTCTGGAGCCATGTGAGTCCAGCAGCAGTTCCACGAGATCCACTCGACCTCCCTCCAGGCGCCCCGCTTCCATGCGCCTCGCCAGCCAGTGGCTGGCCCGCTGCTGGGCGCACAGCCGGTTCCGGTCCATCCGGCGGCCCGGCCTTCCCAAGGGGTTCCAGTCGGCCGGGACTCTCCCGTCCGTTACGGGCCAGTGCCGCACGCGGCCCGCCTTCACCTCCACGCAGACAAGCTGTCCGGCCCCGGCCATGACCAGATCCACCTCGCCGTGGGGTGTCGTCATGCGGCGGCCCAGGATCCTCCAGCCCGCCCGGCGCAGGGCGCGTGCGCTGAGGTTCTCACCCGCACGTCCAAGTTCCGGGTTGGATAGTGTCCAGAACCGCAGCGCCCATTGAGGTGCGAACTCGATGGGGCCGTTGCGCAGGATGCTCTTGAAGGTGGCCCGCCAGGTGCGCGCGCGCCAGCCCATCATGGGCGAGCTCCGGCGCTCAGCTCTTCTTGCTTTCGTCTGGTTCGTCCTGCTCGTCTTCTTCGTTGCGAAGACCCTGTACCGCCGCGCGGCTGAAGCGCAGGCGCACACCGTCGGCAACGACGAGGATCACCTCGTGCTCGTCCACCTTGGACACGCGCCCGAAGAGGCCGCCGGTCGTCATCACCTCGTCGCCCTTCGAGAGGGCGTCGAGCATGGCCTGACGCTTCTTGCGGTTCTTGCGTTCGGGGCCCAGGATCAAGAACCAGAAGAGCGCACCGATGACGAGGAAGACCATCGGGTTGAGGCCCGAGTCCGCAGTTGTCGGCGGCCCGAGGGGATTCGCCTCCGCGGGAGCGGTGAGGGTCTCCCCTTGGGTGGTTGCGGCGGCCTCGCTGGGCGGATCTTGGAAGAAGACGGGAGCGGGGAGGTGCATGGGTTGCGGTGGTGGTGGGCTCGGCCAAGGGGCAGGCCGGGGAGGGTGTACGGCGGATTCTCGCGGCTTCGGGTTCGACCCTCGGGAGGATCCGGGCCGGCTGCTGTTCAGGGGCGCAGAAGCTACTAGAATCGGCCTGAACCCGGTAGCGCGGCGCTCCGTTCATCTCTTGCGCCTCCCTCCCATCCCCAATCATGCCCAGCCCATTCAACCCGGACGATCGCCTCGTGGTGGCCATGAGCGGTGGCGTGGACAGCTCCGTGGCGGCGTGGATGCTGGCCCGCGAGGGGCACGACCTGGTGGGACTGTTCATGCGCAATGGGGTGGAGCTGACCGAGGAGGAGGCGGGCAAGAAATCCTGCTGCTCCAGTACGGACGCCCGCGATGCGCGCATGGTGGCGGATGGGCTGGGCATTTCTTTTCAGGCTGTGGATCTCTCCACGGAATTCGGCTCCCTGATCAACCACTTCGTGGCCGAGTACGGCCGCGGCCGCACACCCAACCCCTGTGCCCTGTGCAACCGGGACCTCAAGCTCGGACGTCTGCTCGCGATGGCGGACGAGCTGGGCGCGGCGGGCGTGGCCACGGGCCACTACGCGCGCCTGCAGGTGAACGAGGGCCGCGTGGAGGTACGCCGCGGTGTGGACGACACCAAGGACCAGTCCTATCAACTGTTCTGCGTGCGCGAAGAGGATCTGGCGCGCACGGTTCTGCCCCTCGGAGATCTGACCAAGCCGGAAGTGCGACGCCTGGCGGAGGAAGCCGGACTGCGCACCCACCACAAACGCGATAGCCAGGAGATCTGCTTCGTGCCCTCCGACGACTACCGCCTCTTGCTTGAGCAGCGGGGCACGCCCCTGCACGCCGGCGAGATCGTGGACACGACCGACCGGATCCTCGGCACCCACAAGGGAACCGAGCACTTCACCATCGGCCAGCGCCGCGGCATCGGCGTGGGTGGGGGCGAGCCTCTGTACGTCGTACAGGTGGAGCCCGAGACCGGGCGTGTCGTGGTGGGGACGCGCGACGAGTGCGGAACGGATTCCATGGTCGTGGAGTCCCTCAACTGGATCGGGTTCGAGCCGCCCGCCGGCGGGTTCGATTGTCTCGTCCAGCATCGCTATCACTGCACGCCTGCGCCCTGTCGCGTGGAGCTGGATGGGGAGCGGGCCGAGGTGCGATTCAGCGTGCCCGAGATCTCGGTCAGCCCCGGTCAGGGGGCGGCTTTCTACCAAGACGATCGCCTGCTCGGAGGCGGCTGGATCCGCTCCGCGGTGCGCAGCGCGACCTCCCAGGACACCTCTACGGATCCCAGCCGTGCGCGCACCTGATCGGGCCCGCGGGAGCACGACCCTGGAATTGACCCTCCTGGCGGGGGCCATCGCCTCGCTGACCCTGGCGACGATCCTGGCGCAACCCCAGGTCAGGGGGACGCGCGCTCCTGAGCTGCCGGGCCTGCGGGCGATCTGTCTGGACGCCTCGGCTTCGGCCACGGCCCCCCGCTCCCAATGGCCCCGGCAGGTCGGGCGCTTCTTGCGCGAGCAGTGCGCTCTGGCCCAGGCCGACGGGCATGAGGTCCTCCTTGTGGAATACGCGGCCAGTGCCCAGCGCACCTTCGGACCGGGCTCGCCAGAGGAGTTGCTGGCACACCTGGACGGCCGGCAGACACTCCTGGTCCCGGGGGAGAGGGTTGCCGCCACGGCGAACAGCAGCGCAGGTTCGCACCTGGCCGAGGCCCTTGAGGTCATGACACCGAACCTGCTGGACCCGCAGCGCACCGAGCAGATCCTGGTCCTGCATGGCGACGGCACCTACACCGCGGCCGATCCGGCTCCGGCCCTGGAGCTCCTGGCTCGCGGGGGTGTGCGGGTGGAGTGGGCGGACCTGGACCCGCCCACCCGTGTGCGCCTCGGCATTGAAGAGGTCCACGTGCCTCCCTCGGTGGCCGCGGGCGCTCCTTCGGCCGCCCGTCTGGAGCTCTACTGGCAGCTCGCCTCCGGTGGGAGCACCGCCCGATTGCCTCAACTGAACTGGTCCCTGTCCGGTCCGGGTGGAGCGGCCTACGGTGTAGCCAGGCCTGAGCTTCCCTCCAGCGCCAGCGCGGGGATGGGGGGGCGCCTACGCTGGTCGATCCGTCTGGACCTGCCCCCTCGCGTGGTGGGGTCCCATCAGCTACGGATTCAGGTGACCTCGGCAGGAACCCCGCCGGGAGAACTCTCCCACGGCTCTTCCGCTCTGGGGTCGGGGGACCAGCGCGCTGCGGAGTGGCTGAACGTGGGGCAGCGGTTGCGCCTGGCCATCGTGCACCGGGAGGATGCTCCAGCCCTCGCGCCGGGCTGGCGAGCTCTCTCCCAGCAGGGTCTGGACGTGCGTCCGGTGCACGCCGACCAGCTGCTGGGTGTTCTTCCCGAGGTGGATGCGGTTCTGACCCTCGACGTGGGGCCTGCCGATCTTCCCGGCCATGCCATGCGGGCCTTCATCGACTCCGGCGGTGGCTGGCTGGCCACGATCGGCTGGCACTTCCTGGGTTCCTGGAGCCCAGCAGGACAGGCCGCAGAGGGGGATCTCTCGAGCATTCTGCCCCTCGATCCAGGGAACGAGGGGGGCACGGAGCGGGACGTGGTCCTGCTCGTGGATGGCTCGGGATCCATGGCAGGGGAGCCCTTCGAGCGCGTTCGCGAGGCGCTCTTCGAGCTCGTGCCCGCCGCCTTGCCCGTGGACCGACTCGAACTGCGGTTCTTCAATGAGTCCCTGGGCCCCGTCGAGTTTCGTAGCACGGGTCAGACGCCGGCTGAGCGACGCAAGGAACTCTCTCCGTTGTTGCATGCGGCCGTTCCCCACGGCGGCACGGACATTCTCTACGCCCTCGGCCAGCTGGCGGAGAGTCGGCGCAGGACCGACGCCTCGGGCCTGGTACTGCTCCTCTCTGACGGACGCTCCAGCGCGGTCTCCGCGTCGGCTGGAGCCGAAGCGCGTGCGGCGCTCACCCGCTCCCGCCTGGACCTCTCCGTGCTGGCAGTGGGTGAACATGCCGATCGGGGATGCCTGCCTTCCTTGTTGGCCCCCGGCGAGGAGTTGATCGAGGCGGGGGACCTGAGCTCTCTGGCGGGCCTCCTCCAGCGCGCAGTCAACCAGCGACGCGTGCGTACCGACCCCGAGCAGATCGCCGTGGCCGGGACACCCGCCGACCCCTTGTTCAGGGACGTGCTTGCGGCGCAGCAGACCGGCGGTCCCGAACTTCTGGCCTCGCCCACCTGCGCCCGGGCGGAGTGGGGCGCAGGATCTGACGCCCTGTGGGTGACCCAACCCGAGGGGAAACCCCTCCTGGCTGTGAAGCGTCACGGGCAGGGATGGGTGGCCGCCTTGGCCACCACCCCTGCGCCTGCCTGGGCGCCCGACCTCGTGGATGCACCGGGTGCGCTGACCCCCTTGCTCATGGCCTTGGCCAGTGCGGGAGTGGACCGCAGTACGGAGGTACACCTTGGGCATGAGAGCGGCCAGTTGGTCTTGGAGCAGGTTCCCCTGGCCTGGCCTGATCCACTGACCTGCGAGTTCTGGCCGCCCCTCGGAGGGGCGATCCAGTGGGTCTCTGAATCCACGGCGTCGAGTGCTCTGAGGGTAGGCGTGGGGGGCAGCGCCCTGGATCCGCGCCGACGGCGCACGGGTCCGGTGCCGGATGAGTTGGCGGCCTTCCCGCGCGGGACCCTGATGGAGGCGCGCATCCTGGGTGCCGATGGTCTCCTGGCCAGCGTGCCCTTCCTGGCTCCAGGCCCGGCGGAGTGGTCGGGCGTGTCCCCTCGCGTGTCCCGGAAGCTGCCCGCCGCCGGCCCAGCACCGGTTCTGCCACGGCCCGCCCCCCATCCGCTCGCGCCCTGGTTCCTGGGGCTGGGTCTCACCTTGGGATTCGCGGCGGGCTTGGCTCCATTGCGTCGCCTCTGGTCCCGCTGAGATCTGCACCTTTGGGGCGGCTTGCGTCAAGGAGTAGGGGGGGTACGGCCGATAGGGGGGGTGAGGGTCCCGATTCTGGGTGCCTCCACACCCACCGACCCCATGAGAGCGCCCGTGTCTTCGAAACAGCCCATCTCGCGCAGCTTGCTGCTTGCTCTGTCCAGCCTCCTGTTGGCCGCCTGCACCACCACCGGCACCGGTTCGATCTCGCCCGCCCAGACTGACAGCGTGTGGGTTCAGCCCACGCCCCAGTTCCGCCGCAAGCTGCTCGAGCAGGCCGAAAGGGTGCCCTACATCCAGAGGACCGAAGAGATGGTGGAGGTCATCCGCTTCTTTGTTCAAGCGCGTGAATCAGCCTACGACCTCCTGTTGGGAATGGCCGCGACCTCCAACTCCAAGGTTGTGGGCACAGCCCTTGCGGCCTTGGGGGAGACGCGGGATGAGCGCCTCGCGCCCTACGTCGCTGCCCTGGAGTTGCGCGCCGAGGGTGGCCGTCAGCTGCAGTACGAGCGTGCGCGTTGTCTGGTCAAGTTGGGGGATTGGGCCGAGCTGCCCGTTCTTGTCTCCGGCTTGCGTGATGACGAGCTGTGGTATCGGGCGCTTTGCGCCAAGGCTCTTCGCGACGCGACCCATCTATCCCAAGGGTTTGATCCCGATGGAGACGAAGAGGAGCGTGAGGTGGCGGCGCAGGCCTGGGAGGCCTGGTTGGTGGCTCGCGAGACGGACCTCTACTAGACGCCCGCGTTGGCTCAGGTTCCTGCCGGAGGTTCCGCAGGGATGCGGTGCATGAGCCGTACCAGTTCGCGTAGCCGTGGCTCGTTCCAGAGGGCGCGCATGTCCTCGTCCTCGAGCAAGTGACTTGGATCGTCGTAGCCCAAGGACACGGCCCGCTCCAAAGCGTCCAGGGCGGGATCGATGCGACCCATCAGGGCCAGGGAGCAGGCGAGGTTGTACTGCACGGTGGCGTTCTCCGGCATCAGCCGTGCGAGCTCCTCATCCACCTGCAGGCCTTCGCCGTAGCGTTGCATACGGGTGTAGACGTGACCCAACTCGACGAGAGCATCCAGATTGTCGGGCTGCCGATGGGTCGCAGCTCCATAGAACTCGGCCTCGAACTCCAGGCCCACTGCGGTCAGGCGCTCTTGGATGCGGGCGGGGATGGGAAGGGGATCGTCCATAGGAGGGCCCCAGAATAGCAGGGTTTGGGTTCACAATGCTCAGGGACTGGAGAACCGGGGCCGAGCATCCCATGCTATAGGTGCCCGTGGCCTTGTGAGGTGCCCTGACCATCTCCTGCGCCGAGCGGGCCTCTTCTCATGAGGAAATCCATGGAAATCCACTTTTGCGACATCTGCAACGAGTCGGTCCCCGACTCGGACCTTCAAGCCGGGCTTGCCTATCGGCGCAAGGGGCGCGTGGTCTGCCTCTCTTGTGACGTGGCCATGGGGGGCGGCTCCGAGGAAGGCGACGCGCCGCCTGACACGGCTACGGTCCCCGGCGCCGCGGGCGGGCCATTCAGCGTGGAGGCTCCGCCCCCGGCGAGTGGCACTCTGTCCAGCGTCCAACCGACTACTGAGCCTACGCCCGCTGTTGCGAGTCAGGCCCCGGGCGGAGGTTCGGGGACTGGCGGTGTCGTCGTGGGCATGCTTGCCCTGGCCTTCTCCGGCCTGGGCCTCTGGGCTCTGCTCGACAGGGTCGAGGCTCTCGGGGCTGAACATCGGGCAGGGCTAGGTGCCCTGGAGGCGGACCAGCGCGAGGCAAGACGTGTGCATGACACGTTTGTGGCCGGCATGGGTGAGCGCATCTTGCGTGCCCAGCAGGAGGTGCACGAGAAAGAGGTCACCTTGCGCGTGCCACTAAGGGAGGAGATCCAGTCTCTGCGGGCGGACCTGGCCCTCTCCGTCGGACGGGAGGCTGTCGCAGCGGGTGAGATGCGCGCCCTGCGCGGGGAATTGGATGCCCAGAAAGAAGCCGGCGGGAAGCAGCTTCAGGGTTTCCAGGACACTCTCATCGAGGTTGAGAAGAACCTCAGCTTCTACAAGAACCGTGTGATCGAGCTGGAAGAGAGCCTGCGCGTTCTCTCTGCCGGGGGGCTGGCCGGCGGGTCGGGGGATACCACTCCTTCCGGTAAGACCAAGGCCTGGACCACCCACCTGCCGGACCTGCAGCATGCCAATGGTGGCCTGCGACTGGAGGCCGTCTATGCCTTGGGTGAGACGGGGGACTCGGACGTCGTGCCGCACCTCACGCCCATGCTCTTGGACGAGGACCTGTTCGTGCGCATGGCGACCGCTCGCATGCTTGATGATCTGGGAGTGAAGTCCGCCGTGCCCGCGCTGATCGAAGCCCTGGACGACGTGCAGGGCGCGGTGCGCGAGGCGGCAGTGGTGGCACTTCGCCGTATCACGGGCGAGGACATGGGCTTCAATCCCGTGGGCTCCGACGTCGATCGCGCCAAGAGGCTCAAGGCCTGGCGCGATTGGTGGAAGCGCAAGGGTGACGATTTTCTAACGGGGCGCTAACAGTTCGGCGCACGATTCCCAGTCTGGGGCCAACACAGATCCGGCGCGGGATATTAGAATCTTCGGCTTCAATTCCAAGCTGGCCCCTCACCACGTCCGTAGAACTCAGTTTCAAATGTCCAAAATCAAAGTCAAGAACCCCATTGTCGAGCTGGATGGGGACGAGATGACGCGCATCATCTGGGCCTTCATCAAGGAGCGCCTGATCCTGCCCTACCTCGATGTGGACCTGCGCACCTTCGATCTCTCGATCCAGGAGCGCGATGCCACCGATGACAAGATTACCGTGGATGCGGCGGTCGCCATCCTGGAGCACGGTGTGGGCGTCAAGTGCGCCACGATCACTCCGGATGAGGCGCGCGTTGAGGAGTTCGGTCTGAAGCAGATGTGGCGCTCTCCCAACGGAACCATTCGCAACATCCTGGGTGGCACCGTCTTCCGTGAGCCCATCATGTGCAGCAACGTGCCGCGCCTCGTTCCCGGTTGGACCCAGCCCATCGTGATCGGGCGTCATGCTTTCGGCGACCAGTACCGCGCCACGGATTTCCTGGTCCCCGGACCGGGCAAGCTGACCATGCGATTCGAGCCCACCGACGGGGGCGAGGCCACCGAGTACGCGGTCTACGAGTTCGAGAAGCCGGGCGTGGCCATGGGCATGTACAACCTGGATGATTCCATCCGGGGATTTGCGCGTGCCTGCATGAACTATGGCCTGCAGCGTGGCTGGCCCGTGTACCTGTCCACCAAGAACACGATCCTCAAGGCCTATGACGGGCGCTTCAAGGACCTGTTCGCGGAGGTGTTTGAGACCGAGTTCAAGGAGAAGTTCGAGGCCGCAGGCGTCTCCTACGAGCACCGCCTGATTGACGACATGGTGGCGGCCGCGCTCAAGTGGGAGGGAGGCTTTGTCTGGGCCTGCAAGAACTACGACGGGGACGTGCAGTCCGACACCGTCGCTCAGGGCTTCGGCTCCCTGGGCTTGATGACCTCGGTACTCATGACGCCCGATGGAAAGACCGTCGAGGCCGAAGCCGCCCACGGAACGGTGACGCGTCACTACCGTCAGCATCAGCAGGGCAAAGAGACTTCGACGAACCCCATCGCCTCGATCTTCGCCTGGACCCGCGGTCTGGCTCATCGGGGCCGAATGGACGAGACCCCCGAGGTCGTTCAGTTTGCGGAGACCCTGGAGAAAGTCTGCGTGGACACGGTTGAGTCGGGGTTCATGACCAAGGACCTCGCACTGCTCGTTGGCGGTGACCAGGGCTACCTGACAACCCAGCAGTTCATGGCCAAGCTCGACGAGAACCTGCAAGAGGCCCTGAACCTTCAGTCGGTCTGAAGGAGCCACGCCAGAAGAGGGGAGGCACGCCGCCGCCACACGTGTTTTCCCGTGCGACGACGACGCGGGCGATCAACTCGCCTTTTTCGTCTGCTCGTCGCCGGAGTCCCGCCCGGCATTGAACTGCTCGGTCTCAGTGGAGCCGGCCATGGCCGTGGTCGAGGATTTCCCGGCGCTGGCGGCGTTGGCCACCAGGTCGAAGTAACCGGTGCCCACCTCGCGCTGGTGGCGCGTGGCGCTGTACCCCTTGGCCTCACTCGCGAACTCTGTCTGTTGCATGCGCGAGTAGGCCGCCATGCCCTCGTCGCGGTAGCCGGTGGCCAACTCAAACATGCTGTGGTTGAGGGCGTGGAACCCGGCCAGGGTGACGAACTGGAACTTGTAGCCCATGGCGCCCAGCTCACGCTGGAAGCGCGCGATGGTGGAATCGTCCAGATTGGACTTCCAGTTGAAGGAGGGGGAGCAGTTGTAGGCCAACAGCTTGTCCGGGAACTGGGAGTGGACCGCTTCGGCGAACTGTTGCGCCTCTGCCAGGTCGGGCTTGGAGGTCTCGCACCAGACCATGTCCGCGTAGGGTGCGTAGGAAATCCCGCGTGCGATGGCCTGGTCAAGTCCTTCACGGGTGCGGAAGAAGCCATCCTCGGTGCGCTCACCGGTGAGGAACTCGTGGTCGCGTTCATCGACATCGCTGGTGATCAGGGCTGCCGCGTTGGCATCCGTGCGTGCCACCAGAACCGTGGCGACACCCGAGACGTCTGCCGCCAAACGCGCTGCATTGAGGGTGCGGATAAAGGTCTGTGTAGGCACCAGCACCTTGCCGCCCAGGTGTCCGCACTTCTTCTCCGAGGCCAACTGGTCCTCGAAGTGCACGCCCGCCGCGCCGGCGGCGATCATGGACTTCATCAGCTCGAACGCGTTGAGGGGGCCACCGAAACCGGCCTCCGCATCGGCGATGATGGGGGCGAAGAAGTTCACGGAGTCGTCGCCTTCGGCATGGGCGATCTGGTCGGCGCGCTGCAGGCATTGGTTGATGCGCTCTACCACCAACGGGACGCTGTTGGCCGGGTACAGGCTCTGGTCGGGGTACATCTGGCCAGCCACGTTGGCATCCGCTGCTACCTGCCACCCTGAGAGGTAGATGGCCTTGAGCCCGGCCTTGACCATTTGCATGGCCTGGTTGCCGCTCATGGCACCCAAGGCGTTGACGAAGTCTTCGCCGTTCAGCAGGTCCCAAAGGCGGGCGGAGCCTTCCTCTGCGAGAGTGTGACGGATGCGCACGGAGCCGCGCAGCTGTTCCACGTCCTGGACGGAGTAGTCCCTACGGATGCCCTCAAAGCGGTCGAGGGGGAGCTGCGGTTCGTCGGGGAGAAAGGAGTTTGTCATGGCGTGTGGCGCAGCTGGAGGTGAGAGAGTGTCGTGCGATCAGCCCTTGAGGTGCGGATAGGCATCAAGGGTGAGGAAGGAGCCCAGCTCCGGGGCCAGGATCTGCTGCGCGAAGAGCTCGCCGGCCAGCGCGAAGCGCCCGCCCGTGAAGGCGATGTCGCCCAGACTGGAGCGCAGCTCCTCAAGCAGGGCGTCGAGCTCACTCTGCAGGAGGGCCGCATCGACGGATTGCCCCTGCTCGAGTTGCGCGCCGTGCTGGCGCCACTGCCAGAGTTGGCTCCGTGAAATCTCGGCCGTGGCTGCGTCTTCCATCAGATCGTCGATGGGCACGCAGCCGTTGCCGGCCAACCAGGCGGCAATGTAGCGGATG
>PBIX01000050.1 GCA_002720975.1 Planctomycetota bacterium | reverse complement strand
GCCCCATGGCGGAGAAGCACTCAAACTCGGCTCGGCTGCGCATCTCGACGCGAGCCCCTTCGGGTAGGCGCTGACCTCGGCCGCCGGCAATCGCAGCCAGATTCTCGGGCAGACCCTCAGGCAGACCCTCTTGGCGCTCCAAGGCATTTTTTGCCCGCCGGCACACATCCATGGTGCTACCCAGGTTTGTTCGGATCCGGCTCAGGCGCTCGAGGTCCGAGTCGGGCTGGGCCAGGGCCCGCTTGACCCGTGCGGTGGCCACTTCCAGGACGGCGAATAGGCAATTCAGCTTGCGAAGAAGCCTGAGCCTGTAGGCCGGATCTTCAAGGTCGCTCTCGCGGAAGGGTCGTTCTGGCTGGCCGTGCATTGCGTTGAGGGGACGGATCGAGGGGGGGTTCGAGGGAGAGGGCGATAAATCGTCGGACACCTCAGCCTACCCCCCTTCCAGGGACCGTGCGGGGTGCTTTCCACCTTCAGCGAACATGGGAGGAACTTTCCTCGAGTCCCCCCGCACCCCCAGGCCAGCAGCCCAGAACGCGTAATCCCGATACGAGGCTCGAATCCGCTCCTAGCGGAGGGACGAATCAAGCACCGTGACGAGATCCAACTCGCTCACGCGCCCAGCCATGATCACCGAGTGGCCCCCTACCGTTCCCCGTAGGGCCGACCAGGACCCGATCTACATGACCGCAACCTCGCCCTTTTTCTCGGAGGGGCCGGCCGAAGCTCCGCCAGAGTTGGGCAACGTGGAATCCATGAAGATGCAGGTGGCCATTCCGTCAGTCAGGTAGAGCTTGGCCCAGTTCTCACCGTTGACCACGAGCACCTCAGCTTGAGGAACAAGCTGATACCCCACTCCGGGTTGGAGTTCGGGAATGAGGGGGAGGAAGCCCAGGGCATCACGGAAGGCACCCGTGTGAACCCCATACAGGCTGGTCTGGAATACACGGTCCATGAGGACCATGTCACTCAGGTCCCCGTTGGGCACGTAGGTCTCAAAAGCAATGCGAGCTTCCAGGGTGCCAGTAGCCAGATCGTGCTCTTCCCAGGCCATGACGAGGCCGGTCGTGGGATCGATATCCACCTCAAAGCGCGACTGTGCCGCCACGCGGGCCTGCACCTGAACCCGATCGCAGGTTACGCCGGCAACGTTGGTCGGCGTTGGAGCAACGACATAGTCGTAATTGGCGAGGAACAGGCCAAGGTCGCGAATTCGGAAGTCCCGGTGCCGGTAGATCTGCGCCTGACGTTGGGTCTGTAGCAGCAGGAACAGGGACGTATTGGGATTGGAGCTGACAAGCACGTCCAGGGTCTCCACCGAGAACTTGCCTTGCCCATCGGACCCTACGTCCTCCCTATACACCATGGGTGCTTGGGCGTCGTAGTAGAGCTCCACCTTCCGTAGCCCGCGGTAGGCGGTCGTGAAGGGCGCGGTGGGGCCCATGGCAAAATAGTCGGGGGGGCCGTTTGCCCCATAGACCGGAGGTCCATCTGTGTCGGAGTTGCTGGCGGGAATCCCGCCGCCGCATGCGACCAGCGCCAGTGAAGCTGCGAGCATCACGCCTCTCCCTCGGAGCCCCCGCGCGGCCCCCTGCATCCTGTCCCGCAATGTTCCAGGCTCGCGCATACGCTGAATGATGCTCATTGCGGGCCCTCCCTTCCATCCAGCATCCCGCCAGACATGCCGCCCAACAGGCCCAAGAGGGCAGGATCGGCATTGGCGGGGTCTTCCATTCGGGTCACGCGGAATGAGAATGAGGCCACTTCCAGCCCATTATCGCCTGTGCCCGCATCCCGCTCCCCCAGCAGGCGCACAAGACCCAGGCTGGTGGCCACGAGCAAGGCGGCCGCCGCCAGAAGCCGGCTTGTGCGGGGCATTCCGCTGGGCTTCCTGGCCAACCTCTCTGTTTCCACCCGTACGGCGACAAGGCGCTCGAGCGATGCCGGGGCCTTCAGGTCTCCCAGATCGGCGGAGGCTTCCGCGAAGGGCTGGTTTGCCAAGCGGCGTACCAGCAAATCGAGCTCGCGGGGAGCACGCTCTGTGGGCAGGGCCTGGACCTGCTCCGCGACGCGCTCCTGGCGATAACCCGCTTGTAGGGAGGCCACCACCCTGCCGTCCAAGTCCGAGGGCACCGGCACGCGCTCTAGGGTGCGAATCGCGCGTACTTGGCGGAGGAGTTGCCGCCATTCCTGGTGCAACACTTCATTCTCGGCGAGGTGTTCCCTCACTGCCTGCGGTAAGAGCTCCAGCCGGTCCGTGCCATGATCGACGTTGGCACCTTCCGCTGCGTGACGGGTGGTCACGCCGGAAAGGCTCTCGATCATGGCATCCCTGATGGACTGACGGTTCATGGCGGAGGACAGCTTGGGGAATCAGCGAAGGTGATGCCGATCCAGGACCGGAGTAAGCTCTCGGTCGAGGGCGGCGTGAGCCCTTGAGAGGCGTGACTTGACGGTGCCGAGGGAGGTGCCGAGACATTCGGCAATCTCCTCATACGAGAGACTCTCGTTGTAGCGCAGCACCGTGATGGCTCGCATCTTGGGACTCAGTCGGGTGATGGCCTCTTGGATCTCAGCCTGCAGCTCGTGGCGAGTTGCGGCGGCTTCGGGGCCCTCAACCTCATCATCCTTGAAGTCGATGGGTGCACTGTCATCGGACGGGGAACGCAGACGATCCAGAGAGGTGGCCGGACGGGCAGCCGACCGGCGCTTGAGATCGATGGAGGCATTCACGGCGATTCGGTACACCCAACTCGAGAACTTGGACTCGAAGCGGAACGCGGAGACCTTACGGAAGAGGATGCCAAAGGTCTCTTGAGATGCGTCGAGGGCGTCGGCTGCGTTCCCGGTTGTGCGGTAGCAGACGTTGTAGACCCGGTCCTTGTACTGCTCGTACAGGTCTCGAAATGCCCCGTCAAAACCCCGGTCGGGGCTTTCTTGGCAGGCCATCACAAGGGTTCGATCAGGATCAACTCGCATTGGGAACTCGCAGACTTCGTCTAGGACGACAGGCAGAACGACGGGGTTCCGCGAATGTGGCTATTGGCGGGGCCGCAGGCCCCAATCTCTCCCCTTTTGAGAACCCCTCGCGGTCGCTCAATCCGTGGGCTCTCCGCAATCCGGCGGGGACCTTGGGGCAGGACGCTCAAGAGCATGGTTGCCTGGGGAACTCGACCGCCTTCAGCCGCCGAGTAAAACCCCTGTATCAACCGTCTGGTAGGAGCTTCCCACCGTCCCCGCGCAGTCCGAGGCGCAGTAGGTGTCCCAACCATCGGCACAATCCGCTGAAATAACCTCGTGGGACACAAGGGCCCCGCTTACCCCCACGACCGTAGTCTCCTGGAAGCATACCTGCCCGGGTTCCCAGCCGATGGGCACACCCCCATCCCCATCCGGGGGGATCGGGTGGTGAATCGTCGTGCCGGGAGTCTGTGAGGCATTGGGGTCAATAGCCTGGTGGGGGTCCGACAGGATGTCTCGCACGATGATCAGGCCTTTGTGCTTGAAGAGATCCACTTTGTCGGCCGAGGCGTAGGCACTTTCACCCGGTGCCCCGACAGCTGCAAAGTAGGTAACCCCGTCGTACCGCTTGAAGAGCTTCCTGGGAACCTCGAACTCCATGAGGAACAGGGGACCACCCATTGCGCCAGTGGCGTTCCCGACGCTGTTTCCTCGCTGGGTCGTGAAGTTCAGGGGTATGAATTCGCCGTTGATCAGGGCACCAAAGCGGACTGGGTTGTCCGCCACGCTCCCACCAGGGTCGAGTATGGCCGCGAACACCTTGATGCGCGGACCCACTGCCCGGGCAGTCATGCCGATGGACAAGGTCAAGCCCCTGGGGGTGTCCGCGAAGCTCACAGGATTCGTCTGGAGGGCAAACTCTTCGCCGTCTCCATACCCGTCATGATCGGTGTCAGCGTTGAGGGGGTCCGTTCCCAACACGAGCTCCTGGCCGTCAGGAAGTCCGTCTTGGTCCGTATCTACCCCGTTCCAGGTGAGCGCTTTGAGGGGGGTGGGTTCCCAGTTCGTACCAATGGCCCAGCCAGCAACAGCCAGCACAGATGCTGGCAGGAGCAGAGCCCATGGACTGCGGCATAGGGACCGATGAGGGAGAGAATTCCTCATGCTTTGCAAACTCCGAAAATTGTGAGTGAAGCGACGCCGGGGGGAGGACCATGAATGTGAGCCAGCATCCGGAAATGGTCAAGGAAAGACCCCGCAATGCCGTAAGCCCCCCCCCCTCAAGGGGCCACGGTCAGACCTTTTTGCGCGCCAGCGATCCCCAATCTGTTTCGGCCCGGGTGGTCGGACCACCCATGCTCCGGTAGGATCCTGCGCCGCGTGCTGGACCCCTAGAGGGTCAAGTCATGCTGCGCCCGTAGCTCAGCTGGATAGAGCGTTCGCCTCCGGAGCGAAAGGTCACAGGTTCGAATCCTGTCGGGCGTACCACCCTCCTCCAGCGAAACCTAGCGGGAAAGGAGAGCGCCGATCTCCAGGCCGCGCACCCAACTGGCCACATCCTTGGCCGCCAAGGCCATCCCGCGCTCATTCCAGTGAATGTCCTCGGCGCCGACAAAATTTTGGCCCGGGTCACTTGTCGCAAAGAGCCCATACAGGTCGTGCACCTCGATGCCTGCTGACCGAGCCGCATCCGCGCAGGCATTGGTGAGTCTCTGCGGCTCGTAGCTGGGGAATAGCGCCCTCTCCACTCGGATTCGAAAGTCCGGGTCCAGGTCTACCGGCGAGGGCACAACGACGCAGACGAGCGGAACTCCGTCGGCCGCGCAGACCCGAGCAAGTCGCGACAGGACCGCGGCCATGAGATCTCTCTTGTACTGGGCCATCGCGCTCTCCGGATGCACAGCCAAGTCCGCGTCGTAGACATCCTTCAGCAGGCTGAACACGGTCTCACCCCCCTCCTGGACACCCTCCCGGAATTCCCAAGCCGCCTGCTCAAGGTACTCTGGGATCAGCCCAGAAGCCGCGCCTGGAATGGCTTCCTGTTCCTCGATGCCATCATCCCGAGCATGGTCCAGGGCACGTAGGAGAGCCAGGCGGGAGCTGGCCTTCAATGCCTCCTCGAACTTGACGCGAACGCTCTCATGCAGGACCGGGTGGCCCCGCTCCAGCTGGCCTTGCTCCAACCGAAAGAGCTTGTTGCGCAAGAGGTCGCCCATGTCATTGGTCGCACACAGCACGAGAATGATCAGGTCGGGTCGCAACGTCTCCAGCTCCTGCTCGATCCGAAGGCAGGCCTGGTCCGGCCCGTACCCGGAGGCTCCTGCGTTGACGACCTCCGCCACACCTTCCCACTCACCAGCCAAGCGGACGACAAACGTATCCTCCTGCGCGACGTTTTCGCCCATCACCAGCGAGTCCCCGTAGACCGCCACCCGTGGCCTTCCCGACCGCTCCAGTTCCGGGCCGCGGTAGCCGGACGAATTGATCACGATCAAGCTGCGTGCACCGCCCGCACTCTCCGGCATGGGTTGGATGCGCCGTGAACCCGGACGGGTGGCGTGCAGCAGTTGCGGGTGGAGCACGTAGATCGTTCCCCCCACGGGAAACCAGCGGCGTAGGGACATCTCCGCGACAAAGAGGGCCACCAGGCTTGAGATCAGGATGAGGTACAGCCTGCGCATGCCCCTCACCTCTTGGTGCACGCCTCTTGCAGAACGGTCTCTACCTGGGTGAACGTTGACTCCCGATCGAAGTCCGCTCGCCGGCCCAGACCCGCGGCCACGAGTCGCTCGCCAAGCCCGGGATCCGCAAGCAATCGGGCCAGGGCCTCGCGCAAGGTCGAGGAGTCCCGGGGATCAACCAGCAGCCCATTCACCCCGTCCTCCACGACTTCGGGGTTGCCGCAGACTCCACTCGCGACGATCGGGGTGCCCAGATAGAGCACCTCAAGAAGGGTATGGGACAGGCCCTCATACTCGGAGTTCAGCACGAACACGTGGGCGGAGCGGATGTAGAGGGGAATCTGCTCGTGGGGCACGTTGCCCAAGAAGTGCACGCGTTCGGCCAGCCCCAGATCGGCGGCCAGCTTGCGCCAAGCTTCTTCCATGTCCCCATCCCCAGCCACCAACAGGTCCACATCCTCTGGCAGGCCTTGCAGGGCCTCAATGATCCCGTCCACCCGCTTCCAGCCCATCAGGCGGCAGATAGTCAGGACGTAGCGGCGACCTCCATTCAAGCCCAACTGGTCACGAGCCTGGTCCGGGGTGGCGTGCACATCTTCCACCGCTGGCCCATGGTAGGCGTTGAAGATTCTCTGAGCCTTGTCCTGCGAGACACCGTGGCTCTGGATCAGGATCTGGCGTAAGAACTCCGAACAACAAATGATGCGGTGACACCAACCCCACCAGGTTCGCTGCAGGGCACGCGTCAGGCCCACCCGCCAGCCGTACGACCTGGACTGGTAGGTCACGATGTCATCGCCGTCACACCATCCCTTGCGGTGAGCGATCTCCCAGGAGCCGTCCACCATGATGCGGATGACCGCGGGCACACCACGCAATTTGGCAGCAAGCACGTGCAGGAGCGCCAGGTGCTCGTTCACGTAGACCACGTCGCACCCCTTGGCCGCCTTGAACACGGCCCAGAAGGCCTTCAGGTAGCGCACGGGCAGGGACCCTCTGGAGATCGTCTTGACGCTGAACGGATAGCCGCTGGGAGCGGGGTCCGAGCAGAAAGCCACAACCCGTACGTCGTGATTTCTGCCCACCAGGAAGCGGCCCAGGGAAGGGACATAGGTAGCCGGCCCACCCAGATCGGGGGGGAAGACGGGCGAGGTGATCAGGACGCGCATCGTTGGGCTCTACCGCGCGAGAAGAATCCGAGGGGGGGGTCCTGAACGGAGGCCAACTCGGGGCTCAATGGACGGGGACGTTGTCACGCTGACCGTTGCGCTCCGTCTCGATTGCCCGCAAGCGTTCGACGGTTATGTCTCCGGTGGGGTACTCCCCGTTGAAGCATGCATTGCAGAACTTCTCGATCTTCTCGTTGCCCTCGCGCGCTGCAGCATTCATGCCTTCGCGCGCAAGGTAGATCAGGTGGTCCACGCCAAGGGAGGCTGCGATCGCGTCATTGTCACGGTCGGTGGCGATGAACTCGCGCTTGCTCGCCATGTCAATGCCGTAGGGGCATGGGGCCTTGAGCGGCGGACTGGTCACCCCGAAATACACGTTGCGTGCGCCAGCTGCGCGCGCCATGGCCACGATGCGACGCGAGGTGTTGCCGCGCACTATGGAGTCGTCGACCAGCAGCACGTTCTTGTCCTTGAATTCAAGGGGGATCGGGTTGAGCTTGCGACGAATCGAATCCGAGCGACTGCTCTGATCGGGCATGATGAATGTCCGCCCGATGTAGCGGTTCTTGACGAGACCTTCCCGGTAGGGCAGGTCGAGCTCTTGAGCAACAGCCATGGCCGCATCCCGTGAAGAGTCGGGGACCGGAATGACCACGTCCGGAATGGGCGCTCCGCTCTCCTTCCACTGCTTGCCCAGCGCCTCACCAAAGCGCTTGCGCGTCTTGTAGACGGAGATGTCGTCGAGGAATGAGTCCGGTCGGGCAAAGTAGACCAGTTCAAATACGCATGGACGGTGAGGCTGGGCTTCCAGGTGACGCGTCTGTATTTGTCGGTCCGAGTCAACGAACAGAGCCTCTCCCGGTCCGATATCGTGGGTGCGGGTGTAGCCGTTTACGTCCAGGACCACGCTCTCGGAGGCACATGCGAATGACGTCCCCGCCTCGCCGGAGCGCTCCCCGAAGCAGATGGGTTTGATCCCGAACGGGTCGCGGAAGGCCACCATGCCGACATCGGCAATCGTGGCGCAAACGGAGTAGGCCCCCTTGACCTCCTTGTAGACGCGGCGGACCGCCTCAAAGACTCCTTCGGCGTCGACCTTGCCCCGCTCACGAATCGTCTCCGCAAGACCTTCCTGGAACACCCATAGGATGACCTCCAGGTCACAACTGGAGTTCAGGCGAACACCACCAGACTTGAAGCGTCGATCACCCAGCTCCTGAAAGTTGGTCACATTGCCGTTGTGCACCATGGCCACGCCAACCGGAAAGGTGTGGTGAAAGGGCTGCGCATCCTCGTCGTGGCTGCCACCAGCGGTTGGGTAGCGCACGTGCCCCACCCCAAGGTGTCCGCGCAGCCTCGCCATGTTCTCCTCGTTGAAGACCTCAACCACCAACCCGTTGCCCTTCTTGACGTTGTACTTGTCCGCGAAGGTGGTAATGCCCGCTGCATCCTGGCCCCGGTGCTGAACAGCGAGCAGGCCCTCATATATTTCGGTCGCGACGTCCGTGCCGTCCGGTCCGTAGATGCCAATGAATCCGCACATGGTTGTGTTGCGTGGGAAGTCCGAGGCCGGTATTAGGCGATGGGGGCCGCCGGCTGGAGTCCCTTGGATGGGGGCCGATTGAGGTTGCGTGTAAGGAAGAGCGTGGGTCCCCTCGGGGGGGGCCGGATGCGTAAGATAGGCGGCACCAAGGGGCCGGGCAAGAAGCCCGCCCCTTCTCGTTTGGCCCCCCCCCACAGCCGGCCCCCCCAACGGGCCAAGATCACCCCCGATGAGTGTCACCACTGCGCCACCTGAACCCATTCTGCGCTCCAACTACCGGCCGAGCGATTATCAGATCGAGACCGTCGACCTGCACTTCGAGCTCGATGAACTGAAGACGCGGGTCAGGAGCAGTATGGCAATCCGGCGTGCGGGCGAGCCCGGAGCCGACCTGGTCCTGCAGGGCGAAGAGTTGACCCTCTTGTCTGTCGCGCTCGATGGAGAGACGCTCGATGAGGGCGCGTACACCCTGGGAGAGGACACGCTCACCCTGCACTCGCCCCCGGACTCTTTCTGCCTTCAGATCGAGGTCCAGGTCGCGCCAGCAGAAAACAAGGCCCTGAGCGGCCTGTACGTCTCAGGCGGAAACTTCTGCACCCAGTGCGAGGCGGAGGGATTCCGCCGCATCACCTACTTCCTTGACCGGCCCGATGTGATGGCTCGCTACTCGGTGACGATCGAGGGTGACCGGGAGCGCTATCCGGTCATGCTCTCCAACGGCAACCGAATCGAGACGGAGGCCCTTGAGGGCGGACGCCAGCGGGTGCGCTGGGAGGACCCCTTCCCCAAGCCGTCCTACCTCTTCGCCCTGGTGGCTGGAGATCTGGCCTGCCACAAGGGTGCGTACCGCACGGGGAGCGGGCGCGATGTCGAACTGGAGCTCTTTGTCGCCGAGCGCGACCTTTACAAGTGCCCCCACGCCATGCAATCCCTGCAACGGGCCATGCGTTGGGATGAGGAGGTCTTCGGTCTCGAATACGACCTGAACATCTACATGGTTGTCGCGGTCAGTGACTTCAACATGGGGGCGATGGAGAACAAGGGCCTCAACATCTTCAACTCCAAGTATGTGTTGGCCGCTGCTGACACCGCCACTGACGCTGACTTCGAGAATGTCGAGGGCATCATCGGTCACGAGTACTTCCACAACTGGACGGGCAATCGCGTGACCTGCCGGGACTGGTTCCAGCTCACGCTCAAGGAGGGTCTGACCGTGTTCCGCGATCAGGAATTCAGCTCGGACATGGGCTCCCGGGCGGTGACCCGCATCGGCGAGGTGCGCAAGCTGCGGGCTGGCCAGTACCCCGAAGACGCCGGGCCCATGTCTCACCCCATTCGGCCCGAGTCCTACATCGAGATGGACAACTTCTACACGGCCACCGTGTACTGCAAGGGGGCCGAGGTCATCCGGATGATCCACACGCTTGTGGGGGCCGATGGATTCCGCAAGGGAATGGACCTGTACTTCGAGCGCCACGACGGACAGGCCGTCACCTGTGATGATTTCCGGGCCGCCATGGCCGACGCCAATGGAGTGGATCTGGGTCCCTTTGAGCAGTGGTACGTCCAGTCGGGCACGCCGCGTCTGAAGGTGAAGGGGGAATGGGATGAAGCGAGTGGCGAGTTCAGCCTCACGCTTGCCCAACAGTCCGGGGATGACAGCCCGCCTCTGCACATTCCGGTTCGCCTTGGTCTTGTGGGCAGCGATGGACGCGACTGCCCCCTGCGCCTGAGAGGAGAAGCCGAGGATTCTGCACCGACCGAGCGGGTCCTGGAGCTCCTTGAGCGAGAACAGACCTTTGTCTTCACCGGGCTGACGGCCAAGCCCCTGCCCTCACTGTTGCGCGGGTTCTCCGCACCCGTCCTGTTGGAAATGGAACGCAGCCGGGAGGAGCTCGCGTTTCTCCTCGCCCACGACTCCGACTCCTTCAACCGTTGGGACGCTGGCCAGGAGCTCTTCGCCGATGCACTCCTGGAGCTCGCGGCAGCCAGCGCCAAGGGTGAAGAGCTTGAGCTCGACCCTCAGTTGGCAGAGGCCTTCGGGCGTGTGCTGAGCGATGAGAGCGTGGATGGCTCACTCCGCGCACTGGCGCTTACCCTGCCCTCGGAAGGAGAGCTGGCCCAGCGCATGGAGGTCATCGAGCCCGAGCACCTGCATCTGGCGCGCGAGTTCATGCGCCACGCTTTGGCTCAGGCCCTGCGTGCACCGCTGGTGGAGATCTACGCAGCCCTGGCGCCAACGGGCCCCTACACCACTGAAGCCGAAGACATCCACCGTCGTCGCCTCCGTAACTGCGCCCTGGCCTACTTGACGACCCTCGCGGAGGACGAGACGACAGCGATGGCATGGGAGCAATTTCAGGCAACCGACAACATGACGGATTCTCAGGCGGCCCTCGCCTGCCTGGTGGAGCTCGACGTACCGCAGCGCGCGGAGGCTCTGGCGGAGTTCTACAGCCGCTGGGCTACGGACGCACTGGTAATAGACAAGTGGTTCTCGGTACAGGCTGGCTCGTCCATGCCCGGTAGCGTGCAGCGCATGCGGGAGTTGGCTTCCCACCCCGAGTTCTCCCTGGCCAATCCCAACCGTGCGCGGTCCGTACTGACCTTCTTCCCCAGCATGAACCCAGCGGGGTTCCACGAGGCGGACGGCAGCGGCTACGCCTTCTTGGCCGACAACATCCTGGCCATCGACGGCAACAATCCTCAACTCGCCGCACGGTTGGTCGGACCGTTCCTGCTGTGGAAGCGTTACGACCAGGGGCGCGCCGGGCTGATGAAGAGCGAACTGGAGCGGATCCTCTCCGCCTCAAGCCTCTCCAAGAACACGCTTGAGATCGTTACGCGCGCGCTCAGCTAGGCTGCTGGGCTCGGCGGATCAGGGCTGGGCCCAGAGGCTCCCCTCTGTGAGCCACTGATCTATCTGCTTCGCCGCGGCCCTTGGGTCGTCGGCTGCAAGGGTGTGTCGGTAGGCCTTGCCCTTCTCGCTATGCCGATAGAGCGGGTCGTAGTAGGTGTCGAGCAACACCCCGACGAGCTTGCGCTCCTCGCCCCCATCGAACCACTGCACGAGGGGAGCTTCAGGTTGAATGCGCCGCTCCACCTGAGCCAACTGCTCGCGAAGCTGGGGGCGATCCTGCTCCCTTGCAAGGTAGTCCTCCAGCAGCACATCGATGCGGCGCTCGTGTTCTGCCGTGAGCAGGATGTTGGTAGCGCTGCCCATCGCCCCCCAGATTCGCGGGGGAATGATCACGTTGCCTACTTTTCGGCTCTCGCCTTCAAATACAAGCGCGTCGCTGGCCAGAGAAGGTTCCCGTAGGCGAAGGGCGAGACGGGTGTCGAAGGCTTTTTGGGATACGGGCTCCAGGCCCACCATGCCCAAGAGGGAGCTGCGGTGCCCCGCCGCGCCTTCCAGGTCGATGGTGGAGCCGGGTCGCAGCTTCTCCAACTCTCTGAGGACGAGGGTCTTGCCCACCCCGGTCAGGCCGCGCAGGACAACGGCCTGCGGAGCCCGCCACTCTTCGAGCTGCTCCATGACCGCCTGACGGTAGGCCCGGTAGCCTCCCTCCAATCCCGCAACGGACGCCACACCCAGGCGCCCGAGCAGTGCCACCACACTCATGGATCGCAGGCCCCCACGCCAGCAGTGCAGGATGATCGGTGCGGCACCGTCCTGGGTCGGCTTGTAGGCGGTCGGGTCCAACCGGCTCTGCATCCCCACGATGCCACCGTCCGCCAACTCAAGCACCCGCTCGCGTATCTGCGCTCCATCGATCTCCAACTCCGCCACCCGGCCGATACCCACCACCAACTCTTCAATCGTATCCAGCACCCGATCCAGGCCGTGAGCGAAGGCCTTCTCGGGCGAGTCCTGGCTGTAGAGCAATCCAACCACGGCCCGCTCGGCGTCCGAGAGTAGCGGCAGGTTATATGCCCCCGGCAGGTGGTCCTCTGCAAACTCGGACGGCGTGCGCAGGTCGATGATGTGGGCCGAGGGTGAGCCCAAGGCATCACCTGCGGAGATCATCGGTACCCGGGCTCGGGCCGCAGCACTTGTGGGGGGGCGAGCCATGGCGAGCCCAAGTATAGGCCCGGCACGGGAGGCCCGCGCCCCGGCCTATCTCTTGTCGCCCGACCGCCCGTTCGAGGTATCAGACCTCCTGGAGCGCTCCTTGGGTAAACGCGTGGGAACGGGGGCCTGTTTGCCACCACTGTCCAAGAAGCGTCTCACCAGGGCGAAGAAAGCCTCATCGGGAAGGGCCTCCAGTCGCTTCAGGTCCTCGCCCGCCACATACCCCCCCTTGTCCAGTGCGGCCAAGACGCGTTTTCTCCTACGCCCCTTGAGCTCTCGCTCCCGTTCAACGCGGCCCTTCTCCGCGAGCTCCAGTCGCTCGGTGGGGTTGAGGTGGGCCTCCATGGCTCGGCGCACGCGCTGCATTTCCGGAGAGGGCTTCGGAGCGCTCTTGTCCGATCCGGGCTTGGGTTTCATTGCCCGTGCAAGGCCCGGAAACTCGCGGCGCAGATTCAGCAGCGCCAGGTAGAACTCGTCGGGGGGCAACTGCTGGACCCTGTCCCAGTGCTCAGGCCGGATGCCTTCGGGTAGACCCCTGCGGTCCACGTACTGGATGCACCTGCGCTTGACCACCTGCAGGAACTTGCCCCGTCGCTCATCGGAGGGCAGGGCGTTCAACTTCTTCACCTGTTCCGCGCTGAACCCGAGCTCCGGCGCCATGCGCTCGATGCTCTGCCCGATGCGGCCGTCCATCTGATGGCGTAGTTCCAGCAGCAGGCGCTGGCGCTCTTGGGGCTCGGCAGCCTCGAGTCGCTCGCGTTCCTCTTGGGGCAGCTTGCGCAGGATTCGGCGGCCCATGTCCCGCGCTTCGGCCAAGGCCATCTCACGGAGCAGGTCCTGGCGCTTGTCGGCGGACAAGCTGTCGAGGCGCTCACGGTCCCCGTCCGCCAGGTTGCGATAGACCCGGCGGCTCATGTCCTCGAGCTGACCCGCCTGGGCGCGCAGATCCTGGCGCTCTTGCGCCGGCAGCTTCTTGAGCCGCTCCAGGCGCTGACGCAGGGCCTGCTTCTGCTCTTCTGATAGGGACTCGAAGCGCTTGCGCTGATCGGCCTTGCTCGAGGCAGCTCCCCGGTCGGGATTGCGCACGGCGTCTTGGGCCGAGCCGGCCCAAGTTGCGGTCGCGAACGAGAAGCAGGACGCGAAGGCGGCGGCGCTCAGCAGTCGACCCACGGTGCGCGGTGTACTCATGAGCCTTCCGCCTCCAGGGCACTATCGAGCACTGCTTCGTCCGTCAGGTCCAACTGGGAGAGCAGGTCCCGCTCCATGGGGCCGAGACTCTCGATGGACTCCCAATAGAGAAGTTCGGAGAGGTTCTCTATCACTTCTTCGTCCAGGCTGGCCATCTGTGGAAGTTCGCCGCCTTGCCTTTGGACAAGAAGATCGCTCGGCGTCTCAGGGTTCTCGCTGCCAGGGCCAAGCACCCCTCGCCAGAGCGCTACGCCCGAGGCCCCCACCAGAATGGCGGCGGCCAACTTCAACAGAACGCCGCGGCTCATGGGTAGCGTGCGGCCTTCAGGCCGGCTTTGGGGCGCAGTAGGAACCAGGCGATCCCGGCTCCGCTCACCTTCAAGTCCAGCCAGCACCCGCTGTCCCAGATCCTCGGGAAATTCAACACGGAGGGCTCTTTCCAGCAGGGCATCGAGGCGATCCTCGCGTCGGGCCTCGGCCACGCCTGCTTTTACCCGACCGACAAGGCCGGTGGGAATGGCCACCTCATCCAGGGCGAGCAAGGACTCCAAGGCTCCTCCTTTCGCGTCCGAGGCTTCTGACTCCACCTGACGCAGACGCCGCACCAGCCGGCGCGAAAGGTCGGGGGGAAGCTGTGGGTCGGGCAAGGAGGCGAGCAGTAGTTCGAGAGCCTCCTCTTGCTCGAGAATCTCCCGACAGGCACCGCACGAGAGCAGATGCTCGTGCCAACCCAGGACAGTCAGACGCTCAGGGTCCGGACGGCCACCGAGCAGGGCCTCCAGTTGCTGGCGGAATCCCATGCAGGATGTGCTCATAGCAGGTCCTCCTCCAGGAACGGCGCCAGCTCCGCTCTCAGGGTCTCACGCGCCCTGTGAATCAGGGACTTGATGGCCTTCTCGCTTGAGTCCAGCACCTTGGCGATTTCCACGTAGGGCATGTCGTCGAACTTGGCGAGCACCACCGCCATGCGTTGGTTCTCTGGCAGGGCCGCAATGGCGCGACGTACGGCGTGGATCACGTCGCCGCTCTGCATTGCCGCTGTGGGATCCGGGTCGCGCGTGTCTTCTATCTCGATGCGGCCCTGCTCCTCGTCGCCGGTAGGCTGATCCAAGGAGAGTTGATAGCGGCCGGAAGCTCGTTGTGTTTCGTTGACCGACAGGTTGAACACGATGCGGTACAGCCAGGTCGTGAACCTCGCGTTGGGCTCATAGCGGTCTCTCGCGCGCACCACGCGCAAGAAGACCTCCTGCACGAAATCCTCCCGGGACGGGTGCTGGCCCAGGAAGCGCGTCAGCAGGGAGTAGACCCGGCCGGAATACAGGCTGACGAGCTCATCGAAGGCGCTCTCATCCCCCCCCTGCCAGGCAAGCATGAGGGCCACGCCCGGATCGTCTTTGAAATCGGCTTGGGTCGGCATGGGGTGAGTGGAATGGCGGAACACGGTCCACCGGTCGGCCTTGAACACACCTGTCGGGCCCGGGTTTCGGGTGCGATCCAGCGGGATTCCGTCCAACCTGACCCGGTCCCCATTCTAGACACAATGTGCCCTCCTACGCCTCTAGCGTAGGCTGCGCATGGCCTTGGGCGGCCAGATGGCGAATAGGGGGCGCCCGACGATGGCCTTCTCGGGCAGGGAGCCGAAGTCCCGGCTGTCCTGGCTGTCGGCGGAGTGATCCCCGAGCACGAAGATCTCCCCGGGACCCACCCGGACGCCGCCGGGGCCGAGCTTCCCCCGGGGCCTGAACTGGACGTCCCGGGCCAGGCTGAGTTCGCTGAGGACCACGTGTCCGGTGGCCGTCAGTCGCATGCGAGCCCCCAGGCTGGTGCCCCTTCGCTCCTCGTCCCCCGGCTGGTAGCTGTTGCGATCGTAGTCATGGGCCAGCGTGTTCCACACGTTGTCGCCCTCGGCGTGAACAAGCGCCTCAACGCGATTGTCTACGTTCGACAGATGGATGAGGGTCTCCCGACCAGACCCACCCAGTGAAATATTGGACGGTCCGCCCAGGCGGATCTCCGCCTCGGGGGTCACCCGCACGAGACTCATCCGGGCCCCGCCATTGGAATCCGCCGATTCGAGCCGGAGTTCAAACCGATCCCCCTGTTCCGTCACGGACACGACCAGGGAGCTCGGGTGCCCCAGCTCCTGTAGTTTCAGATCAACGATCAGGTCGGGTACCGACACCTCACCATCGTGGACCCGGCCCTCGAGGTCTCTATACCCATCGCGGAGGATGCGTTGGTACTGAAGGACGGAGGAGTGCTCCTCTCCCGCCGGGCTTCCCGCCACCAGCTCCCCGCTCGGTCCCCTATGCCAACCCGGGGACTCTTCGCCCAGGCCCTCAAAGACCTCCGCGGGGTCCTGCTCGCCCAGGTCGAAGATCTTGACGCGCGGATCAATGGTCGTATTCGTTTCGAGCCCGATTCGCCACCGCTCCTTGCCCGGACGCTCGCCGTTGATCCAGATATCCCCGGATGGGTCAACGGTCAGGCGCTCCCCTCCCTGGCCTCCAACGCCACACACGCGTTTGACAAGCACGTCGTCCCCATGGCGCACGACCACCACCTCGCCCCGTTCGGGCCGGCCGCCGCCATGGGCGACGACAACCCACTCGCCGCGGTGCAGGGTCGGCTCCATGGAGGAGCTGCTCACGGGATAGATGTCGACAACGAAGGTCTTGAGCACCAGCAGCGCGGCAACGCCGATGACCACCCACCACAACACTCGCCGGGCGCGGGACATGGACATGGCCTAGAGCGCACCCAGTCGGCTGAGCATCTGGTCGGCGACCACCATGTAGATGGCCACTCCCGAGATGTCCGAGAGGGTGATCAGGAAGGGGCCTGCAATGACCGCGGGGTCGATCTCCATCCTGCGACACATCATGGGGACCGCCCCCCCGAGCGCAGCCGCCCAGGTCACGGCCACGAAGACGGCGGTGCCCACGGACAGCCCGAGCGTCGTTCCTTGCCCCAGGGACCCCTCCAGCCAGGCCGCGAACAGGAACGTCACCAGCCCGCAGAGAGCACCGATGAGGGCACCCACGGCCACTTCGCTTCGGAAGACTTCGGCCTCCCGGTCCTGCTCCACTTCGCCGGTGGCAAAGCCGCGCACCAGAATGGTGGACGTCTGCACCCCCACGTTGCCTGCAAGGCCAACGATCAGAGGCAGGTAGCGAAGGATGGCCTCGTTGATGGGCGACTCTGTACCCGGTCCCATGAACTCCCCCAGTAGTTGCGCGCTCGCCAGACCGCCCGCCACGGTGACGCCCATGAGGGGCAGGCGCTGCCGAACGCGGACCAGAATGGGCAGGCGCGTCTGCTGGGTGGGAGAGGTACCCACGAGCCGGTGCACGTCTTCTGTCGCCTCTTCTTCCAGAATCTCCTGCGCGTCATCCAGGGAGATGACGCCAATCAGGCTTCCCACTTCATCCACAACGGCCAGGGCGGAGAGGGCGTACTTGGCGATCAGGCCAGCCGCGACCTCCTGGTCCTCGCCGGCCTCGATGACGAACGGATCCACCATCACCTCGCCAACCGAATCGTGGATCGAGTGGGTGATCAGGTCGCGATCGGAGATGTAGCCCACGGGTACACCGGACCCGTCCACGACGAAGATCCCGAGGTTCTCCTCGCTGTCCTCGCCCTCCTTCTTGATCTCCTTGACCACATCCCCGATTCGCGCGTCGTGTTGAGCCAGCACGAACTCAGTGGTCATGACCCCGCCGGCACTCTCCGGGTCGTAGGAGATCAGGGTGCGGAGGTCCTCAGCTGTCTCCTCGGAGACCGAATCGAGCACGTCCGCCGCGACACGCTCGTCGGCCTCGGCCAACACGTCCACGGCCTTGTCGGAGGGCAACTCCTCAACCACCTCCCGCAAGCCCTCGGAGGACATATGCGTGACGAGCTCGTGAGCCAGCTCGTCCTCGGCATACTCGAGCAGGTCCGCCTGATCCTCCGTCGAGAGCAGGGAGAACACCTGCCAGGCCTCCTCACCGCGAACATCCTGCAGCCAGGACGCGGCGTCGGCGGCGTGGACCTCCCCCAGTACTTCGGCGGCCCGCTGGGGAGAGCTCTCCAGGGCCTCCTCGAAGCGGCGGCGGTCGGCTTGGGACTGGTCGCTGGTAGACATGGTTGGGCCCAGTTTGGCAGGGCCCCGGGTCGGGGGAGACCCCCGGGCTCTAAACTCCTGCCCGATTTCCGTGCGCTTGGGCTCCCAGGGGGCAGATCGGCCGGGGTTATTGGGGGCCACACCCCCGATTTGCGGGCCAGAGCGTGGGTGAGTGAGCCGAAGGACCCCGTTCGGAGGCCTGAGAATCCCCCTCCCTCACGGGTCTCCCACGCGTGGTAGAGTTTTTTTGCCCTGCGCCACCTCAGTGCCGCCCCCAAACGGTCGATTCCACCACTCCTCAGGGCCCAAACCCATGTTCAATCTGACCGTCTACTGCCGTCGCACGCTGAATACGATCCCCCCGCGGTCGGAGGTTTCCTCCGAGCCAGTCATGAAGCCCGCTGCCCAGGATGTCCTCGCACCCCAGGCTCGGGCTTCGCTGCGTTCGGGCAACGAGGGCACCGCATGAAGCGCAAGGTCGGCATCGGAATGCTCTTGTGGGCCCTCCTCATCTCGCTCGGCCACATCCAGCTCAACCTGGGCTGGTCCGCCCTGCGCAAGGAGGTCGCCATCCTGACAGGGCAGCAGCGCGAGGAGTTGGTCATCGGATTCCTCCCGGTGACATGACACATCACCTGCCCGGTCACCAGTTGGGTGACCAAGCACTCCGACGAGGGCACGCTCTTCCGCTCCAAGAAGTTCACCGACTGGCCCACGGTGAAGGAGGCGCTCATCAGCAAGGAGATCGGTGGCGTCTTCATCCTTGCCCCCATGGCCATGCAGCTCGTGGCAGACGGAGTCCCCATCAAGGTGGTCTACCTCGGACACCGGGACGGCACGGGCATCGTGGTGGGCAAGGACGCACCCATCTACGACTTCGAGGATCTGCGCGGCAAGGTCGTCGCCATCCCCAGCCGCTACGCAAACCAGAACATTCTCATGCACCGGATGATGGACGAGTGGGGTATGCCCTACGACTCCATTGACCTGCGTGAGGTGCCGCCTCCGGAACACCCCACCGCCCTGCGTGCCGGCGCGATCGATGGCTACATCGTGGGCGAGCCCTTCGCGGCCAAGGCCGAGGTCGACGGATTCGGTCGCGTGCTGTACCACACCAAGGATATCTGGCCCGAGTTCATCTCCTGCGTCATGGTTGTCCGCCAGGACCTGATCGATGAGCGGCGAGAGTTGGTGCAGGAGATGATCGATGGCATCGCGAAGTCCGGTAAGTGGCTGGACGAGGACATGCAGCACCGCATGGACGCAGCAGAGGTCACCGCCAAGCACTACTACTTCCAGCCGCCGGAGCTGCTCAAGTACGTGCTCTCCAAGCCAGAGGACCGCGTCAAGTACACGAATCTCGCTCCGCTGCGAGCAGACTTCGACGAGATCATGGAGCTGGCGTTCAAGATTGGTGTCCTCTCCCGGCGTGTCGAATTCGAGGAGTACGCCGATGACTCGTTCGTTCGGCCCCTGGACCAGCTCGACTGGAACATGGGCCGCCTGCCCAGAGAGGGGGGGGATCAATGAGCCTCGCATGGATTGCCCTGGCACTCGCCTCCGCTTGTTTGGCGCTTGGCCTGCGTTTCTCCAAGCGCACGCAGGAGTGGGTGTTACCGGCTGCCGTGGCCGTCGCGCTCGTCGCCCTGTGGGATCTGGCCTGCCGCTTCACCGGCAGCGTGATTTTCCCCACGCCCCACCAGACCTGGCTGGCCTCCTTGGAGCTGGTGGAGAGTCAGAGGCTGTGGGGAGATGTTGTGGCCAGCCTGTTCCGGGTCACCTGGGGCTTCTTCCTGGCCGCGGGCGTGGGCATACCTCTGGGGCTGGTCATCGGCTGGTCAACGCGCACCTTCCGCGCCATGAATCCGATCATCCAGGGGCTGCGGCCCATATCCCCTATAGCGTGGATACCCATTTCGATCCTGTGGTTCGGCATCGGAGACGGCGCAGGCATCTTCCTGATCTTCCTCTCCTCGTTCTTCCCGATCACCGTTGGAACCACCGCCGCGGTCCGCAACATCTCGCTCGTGCATCAGCGCAGCGCACGTAATTTCGGGGTGCGCGGCCTGGCCCTCTTCCGGTGCGTCGTGCTCCCCGCTGCCCTGCCCCAGATCATCACCAGCCTGCGGATCGCCCTGGGCGTGGCCTGGCTGGTGATCGTCGCGGCCGAAATGGTGGGCATGGACTCCGGGCTGGGCTACCTGATCAACGATGCCCGCAACGCGGGCAGTCGCTATGACCTCGTGGTCGCCACCATGATCCTGATTGGCCTGATCGGAATCGTGCTGGACTTCCTCATTCGGCGCCTTGAGCGCTTCGATGAGGTTCGCTGGGGGTATGTCCAACGATGAGCGCAAACCCCGACAAGGTGGTGTTCGAGGGCGTCTCCAAGGCCTTCGACAAGAAGGGTGAGGACCTGTTGGTCCTTGAGGATGTCAACCTGAGCATTGCCGAGGGCGAGTTTGTCTGCCTGCTGGGCCCATCGGGCTGCGGCAAGTCGACCCTGCTCAATATCGCCGGGGGATTCGAGGCGCCAACGACGGGAACCGTCCGTGTGGATGGTGAGCCTGTCGCCGGCCCTGACCCACGCCGGGTATTCGTGTTCCAGGAGTACGGCATCTTTCCCTGGGCGTCGGTCTGGGACAACATCGTGCTCGGGGTCCGCCACCTCTCTCGTGAGCGACAGCATGAGATCGCCCAGGGGGTGATCGATCTCGTTGGCCTCTCCGGCTTCGAGCGCGCGTACCCGATGGAGCTCTCCGGCGGCATGAAGCAGCGCGTGGAGGTTGCGCGCGCCCTCGCCGTGTCGCCAGACGTCATCTACATGGATGAGCCTTTCGGTGCCCTCGATTCCCTGACCCGCCTGACCATGCGCTCCGAGCTGATCCGCATTTGGGAAGATCGGCACCCCACGATTCTATTCGTGACACACGACGTGGACGAGGCCATCCAATTGGCCGAGCGCGTGGTGGTCTTCAGCGCCCGCCCCGGACGCATCGAGGAGGTCATCGACGTGGACCTACCCCACCCTCGCGACCTGGGCGCACCGGAATACGGGCAGGTCAAAAACCGCCTGTACGAGCGGCTTGGCGTGAGTCACAGGATCTGATTCCAATCCGAACCCCGCCGCTCCCTGAAGGCTAGGGTCGGTTCTCCGTCCCCGACCATCGCTTGTGGGAGAGGACGAACCCGTGCAGCGCACGGGCGGCCCGGACCAGATCCGTGGCCGCCACGGCAAAGGCCTGACTTGAGCGACGGGCACCCAAGAAGGCCCGTTGAACCTCAATCCCCGCCAGATCCAAGGCCTCCAGTGCCCCACGGCCCAGGGCCAGGTCCTCTCCCACTCCGTGGCCGATCAGTGCCACCGAGGCCAGGTCTCCGTGCACCTGGGTCATGTCACCCAGTTGATCCAGGGCTGCGGGAACGCCGGGTCCAGACTCCACAAAGGCACTGATCTGATCGCCCTCGGCATCCACGAGGCTGGCCTCCACTCCGCACTTGCCAAGGATCTCAAACAGCGCGGTGACCCGCTCGGCGCGCATCTTGGGAGAGGGAACGTCGACATCAATCCGCAGGAGATCGGGTCGGGTAGCCACACCGACCGGCCCCACGGCGTCATCCTCAACCGAAACCGTCAACAGGGTTCCTGGGGCATCGGGCTCGCTGACATCGCGAACGCTGACCCGGGTCGAGTTCCGCAGGGACGGCATGATGGCCTCAGGGTGCAGAACCTGCGCGCCGTGAAACGCGAACTCGGCGGCCTCGCTATAGGTCACGCTCGCCAGACTTCTCGCGTCGGGAACGAGGTCGGGGTCGGCTGTCATGATGCCCCCCACGGCCTTCCAGAACTGAATCTGCTTTGCGCCAAGAGCCGACGCGATCAACGACGCGGTGAGATCGGATCCATTGCGGCCCAGGGTTGTGAGGTTGCCGCTCGAGTCCTTGGCCAGGAATCCGGTCACGACCGGGATGCCCTCGATTCCATCGAGGCCTTTGCGCAGGGCGTCGCCCGAGCCCTCCAGGGGCCGTGCGGCCCCGTGCCGGGAATCGCTGACGAGGCCCAGATCCCAGGCGTCCACCGGAACCGCAGGCAGCCCGAACTCGGTGCACACCCGCGCCACGACCCGGGCGCTCAGTCGCTCGCCGAAGGACAGCGCCAGATCCAACTGGGCGGCGGAGAGCGGGCCGGCATGGGCGAGGCTCTCCAGGAAATGTCCCCACTCGCGCCAGTAGCGGTCCAACACGTCGCTCGGCAGGGCCAATTCCCTCAAGAGCGCCCGATGGCGCACGCGTACGCCAGAGGGGTCCACGTCTCCTCTGGAGGCGGCCCATGCAGCGGCCCCGAGGAGGTCCGTTACGCCCCGGTGAGCGCTGACCACCACCACCGTGCGCTCTTTCGGGGACTTCTGCCAGCGCTCGGCAATGATGCCCGCCACACGCCGCACGCCCTCCCCATCGGCCAAAGCCGCGCCCCCGAATTTGAGGATGTGAGCCGAAGAGCCAGGGACCATGGGCCCAGCATAAGCGCAAAAGGGGGGAGGGATCCGGCCCGGGTGGCTAGAATGGGCGCCTGCCCCCGGCACGCCGCCCCCGGGCACCACCATCCCGCGCCAGGAGACTGGGCATGAGCGCCGACAAACACGACGATCTGATTCACGACTGGAATGACCGGGAGCCCATCCACGGCACGCTCCAGTTCGACGACGAGACCTTGCGCGATGGTCTCCAGAGTCCCTCGGCTCGTGATCCTGAATTGGATGAGAAGATCCGTCTCGTTCACCTGATGGACGGCCTCGGCATCCAGACCGCAGACGTGGGCCTGCCCGGGGCCAGCGCCAAGGCGCGCGAACACATCAAGGTCCTCTGTCAGGAGATGGAGAGTCTGAAGATCACACCCAACGTAGCCTGCCGCACGCTGATCTCGGACATCTCGCCCGCCATCGAGCTGCAGCAGGAGCTGGGCTCCCCTATCGAGGTGTGCATGTTCATCGGCTCCAGCGCCATTCGCCAGTACACGGAGAATTGGGAGGTCGAGAAGATGCTCAGCCTCTCCCGCGAGGCTGTGGAGTTCTGCACCGACCAGGGCGTGACCTCCATGTTCGTGACCGAAGACACGACCCGGGCCCGACCCGAAACCGTGCGCGCCCTCTACTCGACCGCCATCGAAGCGGGCGCCGCGCGGATCTGCATCTGCGACACCTGTGGCCATGCCACCCCCAGCGGTGTGCGCGCTCTGGTTCGCTTTGTGAAGGACCTGGTGGATGAGTTGGGGGTCGACGTCGGCATCGACTGGCATGGACACAACGACCGGGGTCTGGGCCTGATCAACGCCCTGGCCGCCATTGAGGCCGGTGCCACCCGAATCCACGGCACGGCCATGGGTGTCGGCGAGCGAACCGGAAATACGGAGATGGACCTGCTGCTGGTGAATCTCGCGCTCTTGGGCTGGATCGACCAGGACCTGTCCACCCTGGGGGAGTACGTGCAGGCCTCCTCGGACTCCTTGAATGTTCCCATTCCCCGCGGCTACCCCGTCTTCGGCAAGGATGCTTTCGAGACCTCCACCGGCGTCCATGCCTCGGCCGTGATCAAGGCTCTACGCAAGGGTGATGACTGGCTCGCCAACCGCGTCTATTCGGGGGTCCCCGCCGACCTCTTTGGCCTCGAGCAGGTGATAGCCGTGGGGCCCATGTCGGGCCGCTCCAACGTGATCTGGTTCCTGGAGAAGCGGGGGATCGAACCCACGGACGAGCGGGTGCAGCGCGTGCTGGACCTGGCCAAGACGACGCCCCGGCAGTTGACAGACGCAGAGGTTCTGGACGCGGCCGGAGACTCCGAGCTTACTCGGTCGTAGAGAGCACGAAATGCGTCGTCAGCTCCGGAAGTTCGGGCAAGGACTCCACCTGGGCCGCCTGCACCGGAACCGGCTCCGGCTTGGACCGAGAGGGGCGTCTGGCGCGCTCTTCGGCGGCCTTCTGGGCTTGGTATGAGTTATTCCACTCGCAGGAATAGCACTTATGAAAGCAGGCGCGCTGCTGATCCTGGCACCGGCTCACACTGATGCGATGAGCGAATCTGGGCTCCATCTTGTCCCGCAGCGTCGGGCACGTTCGTTGCTGGTCTGCAGTCATGCAGAACTCCATCGGCAGCGTCGCGGCCTGTGCTCCCTCCACCGCTGAAATTTGAGTCGCCCCGAGGGAATTGTCCGCGGTACGGGGGTAGCCCAGGCATGCCCCGGAACCAACCACTTCGCAGCAAGGAGGCCAAGAAAGCCCGTAGTTACGGCCGAAGAGCTTCGCGCAACCGGTCGAGGGCCTCCGCGGCAGCTGCGGGGCCCCGGTGGGAATCCCGGCTGAGCTCCACCGCCGCGAGACCCCCATATTCTGTCTCGACCAGGGCTTTCAGGGTCGCGGAGAGGTCCAATTCGCCCTCGCCGAACATGAGATGCTCGTGGGTGCCGGCAACCGCATCGTCGAGATGTACGTGGATCAGCCGCGACGCCCAGCGCTCTATCTCCTTCTCCACCGGCAGGTCGCCCGTCACGACAAGGTGCCCCACATCCAAGCAAAGGCCCAGGTCCTCTCCATCGCTCCCCATGTATTCCACCAGCCGGCCATAGCCCTCGGGCCTCTCAACGAACATCCCCGGTTCGGGTTCGAAAGCCACTCGCACACCCAGCTCGCTGGCACGCTTCAGGATGGGCACCAGACCCATGGCCAGCCGCTCAAGAAGCTCCTCACTGCCGCCAGCAATGAAGCTCTCACTCTCGAGGGTCTGGTCACCGGCCTCACTGCCCGCCCACAAGGAGAGCACATCGGCACCCAGAAGATGGGCCTGCACAAGGCAGCGCAAGAGGAATTCAACGCGCCGCTTGCGCGCCGCCGGGTCGGCGTCCATCAGGTTGGGTTGGTGCTTGGCGCGGGCATCCAGGAGGAAGCGGGCTCCGGTCTCCACTGAGAGCGCGAGGCCCAAGTCGTCTGCCCAGCGGCGGGCCTCCAGCAGCTCGCCCCGGCTGACCTCAAACGGGTCGAGAAAGCCGGCGTCGGGCGTTAGTGCGACGCCCTCGTAGCCAAGCTCCCCGAGGAGGCGCAGGGCATCCAAGGGGCGGTGATGGGCGAGGCCGTTGGTGTTGTAGCCGAGACGGAACAAAGGCGGGCTCTAGTTCGATTCCCCGGATTCGGGCGGAGGCTGCTCAAGGTCCTCGGGGGCGGCCTCCCCAACGGGTGGCTCCAGGTCTGAAGCGGCATGGATGTCATCGCGGACTTCGCCGTCGTCGTAATCTTCAGGGTCGTCGGCGATGGGCTCGCGATCATCGTAATCCTCGGGGTGGTCTTCCCGCGGACCCCCACCGTCCGACAGCTCGTTTGGGCCTTGTGGCAAGTCGAGAGACTCGATGTCCGATTGCACCTCGGCGCGCCACTCGACCTCGCGAGTGAGGTCCTCGGCGGAGGGCAGCTTGGGTGTTTCCTGCTCGATCTCCCGCCGCACGCGGCGCAGCTCTTCCTCCAGCCCGGCTTCGCGCCACATACGCATCACCGAACGCCGCAGGCGAACCAATTGACCCGCCCCACGCACTGCCACTTCAGGCAGACGCTTGCCAAACACGAGCAGCGCGGCGCCCGCGATCGAGAGCACTTCCAGAAGGTGTAGGTTGCCAATCAGAGCAATCATCGGTTCATTTCATCCTAATCGTCCAGCATCCCCATCCTCTTGGGCGACCACAAGAACAACGGTGAGAAACTGATTGAGAGAGAAGGGCCGCCCTCTCCCGCCCGGTCGATCAAAACCAACTCCAATAAGAAGTCAGCCCCGAAGCGGCGCAGAGCCAAGTGGGACCGTAGGTTTCCGTTTCCCACAGTGGACACGTCTTCGCCCAATTCTATCTCCCATTTCCGGTCGACACGCCAGCGGGCATCGAAAGAGCCCACCTCAAAGAGCCGGCCCTGAAGAGGATCGAACCCTCGGCGGAAACCAAACTGCAGCATCAGAGGCTCGGTCGGCCGCCATGCGAAGGTGCTCCTGGAGTACAGAGTCTTGCCCGTTTCAATGTCGATTCGGGAGTCATGCAGTAGTCCCACCGGGACGTCACCAAACTTCGTTCGCAGAGATCCCAGACTGGCGATCTGGGTCTGGTCGGCCCCGCCTGAGGCCCGGTTGAAGCGACGCAGGCTCTTCACTTCCAGGTCGTAGTGGCTCTTGTCCGCCGGGTCGGTCCAGAGGGCCCGAACGCCCGCGCCAAATTCCTCTGAACCCAGGGGGTCATCGAGCGCATCAAAGCGCACGAGGGGTCCACCGCTGTGCTCCACGAACAGGTCGCTGGAGTAGCTCAAGGTCGGCGTGAGGGAGTGGCGCCATCCTGAGTCCGACACCTTGAAGAGCGTGGTAGCCAAGTCGATACCCGCCAGCGCCGCCGAACGCGAAACCCCACGGCCTCCCACGGCATCCTTGTCCCAAACCGTGCCACGCCCTTCCAACCACGGAGTCACACGCATCCCAGCCAGGTCCGTTCGCAGGGGAGCTGAGAGCCGATGTGAGGTGTTGGCGCGCAGCACATCTCGGTCGCCGAGCCCATCCGGCAGCCCCTCGCTGTCCAAGAAGGGAAACTCATAGTCCAGATCGCCCTCGCGACGGGATAAGGAGTCGAGTTCCAGGTCGGCCCCGTAAAGCAATTCGACCCCGGCCACTCGCCCCACGCTGCGCTCGCCGTGGTAGTAACCGAGGGTGGGCTGCTCGACCACATCCGTTCGGAAGTCGTCAGCGCGTATTCGGAACATGGCGTCGAAGTAGTCGGCCCCGCGCCCGTCTCGGTAGTGCAGATAGTTGTCACGCTCCTCGTACCGCTGGAAATCGCGCTGGAAGAACTCGGCCTGGACGCCCGGGTCTGTCTGGCTTGAAAGGGCGAGATCCGCCCAGGCCACGTCGGAGAACGGATGGCGTCCGCGGGCACTGCTCCACATGCGCAGGGAATCCCGCTCCTCCTCGGGAACTCGCACCAGACCGTGGTCCTCACTGTCGTCGTAGATTCCACGCGAGGTGACCTGTAGCCAGGAGTCCTGGGTCCCATCGGGCTGGCGCTCGCGCAAGTCAAGCCCCAGCCCGAGCAGGGCTCCCCGGCCCCCCAGATAGGAGGCCTGGGAGTGCCAGCGACCTGTCGCATTCTCTCCGAATCCCAGCAACTCCCCCGCCTTGCGCCCCACACTTCCCACGTCCGAACCAAAAGCCGTCCCGATCATGGGGCCAAAGCGTGCTGAATCGCCCACGACAAGATGCTCAATGCTGCGCACGGTGTCATCACCCGTCACAAAGCCGACGACGTCCCCTTGCTGATTGAGGGCCAGGTTTCCAAGAGACGGCAGAGGAATCCCGAACCGGTTCGCAAACACCAGGCGGTTCCCTGTGGCTGAGAGCTCCCATAGTTCATCCGGTCGTGGGCCGAGCACCAACTTGCGTGTCTCGATGACGTAGCTGGGGACGTCGTGGGTACTTGTGGTGAGGGTTGCCTTGTCCGCTCGCATGGAGCCGTCCGACCCCATCCTCATCTCCTTTGCGGAGACGCGAACGCGCTCGGTGCGCCCTCTGGCGACCTGCATCCGAGCCACAAGGGTGGCCCCCTCCAGAACACCCTGCTCCGTCTCCATGTCCAGGTAGATCGCCGAAGCCCGGGCCCCGAGCCGGCCATCCTCCACCACTTCAATGTTCCCCTCTGCAAACGCTGCACGCATGAACTCGCCCAACTCCCCCGCCATCAAGCGTCGAAAGACATTGTCTACGAACGGACCCCGGGGCAGCTCGGGAGCGCTGGGCGTGGACCCGATGTCCCCGTCGGGCGGAGGGGGTGTTCCCCAAAGACTCTCATAGCCTCTCGCCCGCCACTGATCTCCATTGATCCAGAAGCCGACGAAGTCGGCGCGCGCCTGGTTGCTTGCGTCTTCATAGCGCGGCGCAGCCATGGCAACGAGGGTCCGGCCGTTTCGATCGTTTGGCCGGAGATCCGCGAAAGATATGGACCAGGTGCGGCCCTCTCCGGTGGAGCGAATCACGCCCCGCTCGGCGGTGACGAGGAAGCGGTCGAGATCCAACTCGATGAAGCGGGACTGAAGGCTGATGGTTCCGCTGTTGCGGCCCACTTCGATCGAACAGGGCTCTCCAGAATCGCCCCAGAATGAGGCGCCCTGTCGCGTCGCGATCATGCGCTTTCCGCGCGCG
>PBIX01000049.1 GCA_002720975.1 Planctomycetota bacterium | reverse complement strand
CCTCCAACGGCTGTAATGGCGCGTGCCCAGTGGTTGAGCTTGTTGTTGTCGTCGTTGTACCAGATGCCTGCGTCCTGCGCGGAACCGTAGATGGTGATCTTGTCGGCACTGGAAACCACGAGGTGCCCACCGGCACCTGCACCTGATCCCCCGCCAACGCGGTCGAAGAAGATGACGTTCTCGCCACCACCGCCGTTGCCACCTTCGGCAGCCAGGGATCCCGCGGCCGTTGTGCTGCCCACAGTGATCGCACCTATGGAGAGGATCTTCAGGCCACCACCACCGCCACCGCCACCAGCACCTTTCTCATCACCCCCAATGGTCCAATTGCCAGGGAAGGTGTCGGACTGGATCGCATCTCCGCCTCCTCCGCCGCCGGCGCCGGCCCAGGTCTGAGTCAGCTCACCCGCCAGGAGTTGCCCGGTGGAGAGGAGGATGGTGCCGTAGAAGTTGTTGTCAGCGCTCAGGTCAATGAACGGTGAGGGGCCGATGGATCCACCTTGGGCACGGATGGACTGGGATACCGCACCCAATCCATCAGCGCCGCCGCCCGCCCCGCGTTCCACGTCGAGCCCCACGAGGGTCTGGACAAGCGCCAGGGTGTTGCCGTTGTTTCCATTGTAGTCGTAGTAGATATCCGGTCCGAAGACACCCCCGCCACCGCCAGCAGCACGACGCGCGTCCTTACTCTTCTTGGAGTATGAGGATTCGCCTCCGACACCTCCGCCATTGGGTACGCTGAATGCCCCTTGGCCAGTGCCCCCCTGGGGAGTGGACTGGGAGGTCAGGAAGGAACCGGTACCTCCATCTCCCCCGCCAGCGTTGCCCTTGGCACCAGGCTCAGGCTGATTCGTCGTGTTCAGTGTTCCCACGCCAGGGTTGTCCGCACCACGCACAGAGATCTCACCCAGAACCGTCACGGTACCCGTGGCGAGGATGGTGCACGTATTGGGGCCTTGGACGATCAGTCGGGTACTCGCGGGGACGAACATGTTGCGAATGTCAATCACGCCGTTGATCACCGCCTGCGTACCAGTCGGGGCTCCGCCCGGACCACCGATGATGGTGTCACTGACTGTGTTCAGGATCACATCCACGCCCGGGGGCAGGTGCCAATCGAAGTCACCGCCAGGGCCACCTGTCCCGCCGAAATCGAAGGAGGCCTTCAATTCTCCGTTACCCCAGTCCGCCCGAGGAACCTCGAAGGCCGCCACCGTATCTTCCAGGGAGCCCAACTGAGTGCCCCCGATGGTGAAGGTCTCAAGCACCTCGTCCACCTCCGGGTTGCCAATGCCCGGGAAGAGGGGGTTGGGATCACCCGCCTGAACCGTGTCCGACATGGCAAACTTGGTCAGATCGGAGGAGATCGAGTCCCCCGTCAGGTCGGCGAAGCCTTGGCGCACGACCACACGCAGAGGGCTGTCCTGGGGAAGAATACCGCGCGGGATCATCCGCAGGGCCGCCCCCGTCTCTGTGCAATTCTCGAACAGGTCCATATCCGATTGGATGTCCGTCCAAACCAAGCTATCGAAGTACTGGATGGAGACGTAAGACGCATTGATGTTCGTCGGGGTCGCGTCCACCGGCTGATTGAAATGCACCACCACGCTCACCTGATTCTCAGGAATGCTGTAGTGGTTGAGGGGCAACTCAACGGGAATGCGACCGGTCTGATCGGAGAGATTCAACTCGAAGTAGATCGATTGACCGCCCAAGTCCACGTAGCAGGCGTCCAGATCGTCCGTGGCGACTCCAGAAGAACCACGCAGGCGGATGGAAGGCGGACCGGGCACGGTATCCAAGAACAGAGTCAGGGCATCCGTTGAATTCGGGGTCGAGAAATTGACCAGCACGCCAATTTCCAGTTCCTCCCCGCGCGCGCTACGCACCGTCACCCCACCTTGATCAGAACCCAGCACGACCAAGCGATAGGAGGTGTTCGGTACCAATCCCGCATCGCTAAAGTCAGCCAGGCGCGGGCAGTTCGGCTGAAACCGAACGGTACGCTTGTCGACCGTCCCATCGGGAAGAGTCGGAAAGCTGAACACGCCCGTGGCTGCACGGCCGACAGGGTCCGTGACATTGACCGTGTTCATGGTCACCGTCGAGAAGTCGACCTCATCATTGAACGTGATGTCGATCGACCTGTTGAGCTTCCATTCCATACCTTCCAAGACATTGACACTCTCAACGGAGAACTTATCTCCACTCGCTCCGGAGTCGGATGTGACGCCACCGCCACAACTCGCTACCGCCCACAGGGCCACGCCAGCGAGGGGCGCCCAGACGAGCGAGCGCCGTGGACGCAAGCCGTGGGAGTTCTTTGGACCACAGGACTCGCTGCCAGAGGGGAGGACAGCGGAGGTGGGGTGGGTGATGGATCGCATGGAGTCGGTGAAGTACGGGGGGGAGAGGAAGGCGGAGACCCGCGTGGCGAGAGGCCACAGGGCTGGAATTGTACGGGGTGAAGAGTTCGGTAGGGAGGGGGCCCGGTGGAGCTCGTCAGGGAGTTCCACCGGGATTGATCCTCAAGGAACCATCCAGGCTACGGCCAGGGCGGACAACTCGGGGCCGAGCCCTGTGAAGATGTCCGACTGGAAGGTGACGCGCACCTGGTAATACTTGGCTTTGTCGATCTTGCCGATGCCCTTGAACCATTTATCCTTGCCGTTAAGGAAGTTGATGTTGGGGTTCTCCTTGGCGGCGTTGTGGTTGGGAACCGGCGGACAAGCTAGAATACAATCGTCGTAGTGATCACCATATGCGTCCAGAGTGGTCGCGTTCTCCAGCCAGGGCTCCGGGCCGTCCCCGCAAGCAGGATCAATCGGATTGGATTTCTTCAGGCCACGGAACGCCAGAGAGATCGAAGTACCCATGGGTTGGTCCTCCGCACGCGGCTCCATGGTCGGAGCCATGTAGAGAGGCTGGGCAAAATACGTACCATCCTTGGGGTTGGTCGCCGGGAACCAGACCGAGTAGCTGTGGCTCACACGCACTACGAAGTCCGCCGCACCGATATAGAAGGCGTTGTCCAGCCCGAACGTTGGCTTGCCCGGAGGCTTTGAACCCGGATTGAAACCACCATTGGCCTTGTTTTCCGTATCGGGGTCGACCGTCACCGGGTTGCCCTCCTGGTTGTAACCGCCAGTCGAAAACGCCCGGAAATAGGGCTTGGAGGATGAGTTGGCCGCCAACGAAATATCGAGCCCGTTCTGCCCCACTGCGCCCTGGTCGGGGAAGCATCGGAACTCCGTAATGAGAGCCAACCCGATCGACCTGATCGAACCCTGCTTGTAGTAGAAGCAGCCGGGATCCGTCAGGCCCAGAGCCTTCCACAGTTGCTGCGGGTCGACGCCCCCACACTTGGGCCCTGCACGCTTGCGCTGGGTCGTATCACGCCAGGTGTAAGTCGTCCAATCCTCGGGTGCAACGCTGCGGTTCCAGGGATAGGGCATCAGCTTGGTCCCTGACACCGGGTGAACGGTCAGGTCGCCGGGGCTGATCAGATAACCCAGATAGCGGGGGTGGACCACCTGTGGCGGATCATTCGCCTGGTCGTAGTAGTTGCTATTGAAGTCGGGCTTGAAACCACTGAGGGGGAAGCGCGGCCACAGTGAACCCGGATCGATGTACTCATCCGGCGCATAAAGCGAGTGGCCCATCTGGATCTCGAAATTGGCGAAATTGTCCGAGGCCACCGCCCCCCCTACCGGAGCCCACCAGATGCCCTCCAGATCCACGTTGTGATTCGATGGGTCCGCCAGACCGAAGGAGAAATCCACATAGCGCCACATCTGCTGCATCTTGCTCCCCAAACTGGAGAGAGGCGTCTGGATACCCAGCTTGAAATCGACCATCTGGGTCACCATGGGCTGGGAGCGGTCCACGTTGGTCCAGGTACGCACCACCGGTCGCGGCTTGATTGTCTGGCGGACCAGGTCGTAGAGGTGCTGTCCCGTCCACTCCGGGATGGGCCCGGTCTCAGGCGTGCCCAGGGGAGCCTCCTCGTCCATGCCGGTGAAGCGACTCACGCGCCCGCCATTGCGTTGGTTGACAGCCGTGGGATCGGTACTGGCCTTGATGGAGGGAAGTTGAGCTCCCGGGTGATTGCCCGACAAGTCGGTCGCGCCGAGATCCTCTGCGGAGAGGGTCAGCCAGTAGTCCCAAGAGTTCCCCACCCAGTGGGCCAAAGGCAGGTCCGGCAGGTAGGTGAACTCCAACAAGTCCAGTGTCTGCGCCATGGAGCCAACCACGAAGTCGCTGGTGGGCAGGGGCGGCTGCCCAACCGGAGGCATGGGCTGTCGGGTCAGGGTCATGGCATCGAAGGCCGTGACGGAGGCCGGATCCATGGGCTCACTGAAACGCAGAGTGAACGAGGATGCCGGAGCCAAGCCGGTCGTCGGCTGGCTGGGATACCCCGCCGGGGTCGGCAGAATCCGCACGAAACACGTCTCCTGACCTATATCGTCAGAGGGATCAAAGGCCGCCAGGAATTCAGACTCACCCTGTCCACTGGAAACCCACTCCTGGACCCCTTGGCTGCCGGCGTCATCCCAAAGGGTGGGGTACAGCAGCACTCGCACAACCACGTTCTTCAGGACCCCATCCTTGACAATACTGGGGGACTGGATGACCTCGGCAAAGAGCCCATCCTGGTAGAACACATCCCCCGCACTCGGGGTCGTGGAGCAGAAGACCGAATCGAAAGTCACCTGCTGAAGCAGGAAATCGTTATCACCCAGATACTGGGGAGCCACGTCGATGGTGACCTGCTGTGTACCGACCACCTGGGGGGGGAGGTCATCCGGGAGGAACCCATTGTACACATCGCCGGTCACATCGCCCGATCCGCCCGAACGGGAAGCTCGGATCACGTCAACGGTGGGTGAGCTCCAGTCCACAGGACCGTTGTTGTTGGAGGTCAGGGGATGCTCGGAAGGGTTCATGAGCAGGGCGCTCTGACCGACCGAGGAGTTCGTCACCGTGGGAATCCTGATTTCCACACTGGCCAGGTTCACATCCAAACTGGGGGGAAAACCCACGCCATTGATGGACAGGGGCGGCTCGTACTGGAAGGCTTCGATCTCCGTCACGGTCGTATCGATAATGATGCGGGTGGAGCGGTAGACGATTGAGCCGCCGCTACCATCGGGGATGAGCTCGCCGTGGAACGGGTCAGGGAGGACGCGCGCCTCAAAAGGTGTCACCGGCGGACTGCCGACCGACAAGCGCAGGGTGGACTCGCTGATGGTGGAAGGGTCCATCACGTCGTCAAACTGCAGGACAATGGCCGCGTTGCGAGGGACCATCGAGTAGAGGCCAGCACCCGTCGTGTCGGCTTCGAAGATGGGCAGAAGGTTCTCGCCCAGCGTATACAGCAGACTGTGGAATTGCTGAAGCCCCCCACCGGCAGTCGTATCCATCACGTCACGTAGGATGACGAGCACCTGTTGAGCCGTGACCGGATTGGCCTCAATCAGATAGTCCTGACCATCGCTGACCTGGTTGGGAGCTATGACGAAATCGCTCGCCATGTGAACTCTGACGCCCGAAGAATCCAGGCCGAAGACCTCTACAATCCGACCATACGCCTGGCGCGAGATGTGCACCTCGGATCCATTGCCCATATTGTTGGCATCGGCGTAAAAGAACCCACCGTCCGGTTTGGCAACAAGGTCTCCGGGAGAGTGGGCCGCAGTGGTTGATGAACTACCCGGTCCGGATCCACAACCCGCCAAGATGAGGCCCATGGCCAAGACCACCCCCCTCTTGGTGAGGGTCGGAGGTGTCAGAGAGAAGGAGGCGTGGTCGCGGGAGGTCTGATGGGAGTGAATCATGTAGTGAGAGTCGCTAGGCACCCGCCTTGCGGATTCCCCGCGGGAGTGCTCAGAATCGAGAACTCGACGAGGGGTGCAAACGGAGTGCGCAACCCCGCCAGGAATGGATCAGATGGAGGCCATCCCGGGGGGAGCTATCGGCTTGGTTACCATTGTCTGGGTTTGAGCCCTAGGGTCAAGGAGCCAACCGCCAAGGAATCGGGACCAGAGTGGGAAAGATCAGAGAGCGGGGGCCACGATGTGGCCTCCGACCCCCTCGCCCCCGGTGGCTGGCCGTGGGACAGGAGGATTCGGGCCCCTACAGGTACAAACGCCGTGCCGCCCCGAAGGATGGCCAACAGAACGACGTAACTCTATACTTGAAAGGGGGTTACGATAAGTAATACCCCTCTTTCTGGAGGCGTAACGGGCCTGATGTGCGATTCTGCACAGGCGTATGTCAACCAAGCGCACGCACCCTGCGCAAGGGGGCCTGGAGGCCCTGGAGGGCCGTTTCAGACACCTGGCCAACGGCTATTGGCCCGGATTACCCTCTCAGGCAGGCCCTGAGCCCGCTGAGATGCCATCCCGAGAGCGCGCCGCAGGCTTGAATCCACACGCCTCAGCAGCGCCGCGGTCCGTGAAGAAGACCAGATGATCGGGCCGCACCCGGCGCAGATCGCCAGCGCCGGGGGCGTGATAGTGTCCGGTCGAGGAGCAACCCACCCATTCGAACGTCAACTCCCTGGAGCAGTAGGCGCAGTGGGCACGCAGGGGAACCCTGCCTGCCAGGGTGAATGCCGGGGTCACGTGACGGGTCTCCGTGCGCGAGATACAGGCCGGATTGGGACATGGGTTGTCCCCCACCCGTACGGCGACCCCCTCCGGTCTCGGCGCAGGGGGCTCCACCCCGAGGTCGGAACGGCCCAGAAGCAAGCCGAGGATCGCCATGCGGATCGGCACGCCCCGAGCTGCTTGCTTGAAGTAGATGCTGCGCGGATCCGAGTCGATCTCCGAATCGATCTCGTCTCGCCGCGGCAGGGGATGCATGACCACCGCATCGCGAAGCGACTCCACAGCCATGGATCGCTTCTCAAGCCGCAGGTAGGACGCCTCGGAAAGCTCCGCCCCCCCATGTCGCTCGGTCTGCGGTCGGGTCATGTAGAGAGCATCCACGTGCTCCACCTCCCACCCACGTGCATCGGTGAATAGGGAAAGCTGGTGCGGCTTCTGAGGTGTCAGATAAACGGCGTCACTGTCCGAGGCCAGGTTCCCCAGGCGCCGAGCATCGGCTCGGATGGGCTCCACCCCAAACTCCTCCCGCAGGCGGCACAGCACGTATTCGGGCATTTCAAAGCCCGCCTGGGGTACGCAGACGATATTGGCACCAAAGCGCGCCAGGGCGTAGGCGAACGAATGGACCGTCCGGCTGTACTTGAGATCACCGGCAAGCACCACATCCAGTCCTTCAATGCGGCCGCGCTCCACGTGCAGGTTGTAGAGATCGCAAAGAGTCTGGGTCGGGTGCTCATGGGCCCCGTCCCCCGCGTTGATCACGGGCACCGGAGAGTACTGGGCAGCCAGACGCGCGGCACCTTCACTGGGGTGGCGTAGAACAATCACATCCGAGTACGCGCCGCCAACCACTCGCACCGTGTCAGCCAGGGACTCGCCCTTCGAGGCCGAGGACTGCTTCATCTCGGCCGCAGTGATGACGCCTCCTCCAAGGCGCAACATGGCCGACTCGAAGGACAGCCGGGTCCGTGTGGAGGGCTCGTAGAACAAGCTGGCGGAGATCATGCCGGGGCAAAGGTCCGCGTGCCCGCGCGGGTCGGCTGCAAAGCGATCCGCCGCAGCGAAGAGCGCACGAATCTCTTCCACGGAGAGGTCGTCTATGGAGACCAGATGTCGGAGGGTTTGGGTCATGCCGTGGGGTTGTCCAAACCAGGGGCCCAGCCAGCTTCCATCCTCTCTGTGAGCGAACTCCTACCCAGGAGAGGTAGAAATACGCCCGGGGGACGGCCTTTACATGCCGTCCGAGGATTCGATGGGTTCAAGAGGGGCAGGGTCAAAACGCGTCCGAGCAAGGGCGCCTTGGGCCCGCTCATTCTACGGGTGAGGGTTCCCGCGGGCAACTCGCATCGACGGGCTTACCCTGGCCGAAACTGTCCCCATTCAGGACACCCAGTACCCGCTGCACTCGCGCATCGCCCGCTGGCAACGAGCGCGCCCCGTCCAGAGCCTCGGCCCACTCCAACTCCAAGGGAACGGCGCGGCCGGCCTGCCACCCGGCTTCGGGTCCTGTGCAACCCAAACCCTCAAGGATCAGGTCACCCACGAGAGCCCGGGCATGCTCCGGATCCCGTAGTGCCGAGATGAACAGTTTCCCGTCCAAGGCGACAGGATCACCGCTCAGGGCATCGGCCCGACTGACGAGCACGCGCCTGCCCGGTTCGGGCGTCGGATCAGGCCAGGATCCAGGAGAGAGGCCCTGATAGTCAACGAGCTCCAGGGTCAGCTCAGCGCGGGCGGAGAGCTCGCGCCCGAGGCGTTGGCCCTCAACCTCTGCGTCTCCCCTCCCGGTGGAACCCGGATCGCGCTCACCAGCCGTATCCACGAGCCGCACGATCCAATCACCAAGAGCGAGAGGGGCAGCGATGGTATCGCGCGTTGTACCCGGCTCGTCACTGACCACGACGCGCTCCTCACCCAACAGCAGGTTGAACAACGTGGACTTGCCCGCGTTGCTCGCACCGGTCAACACGACCAGGGGAGGACGGACAAGGGCGGCCGATGCGCGGTGGAGATCGATCCACGACGGAGGTCCGGGCACGTCGCCACGGGCCCAGGCCAAGGCCTCCCTGCGCAGAGCACCAAGAGCCTGATCGAGGACAAGGCGCGCGCCGCACTCACTCTCGATGTGTGGCAGCCACTGCCAGGCTGCGGCTTCCACGCTGAGGTCTTTCTCGGGTGCACCGGCCCCGCTCTCCGGATCGAGGCGTTGGATGACCTCCTGCACGAGCAGGGGATTGCCGTGCAGGCACAACTCCACGCGTTCCACGCCGCGCTGCAGTAGCAACCCCTCATCGAGCAGCTCCTCGCCAGGTGGCTCCTGCCCGCCCTGCCCCCCTTGGACCGCAGGTGTGCGCATCAGGCGTACCAGCGCGGCCCTCCCCTCCCCGGGAAGGGGACGCCCCAGGTAGTCTTCCAACCGTCGCAGGTAGGGGCGCCCACTCACCTCCACGACAGCTACCCCTCCTGCACCCGCCGGAGTCAGTCGGCGAACGCTCACAATCCGCCGTCCTGATGTTCGCGTGCGCTGGCAGCCAGACCACGAAGCACCAGATCCGGATCCTCGAACCACGGGCCCGGTGCCGTTGTGCGCAGAGCCGCTCGGAGAAATGAAGCCGCGCCGCCCGTCAGCACGGTTGCCGGCTGGTCCAGACCCGCCTCATCGGCGACCCGGCGTGCAAGGTGCAGTGCGGCCCCCTCGAGGCCCACCGCAATGCCCGCTTCAAGTGCGGAAGGCGTGTCCTTTCCCAGAGCCGGAACCCCGGGCCGCCCTTCCACCTTGGGCAGGCGTGCGCCGCCCCGGGCCAGAGCCTCGGCCAGTAGGCGCGGTCCGGGGGCGATGGCCCCTCCCAGAAACTCCCCGTGCAGGTGCTCGGCATCCGAATCGCGCCGTGGCCGTACAGCGTCCACGGTCAGCGCCGTCCCCGCGTCCACCACCACGGTGGGCATGCCGGTCAACTCAAGGGCCGCGCGGGCGGCGTAGAGCCGGTCGCACCCCACTCCACCGGGCTCCTCCAAGCGCAGGTCCAAACCGGCGGAGGGCTGGAGGCAGGATTCACATCCAGGCGTTCGGTTCAGCAGGCCGACAACCTCACCCGTCTGCACTTCACTGGCCACGCTGGACACAGCAGCGCACGTTCCAGACGGAATGGGATGAGCGTCAAACCAATCGGCCAACTCGCGCACCAGATCCTGTGAGCAAGGCAGGCGGAGAAGGACCTCGACCACTTCGTCCTCGCCCGGGGGTGCCACCCAGGCCAGCTGGCAGGTGCTATTGCCGAGGTCGAGGGCGAGGATGGCGTGCGACATGACGCTCGATCAAGAATGGGAGTGGGAGCACAGCTCCATGCAAGGCCAGGGCCCTGCCCAAGGCCGGCCCCTCTCTAGTTGTTGGGGTCTGTGTAGACGATCGTCTCGCGGCGCCCGAGGCGCTCCACGACGACCTCCCAAACACTGTACTGGTCCTGGTTGTTCTTCACGAAGTTGATGGCCTCGTGTTCACTGCTGACAGCCTGACCGTTGATACTGATCAGAACGTCGCCGGCCTGAGCACCATGCCGCGAAGCAACGGAGCCGCTGGCAATGCTCTTGATCTCGATTCCATCCCGCTTACCGTTCTCGTCGTAGTGCGTGGCTGTCTGCACCTCGTCAGTCAGAATGGCCGCATAGTTCTTGCCGAAGTAGTCCAGGTCCTCGGTGCCCAGCAGGAAGACGTTGTTGCCGAGCTCCTCGGTTTGACTTGGACGCTCGGAGGGCTTGCGCTCGACGCGGGGGATATTGTCGCCCTGGGCCGTGCGGGCGCCACCCTCCCCCAACTTGGTGATCAGATTGCCATCATCCATGCTCATCGGAGCGAGGCTCTCGTTGGGCCGACCCTCCTGCTTGAAGGCGAATTCGATGCCCGTCTTCTTGATAGCGTGCACAACGGCAAAGTCATTGGGCTTGGGCAGGGTGTCCCCCACGCGCAGCTCAAGGGGCTCGCCTCCCGGGATGAGAAGGACGAACGCGAAGGACCCGCCAGGGTCCAGGTTATCCACGGCCAACATCAGAACCCGCAGGACCGTGTCGAGGGGCTTGTAGCGCGGTCCCGTATCAGCAGGTTTCTCAGTGGTGGGCTTCACCACCACTGGCGCCTCATAGCCCGTCCAGTTCATCTGCAAGAAGGTGCGCTGGAGCTCACCCTTGTAGGACAGTCCATGCTTGACGTCCACGTCGAGCCGTACATCGGACTCCAGCACCGAACGCACGTACTCCGGATCCACGACCACCAGGGACTCGAGCCCGTCCTCGTTGGTGACACGCCGGGATCCATCCCGCTCGACGTAGTCATAGACCGTGTACCCCAGGCCCAGGCCCAAGGCCACGGAGATGATCCAACTGGTGCTCTTGATACTTGCAACGTCCATGGTGAGAGGCCGATCCTAGCCGCAGGGAGGGCGCATTCCCAGCCGAGAACGACGTCCCAGGTGGGCTCAGGCTGGATCGGTAGCGTCCTGGACGCTCTGGGACGGCGTCTCTTCCTCGGGATCGATGGCTTTTTGCGGGCCCGGACTCCCCAGACGTCTCCGTCAGGACCTCACTCGCCCGCGCTGAGCCTCACCCCCCCCGGCGCGGGCCCCTGATCGGGACTACCGGGTTCCAGGGTGGGGTGGCTCTCAGCTTCACCCATGCGCAGGGTTTTCTCCAAGCCGCTGCGGATACCGCGCAGGCTGAGCAGGAGTTCATCGGGCCGATCGCTGGAGGCCAAGGCCTCATCCAGCTCCACGCGCCCGCTGCGTACAAGCCCCTCGAGGCAACGGTTGTAGGACATCAGCCCCGGTCCGCCAGCGGCGATCGCACGCGCCATATCACCCGGCTCACCATCGAGGATGCACTGGCGTAGGTGAGGATTGGTGACCATCAACTCGTAGGCCGGCACTTGCCCGCCCATCTTGGACGGCAGGAGCCGCTGCCCAAGGACCCCGGCCAGGTTCTCTGCCAATCGGGCACGCACCTGCTCGCCAGCGGAATCCGGGAAGAACCCCAGAATGCGATCCAATGTCTGGGCGGCATTCACCGTGTGAAGGGTTGAGAGCACGAGGTGCCCGGTCTCGGCCGCTTCCAAGGCAGCCTCGATCGTGGCCGCATCGCGCACTTCGCCGATCAGGATGACGTCCGGGCTCTGCCGCAGGGCATGGCGCAGACCCTGAGCAAAGGTGGGCGTATCCGAGCCCACTTCACGCTGACTGATCACGCAACGTTGTTCCTGGTAGAGCAGCTCCACCGGATCCTCCAAGGTGATCACATGGCGCTCACCATTGCGGTTCATGTGTTCGATCATGGCGGCCAGGGTCGTGGACTTGCCCGAGCCTGCCACGCCTGTGACGAGAACCAGACCGCGGCGGCGCGTGGCCAGTTCAGCCAACTCCTCGTGGGGCAGGTTGAGCTGAGTCAGGTCCGGGGCCGCCGATCCGATGCGACGAATGACGAGGGCGGGCTCGCCCATCTGCTTGTAGGCGTTGATCCGAAAACGTCCCAGGCCATCGAGCTGGATGGCCGCATCCACAGCTCCGGAGCTGGACCACTCCACCATGCGCTGCGCTCCCAAGATGCCGGCCATGATCTCTGTCAAGGGGCCCGGGCCAGGCACACGACCGGGCAAGAAATGGATGGACCCAGCGACGCGCAGGGAAGGCCGCGAACCGGCACGCAGGATCAGGTCCGAGGCCTGATGTTCGATCATCTGGGCCAGCCAACCTTCGAGCACCTGCCGCGCGTTCGGCGCAGGGGCTGAAGCTGCAGCACCGGAGAGAGACGACTCGCCCATCAGATCGGCGAAGCTGACATCCTCGTCAAGAGAGGCCCCTCGGGGCAGATTGTGGGGTTCGGGCATCGGGATGGGAGGGCTGGGTTCCACCCCCCCCATCGACCCCGGACCCTAAGACCCTTGAGCCCGGTCCACTTCCTCGCGCACAAGTGTCTGAGCCAGGGACAGGAGCTCGGATAGGCCCTCCCCGGTGACCGATGAGATGGGGTGCACCCTGGCGGGTTGTTCACCCTCGGCGCTGGCCTCTGTGACAGCCTGGCGCAGGTCTTCCAGCCTCTCAGCGGACCCCTCATCCTCAAAGTGCTTGGTGGCCACGATGATGCGTGGCTTCTTGTACAAGGCCTCTGAGTAGTTCTTGAGCTCGCGCTCCAGGGTGCGCCAAGCCTCGGCAGGCTCGTCTGTCGCGCCGGGGGAGACATCCACCAGGTGCAGGAGGACGCGGCAGCGTTCCACGTGACGCAGGAATCGGTGACCCAGGCCGGCACCCTCGGCTGCGCCCTCGATCAACCCGGGCAGGTCGGCCAACACGAGGGTGTCGTAGTCCCCCACCTTCGCGATACCGACTTGGGGATCGAGGGTGGTGAAGGGGTAGTCGGCGATCTTTGGCCGCGCCTCGGTCACGCGCGAGAGGAAGGTGGACTTGCCCGCATTGGGCAGGCCCAAGAGGCCCACCTCTGCGAAGATCTTCAGCACCAGGTTGAGGGACCGATGCTCACCATCCTTGCCCGGTGTGCAGTGGTTCGGCGTCTGACGCACGGAGTTGGCAAAGCGCACATTGCCCTTGCCTCCCTGGCCCCCCTTGGCCACGAGCAACTCGTCGCCCTCATGCGCCAGATCGAACAACAGGGTGCCCTCGTCCGCGTCAAACACCTGGGTTCCCACGGGTACGGTCACGCGCCGCGACTGGCCACGGCCACCCGTGCACTTGCGGGGCCCCCCAGGACGCCCATTGTCCGCGCTGTAGCGATAGGCACGGCCTACCTTGAGGAGCGAATTCAACTCAGAGCTGGCGACCAGGAGAACGCTGCCTCCGTCACCGCCATCGCCCCCATCAGGGCCGCCCTTGATGACATACTTCTCGCGCCGGAACGAGGACACACCGTCCCCCCCCTTACCTGCAATGACTTCGATGCTGGCTTCGTCGCGGAACATGATCGTCCAGCCCGGCGTTCTCCCATCAATGCGGACCACCCGGCGGGAGCACCCACCGGAAGGGCCAGCATGCCCTACTCGGCGCTCAGCGGGTCCACGTGGACCCGGCGCCCCTTCTGGAACCGCACGGTCCCATCCACCAGGGCATAGAGGGTGTAGTCGTTACCGAGGCCCACATTGGTACCACGCTTGAAGCGCGTGCCGCACTGACGCACCAGGATGGTGCCCGCGGTGACGGCCTGACCTCCGTAGCGCTTGACGCCCCGGAACTGGGGGTTGGAATCGCGGCCATTGTGGGTGGCTCCCTGTCCTTTCTTATGTGCCATTGAAGGGGTCCTTTAAGTACTAGCCGTTGATCTCGGTGATGCGCACCTTGGTGTAGTGCTGGCGATGGCCCGTCTTGCGACGAACACCCTTGCGGCGCTTGAAGCGGAAGATAACGAGCTTCTTGCCCTTGGCTTCGCCGATGACCTCGGCCTTGACGCTCGCGCCTTCCACATTGGGCTTGCCGATCTTGACGTCCCCTTCGTTCGAGACGAGCAGAACATGATCGAAGATCAATTCGCTGCCGGGGGTGGCATCCATGAGGTCGCAGGCGACGACGTCACCCACACTCACCTTGGCCTGATTGTTGCGGTCGCTGATAATGGCGTACACAGGATTCTCGCTTGCTATCAATCCGGGATGTGAGTCCCGGCTCTCCCGCGGTGGATTCTCCCGCGGGCGTCGGTTGAGGATGGACGATTGGGGCGAAGAGTCTAGCTGCGGCAGGATGCGCCCGCCACCCCTGGAAGCCCCTATTGAGCAAGCTCAGGGGGGGCATGCGGGGGCCTACCTCTTGCGGCGCCCTCCGGGGCGGACCTCGCGGCCATCGGCACGCAGGTAGCGGAGCACGCTGTCTTCAGGCTGATCGGGCACGCCGATGAAGTCCAGCTCCCGCTCGGAGCGGTGCTCCATGGCTCGCACGTAGTCCCACAGGTCGGCCTTCAGGAAGTCCACGACTTCTGGATGGGCGCGCACCTCGACCTTGCTGAAGCCCTTCTGGGTCAACGCGGCTCCCAGGCGCCGGATAATGGCTTGGGCCCGAGAGGCCACGGATCGGATGCTGCCCGTGCCGCGGCAGCGGGTACATGTCGTGAAGACCTTCTTGTGCACACCAGGACCCAGCCGCTGGCGTGTCATCTCCAGCAGTCCGAACTGGCTGACGCGTCCCATCTTGGAGCGCGCGCGATCGGTAGCAAACTCGTCGCGCAGTGCCCGCTCCACTTGTCGGTTGGAGGAGCTCTTCATCATGTCGATGAAGTCACAGACGATGATTCCACCCAGGTCTCGCAAACGAATCTGTCGCGCGATCTCCGGCACCGCCTCCAGGTTGGTCTTGAGGGCGACCTCTTCGAAGTCAAAGGACTTGGTGCGCGTACGGCCCGAGTTCACGTCAATGGCGACCAACGCCTCTGCCTGGTCAAAGATGATCGAGCCGCCGGACGGCAACTCCACACGGCGCGCAAAGATCTTCTCAAAGTCCTGCTCGATCCCGAATTCGTGGAAGAGCGGTCGACTTCCTTCGTGGCGCTTGATGCGATCAACTTGATCCGGCATCAACTCGCTGGCGAAGCTGAGAACCTCTTCGTGCACTTCGGAGTCGTCGATGACAACCTCCTTGGTGCGAGCGTTGAACAGATCGCGCAGGGTGCGGATCGCCAGGGAGGACTCCTGGTACAGCACGGCAGGGCCGCGCCCCTTATCCAGCTTCTGCCCCAGATTCTCCCAGACCCCCAACAGGTAGTTCACGTCCCGCTGCAGGTCGGTCTTCGTCTTGCCGATACCAGCGGTGCGAACGATCACCCCCATGCCTTCAGGAACCTTGATGGATGAGAGGATGCGCTTGAGTCGACGACGCTCCTTGTCGTCGGGGATCTTGCGACTCACACCCGTGTGACTCATGGAAGGCATGAGCACCAGATATCGACCGGGAATGGACAGGTAGGTGGTGAGCGTCGGGCCTTTGTCCCCGATGGCGTCCTTGGTCACCTGGACGACCACCTGATCGCCTTTCTTCAGCAGGTCAGATATGGGCTTGCGCTCACGTCCTCGGGAGCGGGAGCTACGCCCGCCCTGACGCTTGGCCTTCTTCTTGCCCCGTCGACCACGGTCACTCGCCTTCTTCTCGCTGGGGCTGGGGGGGGCCTCTTCGCCTTCGCCTTCGCCCTCGCCCTCGCCCTCAGAGCTGGCAGCCGCCTCGGGCTCAGACTCTTGATCCTGGTCGGCAACCTCATCCGAGATCTCGGCGCCCACCATGGGTTGGCTGGAGGCTTCGTCCCACTCCTCGGGCTCGACCGGGCTTGAGAGAAGTGCCTTCAGGTTGAAGTCCTTCTCGCCGTAGGCGGAGACCACATCAGAGCTGTGCAGAAAGCCGTTACGCCCCTGCCCAAAATCGATGAAGGCTGCCCCGATGGCAGGCTCCAGGTTCACCACGCGGCCGCGGTAGATGTCATTGACCAGGGATTGCTGGTTCTCGGAGGTCATCAAGAAGTCGACGATCAGATCTCCGCGAACGACGGCAACCCGCTTCTCTTCCTGATCCTCAGCGTTGACGAGGATCGACTCCTTGCGCTCGGCGAGCACTTCGGCCTCAAGCTCTTCATCCGTCTTGGCGGCACTGGAAGATTTCCGGCTCCGCTTCTTGGTGGCTTTCTTGCGGCCGGCTTTCTTGCGCGTCCCCGCGCCCGAATCCTCGGTGGACTCGCCTTGTGCGTCCTCCGAACCAGAAGCCTTCTTACGACCGCGACCACCACGCCGTGTGCGCTTGCGTCTCGTCCTGGTCTGTGCGCCATCTCCGCGCCCCCCCTCCGAGGGAAGGTCCGCCAGATCTTCTTCTCCTGGAATAGCCTCTACGGCCAGGGCACTGCGCTTTCCCGCCTCCCCGGAGTCGGCCTTGGAGCGCCGCCTGCGACCTCCACGACTCCCTCGGCGTCGAGTGCGGGCCGGCTTCTCAGACCCGGAATCTTCCGAGGAAGCATCGTCGGTGTTCTTTGTCGAGTCCCCAGCACCCTCCTCGGGCTTTGGGCTTCTCCCGCCTGATCGGCGGCGCGAACGGGAGCGCTTGCGACGGGGCTTGTCTTCTGATCCCGAAGGATCGTCTGTCTTGGCATCTGAGCCTGCGGTCTTGGAACCGGAGGCCTTGGAACCGGAGGCCTTGGAGCGGCTTCGGGACCTTGGCCGTCTGCGAGATCCGGATGCGGTTTTGGGGGTGGATTCTGACGGGGAGCTGGAGTCTTGCACTCCAGAGCCGAATGAGTCTCCGCCCGTGCTGGGCGTGGAATCCGAGTTGTAATGGGCGTCGTCAGGCTCCGGGCAGATGTCGCCCAGGAATGATTGCTGAGTCATGTCGTCTCCGACTGGACGGAGCGCCTGGCGTCATCTTGGGCGGAAGTACCGCCGCGCGAGCCAGGCCGCTGAACACGTCACTGATTAGGTTTTGAACGGAAGACCGGAGAGCGTATCCCCGATCGTGAAAGCTGTCGTAATGACCAGCGCTGTGCGCCAGCCGTGAACAATAGTTTGGTTGTGGTCCAGGACGCATGGCCCTGGCATGAGTTGAGGGACAGCAGAGGGCAGCGGTGCTGCAGTGTGCCTCCGATCCCACCCCCGCCGACGCGCGGCCAACCGGGGACGAGGCCCATGCTGACCTGTCGGGCGCTCCGATCCTACCACCTGTCCCAAAAAATGGGATTGGGTAGGCGTGGACCTCACTTCAGGCCCCACGGGAGCGGGTCCCCGGGATGCGGGAGCCCCCCACAGAACTCGAATCCAAGGGGCTACTGAGGGTTGACCAGGGCCTCGATCTCGTCATGCAGGCGGATGCGTCGGCGCAGCAGCTCCTGCTGTAGGAGGAACTCCGTGTCCTGGGTCGAGCGCACGATGCGCGGCGTCAGGAAGATGACCAGACTCCGCCGCTCGCGGCTCGTGGACTTGTGCTTGAAGAGCTCGCCCACCACGGGAATAGAGGAGAGGTAGGGGATGCGTGACTCGCTGTCGGTATCCATGTCGGTGGTCAGGCCGCCGATGACGGCCGTCTGGCCGCTCTCCACCATCATCTGGGTGATGAGGGTCGAGGAGCGCGTACGGGGCAGGGCGATGCTGCCCTCTTCGCCCGCGGCTCCCACGGTGAAGATGTCAAACCCTGCGGGGGATAGAGCCGTGCTGCCCGAGGAGCCGGTCAGACTGGTCTCCTTGGGGATGACCTCCATGATGATGCGCTCGGTACCGGGCACCACGGTAGGACGGATCAGGAGTTGGAACCCCACCTCTACGGGCGAGCCCGCGGCCTCAGCCACGGTCAACTGCAAGCCTCCTGCCTGGCCCTGCTCGGACTTGGCCTCCGCGTAACGCACAGTCTCGCCCACAAAGATCGTCGCCTCACGCCCATCCATGGTGACGAGCTTGGGCGCCTGGATGATCTCGGCAGAAGAATCCTGCTGCAACATGTGCAGGGTAGCCTGGAACTGGGTGAAGGAGAGTGCGCCGAAGATGGTGTCGGGCAAGATGACGCTGCTGTTGCTGAGCGAATCATCGGCATAGGGACCGGACCCGGACTGGTCGGCGAACAGGTCGTCTTCAAACCCGCCCTTGCCCAGGGTGAAGGGGAAGTCGATCGGAATCTGACCTCCTGTGATGGAGCCCGTCAGGCCGGAGTCGCCGTAATCCACGCCAAGGTCGAGGAGATCGGTGTTGGAGGTGGAGACGAACTTCACGTCCACAAAGACCTGGGCGGGCTCCACGTCAAGACGGCGCAGAATCTCTTCCAGTGACTCGTGCACCTGAATCGTGTCACGCACGATGATCACGTTCTGCTCCACGATGAAATCCAACTCACCGTTCTCACTCAGCGCCTTGCGCAGAGCCTCAAGGGCAGTGAAGTGGTCACCCGGCTCCCCTTGGGGGGGCGTTGCGGCGCCGGTGTGGAACTGGGTCTCGATCTTGGGTACGCGCGGCCCCGTGGGACGCAGGTAGCGCAGCTGGTAGCTGCGGGTGACCTTCTGGTGCTCCAGAGTAAGGGGGTCCACGACGCGCAGAATGTTGCGGCGTTCCTCTACCACGGTATAGCCGCGCGCCTTGACGATCTCTTCGAGAGCATCCCGCCACGGAACGTCCTTGATGCTGACCCGCACCGTCCCTTCGACCTCGGGGCCGATGATGATATTGGCTCCACTGGCCGCGGCGATGGTCATGATGACCTCGTTGAGGTCAATGTCCCGCAGGTCGAAGCTCACTCGCTTGGGCCGGGAGATGGTGAGCACACCACTCTTGCCATCGTCGAGCACACAGCCCGCCAGGTCCACCGCGAACTCCAGGGCATCGCGCCACAGGATGTCGTTGACCTGCAGGTCGCGCACGCGCTGCTCGCCCCCCTCGAGGATGACGATGTTGGCCCCCGAGCGGTCCCGGACAAACTGCACGACCTCAGAGAGCTCCTGGTCCACTACGTTCAGGTGGACTCGAGCATTCAGGCTGGGCACCTGGGCTTGAGCTGCGGTGGAGAGGCCAAGAAGCCCCAGAGCAAGGAGCAGGATCGTTCGTAGATGTTTCACGTGCGTCGCCGCCAAGGACATGGCGGTTCCTTTTGGATAAGCGTCAATAGACGCGGGTCAGTTCGTAGCCTTTGAAATAGAAGACGACTTCATTGGGCCGGACGGCGGCCACTTCCAGCCCGGGAAGGACAAAGTCCCCCACCGAGTAAGAGCGGGCCTCGCGGGCGCCCTGCACTTCCTGGATGACGATCACGGAGGGGTCGCCCTGATCGATGATGACGGAGCCGCCGAATTGAAGCGCGAGCTCGGAGAACTCGAGCGCGGTCTGAGCTTGTCGGTTGTACTCGCTCAAGCGTTGGGCAACTTCCCAACGCCGAGGATCGGATTGCACTCGTGACAGTGAGGCCTCCAGGGCAGCGAAGGCGTCCATGGCCAGGCCGAACTCCGCGCGCTCCAAGTGGCGAAGCATGGCCTCTTCCAAGGCGAGCAGCTCATCACGTGAGGGACCAGACTGGCTGTCCTCCTCCATGGCCAGGCGCAAGGTTTCACGCGGCTCCAGGACCTCCAACTCGAATCGCCGCAATGCGGGCACATAGTGGATATCAAAGCCCGCATTCAGGCGACGCAACTCTTCGTCGAGCTGGGCGAGGGTCTGGCCCAACCTGCCGCGCTTGACGATACGGTCGATGGTATTGCTGGTGGCCTGCACCAGCTCCCACTCCGCATGAGCCTCGTCGACCAATGCGATCAGGGACTCCACGAACTTCACCTGCTCTTGAACGCTCGGTCCGCCCTCCTCTCCCAGAGCGGGGACCCTCAGATCCACCCAGGGATCGCGTCGGCCACGATCTCCTTCAAATCGGTAGACGCTGGGACGCAGGGCCTTGCCACGTGTCCCGATGTCCCCCACGAGGAGCCCGCGCTTGCGCTCGTAGCCGTCGATGGAGGCCTCCGCCACGGTGTCTTCAGGCCTGTAGGTGTAGGTCTCAATATCCACCTGGATGTGGTGCAGGGCGCGGCCGTCGCGCTCCAGTGCCTCACGCGAGGTCGAGACGAGCTTGAATGACCGCACGGCCATGAAGCGCTCATCGGATTCGATTCGTGACAGGAAGGTCATCAACTCGAACAGCCCACCCTCGAAAGTCAGCGTGTAGCCGATCCGGTCGATGCCCGTGTTCTGGGTCAGGGCCGAAGGCCTGTTCGGTCGCAGGCCGAAGGACTCCACCTCGACGTCGGCCTCCTGCAGGTACTCCTTCAGGTCCTCGATCAACCTTGTCAGATCCTCAGTACTTGGCAGGGTCTCCTCGACGAATGAGGAGAGCTCACGCAGAACAATAACGTCGCGCTCCAGCTTCGGAGTCTGGGAGGTCGTGCTACGCGCCACGGTGACCTGATCCTGCAGGGTGTGGAGATCAACCTGAGCCAGCTCTATGTCTTGACGTGCCACATGCACGAGGCCACCCAGGGAACCACAGATGACGATCGACCCGATCACAAGTGTGAGCCAGACGTTGCGACTGCTCATGTTCATCTTGCGCCTCCGGACTGCTGCGCTTCAGGTGCTGGTGATTGGGTGGGGAAGGCGACGGGCGTACCCTGGTGGCGCTGATCACTGGGGAGAAGCTCAAGGTGCAAGGGGAACGAGAAGTCCACGCTGGGCACCACCGTGGGATCACTGGCATTGCGCCGGCCCTCGGGGGCCGAAGGCGAACCAAACACGCCAGGCAGGCCGGAGATTTCCCTGTCCGTAAGGTCCGCGAGGAAGTGGCTGATCTGATCGATCTCACCCGACCCCGAGTGGCCTTGAGCTTCAAGTTGGCCAACACCCTCCTTGCTCGGACCCACACCATCGGAGAGGCTCCCAGTGATGTCGTCGAACCAGATGGTGTGACGCTCGCCCTCGTGGCCTCGATTGACCACGTCCGTAAGGTCGTCGAGAACCTGGGTCCACAGGACCCGGCTGGAGGTGATGGTGCGCAGGGTGTCCTCACGCGAGGCGTGGAAGGCGGCCTCTTTGCTCAGAACCTGGTGGTAGGTCACCCGGGGCGCCAAGCCCGCCATCTCCGTCTCGAGGCTGGCCCTTTGGGTTTCCAGCGTCGGGCTGACGCCAAACACCAGCCAGCCCCACCAGGCCAAGAGTGAGGCGGCCACGGCCAAGGCGCTGTACCCCACCGCAAGCAGCTTGATGGAGGGTCGGATGTGCCTCCGGTATTCCTCCGGGAGTAGGTTGATCGTGATCATCAGGCAGCCACCTTTCCGGCCAGGCCCAGAGCTACGACGAGGGATGAGGCCCAGCACTCCAGGTCCTCCATGTCCACTCGCTCGGTGTTGATACGCAGGCCCTCGAGGGGGCTCCAGATGTGCGCCGGGCGGCCCACTGCACGCTCGAGATGCTGCACGGCACCCGGCACGAGGAGGCCTCCGCCGGATACGAGGAGTTCCGCCACCTGAACGCCACGATGATGTTCAACGTAGTCGATGGACAGCGAGAGCTCGGCCGCCAGATCCTCGATCACGGGCAGCATGGCGGCCTCCACCTCGGCGCTTGGGCCATCGCTCTCACGCTTGAGGGCCTCGGCATCCTCGGCCTCCACGCTCAAGCGCCGGGCAATGGCCTGGGTCATATCCACTCCCCCCAGGGGAATCTCGCGGCTGAAACAAGTCTCGCCATCCAGGAGGACATTGATGGATGTACGTCCGGCCCCCACGTCGACCAGGGCCACGGCCCTCTCGGCTTGCGTCGGGCGTTGAGCGTGTTCGGAAGATCCTTCCTCACCTTCAACCCCGTCCCCATGGGTCAGGAGTGGTGCGGGGCCCGCCAACTCCCAGGCATTGGCAAGGGCGAAGAGGTCCAGGTTGACGGCAACGGGGGTCAGGCCTTCCCGCTGGACCCAGTGCACTCGCTCATCGATTAGGTCCCTTCGACACGCCGCCAGGAGCACGGTCATGGTGTCGGGCTCCACACCCCGCTCAGGGTTTTCCTGGCCCGCTGTGTTTCCCAACTCGAGGGCCTGACAATCGTAGGCCACCTCTTCCACTTCGAAGGGCAGGTGGTTCTGAAGCTCGAAAGGGATGGCCTGACGAAGTTCTGCGTCGCTCATACGCACCATTTCCAGGTAGCGCACGACGGTAGACTGTCCTCCAACGCCCATGGAGGCGCGCTTGCTCTGAAAGGCACCCGATGCCAGCAGCTCGCGCAGAGCGACTTCCTGGCTTTCTCCGGGGCGCACGTCCACGTGGCCGAAACCCGTCAATACGGGGCTCCCGCCTTCCATGGACATCTCGACGGCCTTGACGGCACTCGTCCCCATGTCGATTCCAATAATGCTCTTCACTTGACCTAGCACGATGTCTCCCTCTTCTCGGCGGTTGCTGCCTGGGGTGTTGCCGCGCGTCCCAAAGCGGGACCGCACCCTCACCAATGCACAGATCGGACGTGGAGCGGCTTGGGGTTAAGGGCAGGCTGCCAATTCCCCGTGGAAGCGAGAAAAGTAGGCCTCAGACCCCCTAGGATGTGCCCGAGAACCCCGATTCCACCAGAGAAACCACTGCGGCCACGAGGGCCTCCGCATCCGATCCCTCGGCGCAGAAGCTCAGGGTCATCCCCTTCGAGGCACCCAGGGTCATCAACTCGAGGATGGACTTGCCGTTGACTTCGCGCTCCCCGCAGGAGACCTGCAGCCCTGAGGCATGCTCGAGCGCCAGGGCGACCATGGCGTGGCAGGGGCGTGCATGCAGACCCGACTCGTTGCAGATGACAGCTTCGCCCTCGACTCTCATGGCCAGATCCTAGGCGAATCGGGAACCCCACTCGGGGATGAATCCTTCAATCGGAGCGCGCCCCGCCAACAGCGCCCGCCACGCCCCTAGCTGGGGGACATTTCCTTGAGCAGGTTCACCAGATCCGTCCGCGTCTTGGCCTGACAGGCAAAGCTCCGGAAGTCCGAATCACGCGCCAGACCCGCTACCCAGCGCATCATTGCCAGGTGATCTTCGGGGTCGTGCTGATCGGTTGCCTCGCTGGGACGCAGCACGGTGAAGAGAACCTGAACGGGTCCCCCATCCACAGCGGCCCAATCAAGGCCCTCTGGATGCACGGACAGACAGCAGATGGCCTCACTGATGCCGTCGATCTTCACGTGTGGGATGGCCACTCCCATGCCGATTCCTGTGGATGCAAGCTCCTCGCGACTTGTCAGTACGCGCAGAGTGATCTCCTCAAGGCTGGCCTCCAGGAGCCCAGCGGACACCAGGTTCGTCACCACTTCGGCCAGAGCCGAGCGCTTGTCCTCGGCCTTGAGCTTCACGCTGCAAGCCTTGGGCTTGAACTGCTTCCACCAACTCATCAGATTTGTACTCATTCTCGGTTTGAGGGGACCCGGGCAGGCTAACACACCAAGGGGCCTGAGTTGAACCCCCCCGAGCCCTACGAATGCGGGCATACAGATTCCCCCTCGCTCGAGATCGCGGCCTGTGAACCGGCGGGCCCGGCTCCGATCAGGATGCGGATCGGTGCTTGCTCAGCTTGACTCTGCCCCGGTGGCGGGAGAGCTGTCCCCGCATCCGATCCACGCACTCGTCTACGGCCCCCTTGAACGTCTCCTGGGTCACCTCGGCCTTGAGAATCGGGCCCCGGCCCACATGTGCCACCAATTCGACCCTGTGCTCGTCCCCCTGCTTCTCCAGCCGGGCGCTGAGGCTGTGAATCCCGTCATAGAAACGGGTCAACCCCTGGAGCCTCTTGTCCACCGTAGCCCTCGTCTCGGCGGGGTAGTCGTGGTGAAGGATGGCAACTTCCGTGTTCATGGGCAGCCTCTTTGCGCAGGGGGTTGATGGGAACCGAAGACCCCCGGATGACACCGCAAAGGGCATCGACCGGGTCCAGGGGCATGCGGAAGAAAGAGCGGGCCAGGAACAGATTCCGAGGCCGACACTTCATCCTTGGCCAAGATCGGCGCCAGGTCAATAAGTAAAGGCGTGGTGTCAGGATGCCCCGCTGCTGGAGGGTGTTCCCTGGGGCAGAGCCGTCACCTGGAGAGCCCGAACCCTCAGACCTGGAACAGTCCCGGTGCCCCCACGACGCCCCGATCACGACCCACGAAGATGGGCTCGGGGTAGAGCACCCGCAGGAGATACAGGCCGCAGGCGGGCGCCGTGGGGCCTGCGTCCAAACGGTTGCCGTCGGACAGGGCACGCTCGACCTGCTCCAACCCGATCCGACCGCGCCCCACGGCCAGGAGAGTGCCCGCCAGGGTCCGCACCATGTTGTAGAGGAACCCATCCCCCTCCACCACGAGCCCGAATGCGTTCTGTCGGGCCAGGATATGCAGGCTACGCACGGTGCGCACCGTGCTTGAGCGCGGGGAGCCGGAGTTGCTGAAGGCCACGAAGTCGTGACGCCCCACCAGGAGGGCGGCGGCCTGGCGCATGGACCCGAGGTCCAGGGGCCTGTTGGTCCAGTGGCTGTGGGCACGTCCGATGGGAGAGCGGAAACGGGTTGTGGAGGTGACGTAGAGATAGCGCTTGCCGCGAGCGCTGAAACGACTGTGAAAGTCGTCGGGACAGGTCTCCAGCCGGTTGATCACGACCCCGTCCATCAGGTGGGCGTTCCAGGCATGCCGCAGCCGGTCGTCATCCAGGGGCGTGTCCAGATGGCAGTGGGCCACCTGGGCCAGAGCGTGCACTCCGGTGTCCGTGCGCCCCGCTCCCTGTACACAATATGATTGCCCGAGCAGACTGACGAGGCCCTCCTCGAGAGCCTGCTGGACGGTCTCGAAACCATCCTGACGCTGCCAGCCGAAGAACTGGGAGCCATCGTAGGTCACCTCCATGCGGACGTTTCGCATGGGGTGCAGGTTACCCTTGAGAATCCTTGCCGCGAACCCGGACCGCACAACGATCCCGCAGTGCATCTTCAAGCACGCCACGGTGCAGGTATTCGATGGCGCTGCCAGCGGGGAGGCCCCGGGCCAGGCGGGTCACTATCAGGTCGCCGCGCCCCATGGACTCGACCGCCTCCAGCACCAAGAGGGCGGTGGCTTCGCCCTCCCGGTCCGGGTCGGTGGCCAGGATCAGCTCCCGGATGGGCTCTTCCGACAGACGCCTGAGAAGCGCCTCCAGGGACAGGTGTCTGGCTTCCGTCCCGTCGGCCGGGTTCAGGGCCCCCATCAGCACGTGGTAGCGGCCCTTGAAGACACCCGCGCGCTCAAGAGCCTCGACGTGGCGAGGCTCCTCCACGACCGCCAGGAGACCCGTCTCGCGGCCTTCGTCCGCGCAAACCCCGCACTGATCGCCCTCGCACAGGTTCCCACACACCTCGCAGCGGCGGGCCTCTGCCAGGGCACGCTCAATGGCCGTGGCCAGCTTCCGGCTGGAGGGGTCGCGGAGTACGTGAAACGTCAAGCGCTCGGCGCTCACACGCCCGATCCCGGGCAGGGCCTCGAAGGCCTCCACCAGGGCCTCGACGGGGGCAGGGTAGGCCATGGTTACTGAAAGCCCGGCAGGTTCAGCCCGCCGGTCACTTTCGCCAGGCGCTCTTCGCGAGTGCGCTTGGCCTGACCCAGCGCGTCTTGCGCGGCGGCCAGAACCAGGTCCTCCAACAGCCCTCTATCCTCAGCTTTCATAGCCTCCTCGGCGATGCGCACGCTCTTGACGTCTCCATTGGCCGAAACCGTCACGCCCACGACGCCGCCACCAGAGCTGCCCACCAGTTCGAGCTCGTCCAACTCCTCGCGCGCCTCCTTCATGGCTGCTTGCATGCGCTGAGCCTGCTTGAGCAGGTTGCCCATGTCTCCGAAACTACCACTCATCGTCTTGGTCTCCTTGGTGGATGCAATGTCAGTCGATAACTCGTCAGTCGATGATCCGTCCCTCGAAGGAGCGAGCGATCTCCTCGGTGAACGGATCCTGAGATCCGGGACGGGTTTGGGCGGTATCTTCGAAGTCCACCTGAACCTCCTTGCCCGCCGAACTCGAGAAAGCCTTGTTGACCAGTTTCTGATTGCGTCGCTCAGCGATCAACGCAGCCTCGTCCGGAATCAGCCCGGCCAACTTCACGACGGCCCGATTTGAGCGATACGATTCCAGGTTTCCGCGCTTGAGAACGATGGCGTGCAGGCTGGGAGAGACGGACTGCAGCTCCGCCAGGAACGCCTTCCACACGTCTGCCGCGCTCCCGCTGGATGCCCGTGAGACACGGGAGGTGGAGTCCGCATGGGGCGGGGGCGCTTGTGGCTGCAAGACCACCGGGGCGGCCTCGTCCGGTTGGGACGGAGAGGGAGCCTCAGCCGTGGAGCTCTGTACCTGTCCTGGATCGAACGCCGGGGACGCGGCTGGCAAGGGTGCAGAACCCAGGCGCGACTCCAGGCTCTCCAAGCGCGTGGACAACTGGCCCAGATCCACGGTGGACTCGGGATGTGACAGCTCCAGCAGCGTCACCTCCAAGATCAGTCGCCGGTGGGAGGGCAGGAGGCGCATGCGCTCCCGCGCGTGGAGAAGGTCCTGGAGCATGAGCTCCATGCGCCGTGCACCGATCGTCTTCCCGCGCGCGGCCAGGGCGGCCACCTGCTCGGGATCCGCGGGCAGCAGGGGACCCGGCGGACCCGACCCGCCGCACAGGGCCGCCATCAGGCAGGCTCGCAGGTGCTCCAGGACACCCGCCACGAATTCCGTCTCCCTTCCCTCTTGGGACGGAAGGGCCCGCAGCAATCCCGCTTGATCTCCTTCCAGGATGCAATCGACGACCGCCTCCGCAGCCTGGGCAGAGTTCTCGCCGGAGAGGCGCCCGCAGTCCTCCAGGGTCGGCGTGTCCCCCACCAGGGCCAGGAGCTGGTCCGCCAGGGACAGGGCGTCTCGCATTCCCCCGCGCGCCCGACGCGCGAGCTCGGCGCTCACCCCGACCTCCGCCTCTACCCCTTCCAGGTTGAAGACCTCATCCAGTCGCTTGGCAATGACATCCGCGGGCAGTGGCGTCAGGTGCAGGACCTGGCAGCGGGAGAGGATGGTGTCGGGAACCTTGTGCAGCTCGGTGGTCGCGAAGAGGAACTTCACGTGAGCAGGGGGCTCCTCCAGGGTCTTGAGCAGAGCATTGAAGGCTCCGGTCGAGAGCATGTGGACTTCGTCCACGATGTAGATCTTGTGCCGCGCGCGAACGGGAACATAGGAGGCCTGGTCGCGCAGATCGCGAATGTGATCCACGCCCGTGTGCGTAGCTGCGTCGATCTCGATCACGTCCACTTCGGAACCCGCGTCGAGGGCCAGGCAGCGCTCGCAGGTACCGCAGGGTTCTTCCGCTGGACCCTGCTCGCAGTTGAGGGCCTTGGCCAGTAGGCGCGCAGAGGTCGTCTTGCCCGTTCCCCTCGGGCCGGTAAACAGATAGGAGTGGCCGATACGCCCCTCCCGGATGGCCCCGCACAAGACGCGCGTCACGTTGGACTGGCCGGCAACCTCGGCGAAGGTGCGCGGGCGATACTTGCGTGCGAGGACGAGGTAGGACATGGACTCTCCCAGTCTAGCCTAGGGGCACGGCAGGTCGGAGTACCAATCGCCCAGGATGGCATGCAACCTCCGCGATCTGGGAGGCCAACCCGATGGCTCTCCCAGGATGAAGCGAGCCCGCCGGAGGGCCCGGGCACCTCGCGCTTGACTCGAGGCCCTTAGGGCTGCTCCGTTCCCGGCCTGACCCGGTTCGAACCCGACCCACCGCATGGGACCGGGCCCACCGCCGGGCTCGCTTGCTCTTCTGCTTTCCACCCCCAGCCCCCAAGGGGGCCGTGAGAATGGCGGAGAGGGGGGGATTCGAACCCCCGGTGCCGTTGCCGACACACACGCTTTCCAAGCGTGCTCATTCAGCCGCTCTGACACCTCTCCGACTTGTTCGTTGTTATGGGCTCCCCTTTCAAGGATGGCGGAGAGGGAGGGATTTGAACCCCCGGTAGGTTGCCCCACGCTGGTTTTCGAAACCAGTCCATTCAGCCACTCTGGCACCTCTCCTGTGTTCGTGTATTTGATTGTGATCCAAGGGTGGGGGGAAGATCCACTCAAGAATCCTCGTCTCTGGAATCGGCGCCTTGGGTGGCGCGGGCCTTGGCCTGGGCACGCTTGTCCGCGAAGAAGGACTTCAGCAGGTCCCGCGCGGGCTCAGCCAGAACTCCCTCGTGCACCTCGGCGCGGTGGTTCAGCCGCGGATCGCTCAAGACCTCGGCCAGGGAGGCGCAGGCCCCGAACTTGGGGTCGCGCACGGCCCAGACCACTCGGCTCACTCGAGCATGGGACAGGGCTCCTGCGCACATGAAGCATGGCTCAAGGGTGGTGTACACCGTCGCGCCGGGCAGGCGGGGTTCTCCACGCAGCTCCGTCGCCTGGGCCAGGGCCAGCAGCTCAGCGTGGGCCATGGGGCTGTTCTGAGCCCGCACCTGATTATGGCCGCGACCGATAACCTCGCCGTCGAGGACAATCACGGCCCCCACCGGGACCTCGTCCTCGGCCTGGGCCAGACGAGCCTCATCCAAAGCGAGTTGCATGAAGCGCAGGTCGTGCTCGGATCGGTCATCCATGGGGAAAGCTCCCCCATTCAGGTTTTCAAGGCCGGCCTTGGAGGCGGGGCTCCTGGGGAGCCCCACGCCGGAGTTGTCTCGGGGAGACTGTATTGGGGTGAGTGTCAGGATCTTGGGAGCGGGATTGCAGGCCACCCGGGCCCGGCGATCCCTTGTCTGGTACACCCGACAGGATTCGAACCTGTAACCTCCTGATCCGTAGTCAGGTGCTCTATCCAGTTGAGCCACGGGTGCGCGGGCGGGAGGTTGTACTCGGCAGCCCAAGACCTGTCAACTCAGCCCGCTCAGGCCGGACAGAGCCCAAAACCAGCCATGGAAAGAGACCGTCCTGGCGCGTATTCTGGGTGGATGACCGGCAGCTCCCCCCCACTCCATTTCATTCGCCTCCAGGACCTGACCGACCGCCAGATCGAGGACATCCTGGACCTCTCTGAACGGATGAAACGCGGCGCCTCCCGTGCGGAATTGGCCACCCACACCATTGGCCTCCTGTTCTTTCGCGGATCCCTGCGCACGCGCACTTCTCTCGTGGCCGCGGTCCACCACCTGGGCGGACACACGGTCAACCTCACCGCCGCTTCAGACTTCTGGGAGCTCGAGGCGCAGGACGGGACGATCATGGATGGCGCAGCCCCAGAGCACATCCGGGACGCGGCCGCGGTCATGTCCAAGTACGTATCAGCATTGGCGATCCGACCCAAGCAAGCGGGACAGTCGTGGACGATGGATCGCAAGGATATGAATATCCAGGCCTGGGCGGCTCACTCCCAGGTACCCGTCATCAATATGGAGAGTTGCCTCTGGCACCCGCTCCAGGCTCTGGCTGACCTGCTCACCCTGCGCGAATCCCTGGGCAACCTGGGGGGCAACAAGCTTGCGATCGTCTGGACCCGATCACCCCAGCCGTCGAGCCCGTCGGTGGTCCATTCCATTCTGCATGGCGCCTTGCGCTCGGGCATGAACGTCTCCATCGCTCACCCTCCGGGTTACGAGTTGGACGAGAGCGTGCTCGATGCGGCCCAGACTTCTGCCGCCGAGCGTGGAGTTGAACTGGAGACGGGCCTGTCCATGGAGGACGCGGCCGAAGGAGCCCACGTCGTGTACGCACGGTCATGGCACTCCCTGGAGACCTACGGGAACCCCACCCTGGCCGCCAGCCAATTGGCACGCGCTGGAACCTGGACCATTGACGAGGCCGTCATGGCCCGCGGTGAGCAGGCGGGACTCATGCACCCGATGCCCGTGCGCCGCAACCTCGAGGTCACCGATGAAGTGCTCGATGGCCCTCGCAGCCTGATTCTCGCCCAGGCAGAGAACCGGCTCCACACCCAGAAGGGCCTCTTGTCCTTGCTCTTGCGACCGTAATTGAATCCATCCGAATCGTCAGCAGCACCACCGCCTTCCCCCACCCGCCATGGCCCGCCCGGACTTCGTCCACCTTCACGTCCATTCCGAATACAGCCTGCTGGACGGGGCCAACCGCATCCCCAAGCTGGTGGAGGCCTGCAAGGCCGACGGTCAGGGCGCCCTGGCTCTCACGGACCACGGCAACATGTTCGGTGCGGTCGAGCTCTACAAGACCTGCAAGGCCGGTGACATCAAGCCGCTGATCGGCTGCGAGGTCTATATCGCTGATCGCTCCATGCACGAGGGGCACAACAAGCGCAAGGGCAACGGCTACAGCCACCTGACACTGTTGGCCCGCAACCAGGAGGGCTACCAGAACCTGCTCAAGCTCGCTTCAGCGGCCTACATCGACGGCCTGCACACGCGGCCGCGCATTGACTGGGAGCTGTTGGATCAGCATGCGGCAGGAATCAATTGCCTGTCGGGGTGCCTTGGTGGACGCATCAACCAGCTATTCCTGAAGGGCAAGGAATCCGAGGCCGAGCAGCTGGCCTCTCACCTGTCGGACCTTTTCGGTCGGGAGCACTTCTGGCTGGAGCTGCAACGCAACGGCATCGACGACCAGAACACGGTGAATGAAGCGCTGGTGCGCCTGAAGGATCGCCTCCGCATCCCTCTGGTCGCCACCAACGACATCCACTACCTACGCCATGAGGACTGCGTGGCTCAGGATATCCTGCTGTGTATCAACACGGGCGCCAAGCGCGACGACAAGGAGCGCTTCCGCTTCGAAACGGACTCTCTGTTCTTTCGCTCAAGGGAAGAAATGGGTCATCTGTTTCGCGACCTACCAGAAACCGTGACGGCCACCATGGACGTGGCCGACCAGGTGGACGTGGAATTGGAGCTGGGCAAGTACCACGTACCCGAGTTCGATACGGGCACGGAGGAGTCCTCCGGTGAGCTCTTCGATCGTCTGCTGGAGGAGCGCCTGCATACAGTCTATGGGGACACTCATCAGGCGGCACGCGAACGCCTCGAGCACGAAAAGAAGGTCATCCGCGACCTGGGGTTTGTCTCCTACTTCCTGATCGTCTGGGACCTGGTGCGCTGGGCGCGGGATCACGATATTCCCGTTGGCCCGGGAAGGGGTTCCGCGGCTGGATCCATCGTCTCCTACCTGCTCGACATCACACGCCTCGATCCGCTGGAGTACAACCTGCTCTTCGAACGCTTTCTGAATTCCAGTCGCGTGTCCATGCCCGACATCGACATCGATTTCTGTAAGGAGGGTCGCGAGCGCGTCATTCAGTACACGCGGGACAAGTACGGCCAGGACAACGTGACGCAGATCGTCACCTTTGGGACCATGGCCTCGCGCACGGTGGTGCGTGACGTGGCGCGGGTTCTTGACCTTCCCTTGCGCGACGTGGACCGCGTGGCAAAGAAGATCCCCGCCGGCCCCGGAGCGCCCCCCCTCGTGGAAGCCGTGGAAGACGACCCCGACCTGCGGGCCCAGCGTGACTCGGACGCGCTGTGGACGGACCTGTTCAAGTACTCCGTCGAGCTCGAGGGCTCGGTGCGGCACGCCTCGACCCACGCAGCGGGCGTGGTGATCACGCCGCGCCCCACGGTGGAATTCGTCCCCCTGGCCAGGATAAAGGACGACATCACGACTCAGTACGCAGCGCCCGAACTGGAAGAGTTGGGCCTCTTGAAGATGGACTACCTGGGGCTACGCACCCTGACCATCATCAGCCGCTGCCTGGAGAACATCAAAGCCATGGGCGGTGAAGCCCCTGACATCGAGAACCTGCCAGCGGGGGATCAGGCCACCTACAAGCTCCTGATCGCTGGCGACACATTGGGGGTGTTCCAGTTGGAATCCGAGGGCATGCGCAAGCTGCTCGCGCGCCTGCAGCCGGACTGCTTCGAAGATCTGATCGCCGTCCTGGCCTTGTACCGGCCCGGCCCGTTGGAGTCAGGAATGGTGGACATGTTCTGCGACCGCAAGCACGGCAAGGAGGCCATCACCTACCCCCATGAGAGCCTGGAGGAAATCCTGGCAGGCACCTACGGCTGCATCGTCTATCAAGAACAGGTCATGCTGGCCTCGGTGGATCTGGGCGGCTTCTCCTTGAACGACGCAGACAATCTGCGCAAGGCGATGGGCAAGAAGAAGCCAGAGATCATGGAGAAGTTCTCCTCCCAGTTCGTGGAGGGGGCCGTGGCGGCTGGTTGCGAACGCAGCGCCGCGGAGGACACATGGGAGACCATCGTCAAGTTCGGGGGCTACGGCTTCAACAAGTCGCACTCCGCCGCTTACGCCATGATCACCTACCAGACGGCCTTCCTGAAGGCGAACTTCCGGACCGCTTTCATGGCTGCCAACCTCTCCTGCGAGATGGGTGACTCGGACAAGGTGAAGAGCCTCATCGACGACTGCCACCGTGCCTCCATAGAGATCACCCCCCCCGATATGAGTCAGTCCCTCTGGGAGTTCCAACCCCAGGGAGCTGAGACCATCCGGTTCGGATTGGGCGCCATCAAGGGTGTGGGTTCCAAGGCGGTGGTAGCCATGGTGGGAGGTCGCGAAAACTGGGAGCAGCAGAACCCGGACAGTCCTTCTGCGGAGATGGGATTGCACGAGCTGTGTTCCATGGTCGACCCCTCAGCCGCAGGCAAGATCGCCTGGGAGGCCGTAATCCGTGCTGGCTCCTTTGACTTCACCGGGATCAATCGTGGCGCTATCGCCGCAGCCCTGGAGGGTGCCCTGTCGGAGGCTGCTGGCGCCGCTGCGGATCGCCGCTCGGGCCAGATGTCCATGTTGGAAGCATTTGGTGATCCACAGGAGAGCGCACCCGACTCCGATCGCCAGAATTGCATCGACCCCAGCCGGAGCTGGAATCGTCACGACACACTGGCGGCCGAGTTCGAAGTCCTCGGCTTCTACCTCTCTGGTCATCCTCTCGAGGAGCGCGCGGGTCTCGTCTCGCTGCTCTCCACGTGCCCCACGGTCAACCTGGATCGCTACGACGATGGCAGCATGGTGATGTTGGCGGGCCTGGTCCTTCAGGCAGCCATCGTGGCCATCCGCAACGGACGAATGGCCGGCAAGAAGATGGCCCGCTTCCGGTTGGAAGATCTGAAAGGCAGCGTGGCTGTGACGGCCTTCCCCAGCACGCTGGAGAAGTACAAGGATCTTGTGGTCGACGGCGCCACCGTGCTGGCCAAAGCCAAGATCGAAACACGCGGTGAAGAGCCGTCGCTCATTCTTGAGGAGCTGATCCCCATTGAAGACGCCCTCACCCGATTCCAGGGAAGCCTACAGATCTCCCTGGGCCCTGAAGATTCCGGTCTGCTGGATCGCCTTCGATCTTGCCTGGGATCGCACTCGGGAGCCATTCCCGTGCAGTTCCAGGTTCAAGGCAATGACGGCAGCCTACGCCGCGTGAAGCTACCACGCGAGTCTTCTGTGGCCCTCGACCAGGACCTCGTCTTGGGGCTGCAGGAGATCCTGGGGCACGAGCGCCTGGCGCTCGTCAAGTCCTAGGGACGCCGGTAGAGGTGCGCTTGGCGCCCAGCATCCCTGCGGGGAACTACTCGACGGGTGCGCTCGCCTCGGAGGGCGTACGCACAACGAATTCCAGGATGGCGCGTTCGCCACCGTCTCCGAGTCGCCGCTTGGCCAGCTTCAAGATGCGGCAATAGCCACCCGGACGCTCAAGAAAGCGGGGCCCGAGTACATCGAACAGCTTCTGCGTCGCTTCCTTGTCTCGCAGCTTGGAGAAGGCCCGCCGACGGTTGTGTTGGCTGGGATCCTTGGCCAGGGTGATCAGCTTCTCGATGAAGGGCTTGACCGCCTTTGCCTTGGGAAGGGTGGTAATGATGCGCTCGTGCTCAATCACCGAGACGGCCATATTGCGGGTCATGGCAATACGGTGGCTGGTGGTCCGGCCGAGCTTGAATCCTGCTACGCGATGTCGCATCGAACTGTTCTGGAGGGTGCTGTCCCAGCGCCTTGATGGCACCGGGCGGGGAATTGATTGAAGGTTTAGTTATTCGGCAACGGTCATGCCGAGACGTAGACCACGGTCCGCCAACTTGGTCCGAATCTCCTGGAGGCTCGTCTTACCGAGGTTCTTCAGGGTCATCACGTCAGCTTCCGACATGGAGACGAGGTCCCTCATGGTGTGCATATTCGCACTGTCCAAGCAGTTACGGGCTCGCACGGAGAGTTCCAGGTCCGAAAGAGGGGCGGCCAGGATGCCGGACAGCTCGTCCGTCTCGCGGTTGACCTCGTTGAAACCCGACTCTGCCGGAGACTCCAGCAGGGGGTCGTCGTCCGTGCTGGAAGGCTCAAGTACAAAGGGGTTCAGGTGCTTGCGATAGATCTTGGCGCCTTCGGTGAGAGCCATCTCGGGACTGACCGTTCCGTCCGTCCAGACCTCGAGCACCAGGCGCTCGTAGTTGGTGAACTTGCCCACGCGCGTTGCCTCAATCGAGTAGCGCACACGTTGGACCGGCGAGTAGATCGCGTCCACGGGTATCGTCCCGAGTCCGTGCTCTTCCCTGTGGTTCTCATCTGAGGGCACGTAGCCGCGCCCCTTGGAGACATCCAGCTCCACCACAAGGTCCCGGTCCATCGTGAGCATGCAAAGATGCAGGTCCGGGTTGGCCACTTCGCCATCCCCCTCGACCTCGACGTCGGCACCCGTGACGGCACCTTCCTCGCTCTTGTTGATGCGGCAGATGATGGGGCCGTCCCCTTCAAAGTTCACCCGTAGGCGCTTGATGTTCAGGATGATCTCAGCCACGTCCTCGTAGACACCCTCAAGGGAGTCATACTCGTGGGACGCACCGTCAATGCGCACAGCCGTTACAGCCGCACCCTCGATGGAGGAAAGCAGGACGCGCCGCAGACCGTTGCCGATGGTATGTCCGAACCCTCGTTCGAAGGGCTCGATTACAAAGCGGCCGTGTTCCCCGGTCAGGGTGTCCGCGTCCGGCTGCACATTGTTGGGCAGCTCAAAATTACGCCAGCGAATTCTCATGACTTGTACTCCTCTAAAGGCCTACTTGGAGCAGAGCTCGACGATGAGCTGTTCTTGAATGGGGAACTGGAAATCGGTTCTGTTCGGGAGTGCGTTTACCGTGATAGACATGGTGTCGGCGCTAACGTCCATCCAGCCGGGAACGACTCCCCCACTGGTGACATTGATTGCCTCGGAGACAAACTTCTTGGTGTTCTCCTTGGCGCGCGGGGCGACCACGTCGCCCGGCTTGACTTGATACGAGGGAATCGTGCAGCGCTTACCGTTGACGAGGTAGTGGCCGTGGTTGACCATCTGACGCGCCTGCGGAAGGGTCAGCGCGAAGCCCCCGGAGAGCACCACGTTGTCCAGGCGCCGGGTCAGAATCTGCAGCAGGTTCTCGCCGGTGTTGCCCTTGAGGCGATCCGCCTCACGGAAATACAGCATGAACTGACGCTCGTAGACACCAAAAATGCGCTTCAGCTTCTGCTTCTCGCGCAGGCGCACGCCGTACTCGGTGATCTTGCGGCGACTCTGGGCGTGCACTCCGGGCGGGTAGTCGCGGCGCTGGAGAACGGCGACCTTGCCGCTGGATGTATTCTGTCCCAGGAAGAAGAGGTTCATCCCCTCCCGGCGACATTGTTTGACCTTGGGTCCTGTGTAGCGTGCCATCTGTTGGTGTCCGTCGAGTGTGTGAGGTCAGGCTTGGATTAGACGCGGCGCCGCTTCTTGGCGCGGCAGCCGTTGTGAGGCAGGGGGGTAACGTCTTCGATCAGGGTGATACGCAGGCCCGAGTTGGCCAGAGCCCGTACGGCCGATTCACGGCCCGATCCGGCACCCTTGACGCGCACCTCGATCTCCTTCAGGCCGTGGCGCTGCGCTTCTTGCGAAGCCCGGTCCGCGGCCCGTTGGGCGGCGAAGGGCGTGCTCTTACGAGTCCCCTTGAAACCACAGGCGCCTGCCGTACCCCAGGCAATGGTGTCCCCACCCATCGATGTGAGGGTGACATGGGTGTTGTTGAACGTCGCACGAACGTGAGCGATGCCCTTGACGATGTTTTTCTTCTGCTT
>PBIX01000048.1 GCA_002720975.1 Planctomycetota bacterium | reverse complement strand
GGTCAACCTGGCGCATTCTGCCTCTGCGCCGATTGGACCCCAGGGCTTCCCGGCGGTCCCACATGGTGGCAGCAGAGCGGGACGATCTTGCGGGAGTGCCTGCCTGCGGCATGGGCTTGACGGGGGGGTCGGATAATGGCCCCACGGTTTCACCACCGCAAACGGGCATCACGGCAGGAGATGCATCCAAGGTGCGCTGCATCACTCAGGCGGATATCGCATTCGATTGCGACTACGAATACTACATTGCCCAGGGAGGGACCGTGGATGCGACGGTCTCCATTGTTCAGGCCTACGTTGGTCTCAACAACACCATGTACGCGCGGGACCTGAACATTCGGCACAGGCTGACCGCTGTTGTTGTGCGCACGGCCCCCTTCTACTTCCCTGTGGACGGTGGGGATCTCCTGAACCTGTTCCGCCAAGAGTGGAACACGACCCAGTGGGATATCGATCGCGACCTCGCGCATCTCATGACCGGTAAGCCTGGCAGCCTCATCCAGTATGGGGGACTGGCTTGGGTGGGAGTGGTCTGCAACAAGAGCATCGCGTACGCCTGGTCCATGGACAGCGCGGGGATCGTGGCCCACGAGACCGGGCACAACTGGGGCGCTGGCCACTGCCACGACGTCTACCCCTGCAACAACATGTGTGGAAGCTGTCTGTGGGTGGGGCCCAACACTCGCGACATCATTCTCGCCTATAAGGAGGGGGTCAACTGCTTCTGGCAGAGCGGGGGCTTCGAGGAGCCCGTTCCGCCCTACGTCTACCCGCTGAGTCGAACCCTCGAGAAGACCCAGATGGTCCAACAACCCGCCGCCTTTGATGTGCTCAACAAGGCTGAGGACGGGAACTGCGAGGACGTGAGCCTGCAGACCTTTGACCACACGAGCGCCTTGGGTGTACCGGTGGTCTTGTCCGTTGGGACAGGCATTCATGGGCGCGATGAGCTCATCTATAGCCCCGTTGTTCCGGTCCTCGGCCTGGATTCCTTCACCTTTACCGCGGGAGACACCTCTGGCCTGACCAGCGTGGGGACCGTCAGCTTGAGCATCCCCGAGCGACCTCTTGAAGGTTACTGGCCCCTGACCGAGGGTTCAGGGGAGAGCACGGGGGATGCGACGGGTCACGGTCATGACGCCCAGATTCTGGGAGGGGCCATGTGGACTACCGGCCCCTTCGGTGGAGCCCTGACCTTCGATGGCGTGGATGACCAGGTCGATATTCCCTCCGTCGGAGTTCACGGTGACGAGGTCACGCTGAGCGCTTGGATTCGGCGCAACGGCCCACAGACGGCAGGGGCCGGCTTGATCCACACGAGAGCCAATGGTGAGGACGCAGGCCTGTTGATCGGGCCAGACGCTGAACTCCGTTACGTCTGGGCCGGGGACTCGGCGACGACAGCCTGGGCCTCGGGCCTGACCCTGCCAGTGGGCCAGTGGGTGTTCGTTGCCCTGGTCGTGAGCGACAACAAGGCCGTCATCCACATGTACGACGGCACGACGTTCAAGAAGGCCGTGCACAAGTACTCTCATTCTGCCCAGACCTTCTCCGGCATGACTCACCTGGGCTGGAACTCCGCAGACGATACCCATCGCTTCTCGGGCGACATGGCGGACGTCCGGGTCTATGGGCGGGTCTTGGGACCGAGCGCAATCCAGGACCTGGTCCTGTTGGGTGGAAGGGCTGAGGCACCCGATCCCCGTGATGGGGGATCCGCGGGTGCGCCTCTTCTGCGGTGGACCTCTGGCGTGGGCACCTTTGCCCACCACGTCTACCTGGGAACGGATTATGACGCAGTGCGCCAGGCAGATCAGACGGCACCTGAGTACAAGGGAAGCGTTATCTTACCCACCTTCGTGCCCTCCGGCATGGCGCCCAACACGACCTACTACTGGCGTGTGGACGAGGAATCCTGGGGCCAAACCGTGAAGGGGCGCACCTGGATCTTGCAGACTCCTCGCTATCACCATTGGCCTCTCGATGAGGTCAGTGGAACGGTGGCCGTCGATCTGGGCGAGGGATTGGACGGTGGGTACAAGGGCGGATACCTCTTGGGCCTCCCCGGGGCAACGTCCAACACGGGCAGTGCCACGCTCCTGGATGGGGTCAATGGCCGTGTCCGCTTGCCGTCCCTCGATCTGAACGACAATCACCTGACTATCGCAGCTTGGGTGCAGCGCAACGGCGATCAACCCACATGGGCAGGAGTAGTCTTCTGCCGCGGAAACAACACGGCTGCCGGGCTCTGCATCGGTTGGTCCAACGAGCTTCGCTTCTTATGGAACGGTGGCGGCAACGAATGGGACTCGAAATTGGTCTTGCCGGACAACCAGTGGGCTTTCGTGGCCATGGTGGTGGAGCCCTCACAGAAGACGCTCTACATGGGGGACACGGCCGGAAACCTCACCAGTGCTGTCCGAAGCACTGCGAGTTCGCCCGAGGAGTTCGATGCCGTCACCTTGGTGGGCCGCGATGGGACGGGGTCGCGCGTGTTCAAGGGGCTCGTCGACGACGTCCGCATCTTGCGGGTCTCCTTGACGCCCTCTCAGGTGCAGACCCTCTACGAGAGCATGCTGTAGACGAGCGGGGTCCTGGGCCTAGCCCGGGTATTCTCCGCCGATGTAGCCCTCCAGCTCATGAATGGCCTTGTCCTGGGTGGACATGATCCAATTCACCAGATCCCCCAGGGAGACCACCCCCACGACCTTGTCGTCGTCCATTACCGGCAGGTGTCGACAGCGCCTGTTCGTCATGTGCTGCATACACTCCGAGACGGTGCTCTCGCGCGTCACGGTGATCAGATCAACGGACATGATCTCCGCGATCTTCATCTCCCGTGAGGAGCGCCCCGCCAGAACCACTCGGCGCGCGTAGTCGCGCTCAGAGAAGATGCCGCACAGTTTGTCGCCATCCATCACAACCAAGGCCCCGACCTGCTTCTCGGCCATGAGGGTCAAGGCATCAAAAACGAGCTGCTCCGAGGAGACCGAATAGACGCTTGCTCCCTTCTTGGCGATGATGGGTTCGATTGAGCTGTCGAGGTTCATGGGCACACTCCCGGGAAACGCGCAAGAGGCTAGCGGCGAATCGAGTCGACGCCAGTATCTCACTAGCCTCCACCCCTCGATTGTCGCACACCTCTTCATTATCTGCAAGTTTTGGAGCGTAGGGTGTGCCGGAGTTGGGACCGGAGTGACCTCAGCGAAGGTAGTTCGAGACACACGTGGGCGTCGTCTTGCTGGCTAGTTCGTCCAGCAATAGCACCTTGGGCTGGGCCTGATCTTGCATCGCAGCAGGAATCTGCTCCACGGAAGAACCCCTCTCCGTAGTGGGTATCGTTCCCTGAGGTGCAGCGCACACGAGCAGTCCCTTCTCGAGGAGAATACCCGCAGCCACTGCTCCACAGCGCTCGACAAGCTCCGCCCACGTCAGCAAGCCGGGGCCGGCCTCGTTAAGCAGTGCTTGCAGAGAGGGCTGGAGTCGGTAGGTCGTGAACCACTCCGAATCGGGGACCGAGGCAGAGCAGGAGAGTTCGCGTCCTTGGGCGTCAAACTCCTTTTGTATCCTCAGGCCAGCGGCGCAGGTCATGCGCTGATGCCCAAGCGTACCCCTCGTCTCCAGGTAGAGAGCGTCAAGCAGGGCCTCCACATGGGTATGAACAAGGTCCACGGGACTCTGGATGATCCGCTGGACGAAACGCTGTCCCGCAGGCATACGGCGATCCTCCAATACCAGGTAGCCGAAGTTCACGGCACCCAGGCCCACTGCGCGGTAGCTGTCGACCCACTGACCGAGCTCCTCGGAGAACTCTTCGAAGGACTGACCGAACGGGGCGTGGGAGTGGGGGGTGCTGAACAGCTGCTCATTTCGATCGGCCGTCGTCAACATGAGGGCCAGGTAGTCGGCGCCGGTCCACCAGGATGCCAGCTTTGCCTCGTAGGAGTCGATGTCCACCAGATCGGTGACGATGGACAGGCGCCCACCCTCGGTCAGGTGTTGGGATGCTTCAGCGACGATGCGTCTCAGGATCCTCTCCCCATCGGCTCCACCATCCCGGAATGCGAGGCTCTCCACAGGACTGGGCACGAAGGGGGGATTGGCCGTGATCGTTTCGAAGCGCTCTCCCTCCACGGGTTGGTAGAGATCTCCCAGACGGAAAGAGACCCCGTCGAGCCCATTGAGCTCGGCGTTGAAGCGCGCGAATCGCAGGGCACGCGGGTTGCGGTCGACGCCGATGACTTCATCAGCGTAGCGGCGTGCCACCAGGGCCTGAATGCCGCTGCCGGTACATAGATCCAGGTGACTTTGAGACCGCTTGCGAGGGGCAACCTGAACAAGGCCTACGCTGTCGCGCCCCAAGTACATGACGGGCTCCTCGTTGAGGTCGTCGCCGTCTTTGACCTGATAGCGATGGTCGGTGGCGATCAACAGGCCGTCGAGCGGAAAGAGGTCCACGTGGGCAACACAGGTCCCCTCGCTGGCGCCCACAAGGCCCATCGAAATCAGAAGATCCACACTCTTGCCACCCACGAGGCTCCGGACGCGCGATTCGGGGAGTTCCCCACGCAGGAGGAACAAGCGAATCAGGTCTCCCAAGTCATCGTGCGCGAGACCGAAGCGATCCAAGTAGGGCAGGTCGGTCGGAGCGAGGTCGACGACGGCCTTCCCCAAAGCGGCCCGCACACGCTCTTGGGTGTACTCCGCTGCCCGAAGACGCCGGGACAACTCAGCCAACTTGGTGCCGCAGCGGTAGTCTCCATCGGCGTAGCTCTCCAGGGCACAGCCGACGGGGGTGGAGGGCAGAGCGCTGGGTTGAGGGATCGGCGTCTCGGGTGCGCCTTGCGTGCGCAGTAGCTGCGCGACCTCCTGCTCGGTGACCGCCTGCACTTTGCGGCGCAGCGTGTCGATGATCTCGGAGCCATTGCGTGGGTCCACGAGCAGCAAGCGTCCATCCGCTAGTCGGGACCGCACGGGACCACCATAGAGGGAGGCATCAAGCGTCTCACTGGTTTCCTTGAAGCGGGAAACGCGAGCGGAGATCTCATCTACCTCCTCGGCACTCCAGCTCTGCGAGACCTTTCCACCGAAGATGGCTGTGTCCAACTCGGACATCAGGTCGTCGAGGACGGGCTCATCGGCTGTGAGCCCCTGGGGGTGGGGGGCATCATCCAGGCCCTGGATGTGGTCCTTGTACTCCTTTCCCTCCTTGCCCCGCTTACTGATCCACCACCCTTCCATTGCCAGGTGGTCGATGTCGGTTGCCAAGAAGGTACGTAGGGCATCCGCCGGTGTCTCGACGATGGGTTCCCCGGCGACGTTGAAGCTCGTGTTCAGCAGGACGGGCGGGCCTCCGCGCAGTTCAGCAAGTTGCTCGCAGAGGCCATGGAAGAACGGATTGTCCGCTGCCGTGACCGTTTGGACGCGGCCCGTGCCATCGTGATGGGTGATGGAAGGCAAGACGGCGCGTAGATCTTCACGAACCGGTGCGACAAGCAGCATGTGAGGTGAGTCCACTCCCAGCTCGAAGACCTCCTCGGCAGCTTCGAGGGGGATGACCGGCGCGAACGGCCGGTAGGACTCCCGGTGCTTGACCCTCACGTTGAGCACGTCCCGCATACGCTCGAACGTGGGGTCTGCCAGGATCGAGCGTTGCCCGAGGGCGCGAGGTCCATACTCGCAACCGCCTTCATAGCGGGCCAGGACCTGACCCGTGGAGAGGGCCTGGGCGCTGCGCTCCAGGACCTTGGCGCTCCCAAGGCGTTCCACTTGCACCTGGTCGGCAACCTCACTCAGAGCCATCTCGATTTCCGCCTCACTTGCGATTTTTCCAAGGGCGGCTCCGCGGAGTCGCTCCCGATTTGCGGGGCCTTCACCGTGCTGATGGCTTGCCCACCAGGCACAGCCGGCAGCGATTCCCGAATCGCCAGCTGCCGGGAAGGCGAAGAACTCCTCAAGTCCAAGCGTCCGAACCAGTCGGTGGTTGGCCACGGAGTTGAGGGCAACACCCCCGGCCAGACACAGCTTGTTGAGGGACGTTTCACGTTGAGCTTCACCGACCAGGTGGATGAGAGCCTCTTCGAGTTCGGATTGGATCTTGGCAGCCAACTCGACAAGGTGCGGACGCATCCAGAGGGGCCCCCCCACATTTTCGTGGCGCTTCTGCAAGGCCTCGATCTCAACCAGTGCGTCGTAGGCGTGAATCTTCAAGGAGTAAGACCCCGGCTGGGTTTCAATCCAACGCCGCAGGTTCTTGGCCTGACCCCCGTAGGGGGCGAGCCCCATGGTCTTTCCGGCTTCCGCCTGGCTGAACCCTCCCTCGAAGGACGTGACGAATCCGATCCGGCGTGTCACTTCTTCATAGACCATGCCCAGGGTCATCATTCCGGCCAGATGCGCGTCGACGCGCTCGGAGTGCAGGGCTTCCAGCCCGTCAGGGCCTCCTCGGTACAGCGTGTAGGATTCGGTCTTGCCCTCTGAGTCGGTGCTGCCGGTAGCGTCAACAACCAGGACGATGGCTTCGTCCATGCCGCTCGGCCACCAGGCCGTGTAGGCGTGGGCGAGGTGGTGGCTGGGAATCTGAAGGATCCGTGCCTGGCTGAACCCCTGCGCGGTAAGTTCGGGCCCCATGTCGCGTCCGGGGGAGTTGGCCGTGACGCTGACCAGGTCGCTCAGGTCCGCACCCACGGTTTCCAGGCAGTACCGAATGGACTTCCAGGGTAGTGCGCACTCAACCCCACCTTCTACTCGGGACAGCCCCGGGCTGTGCTTGCAGCGGTCGAGGCGCTCCTCTTCAACGGCGACAAGTAGCTTCCCCCCCGAGACGATTGCGGCGGATCGATCGTGGCCCAGGTTCAGGCCAAGGTGCAGGTCGATTTTCGGGAACGGACGGTTGAGGGGGGAGAGGATCATTGTCTTTTGTGGGGTAGGCTCGAGAGGGTGCGCACACTTGGGTGGATGGCTTATGTGGGCTCGATCGGACCGTATTTCCCTATTCTTCTGGGCTGGAAGGGAGATATAGCGCCATATTGAGACGGGCTGATGGGGTGGGGAGTTCCCTGCGTGGGTGCTTCGTACGCACCGTCTGGGAATCCCCTCCACGCCCGTTCGTTCGACCTACTTCCGGGGCTGTTACAGGCCGCCGCGAAGAAATCCCCTCAACGGGTTGGTCAGAAGTGAACCCGAATCCGTCCGTGGGATTCGGATGAGACCTTCTTGCTCTGGATGGACTGCCCTTGGATGGCCCATTCCACCACCAATTCACCCGGCGGGACCGGAATCTCTGCCAGCGCACCACATCCGAGGGACCCGCTTCCAACGATGACCTTGCCGCGCAGCACTTGGTAGTAGGCCCCGTGGGCACTCCCCAGGTGCTCAAGCAGCAACCAGCCCACTGGCTTGAGCACGGCGTGAGCTTCAGCTGGCCCATCAGACTGCTCGGTGTCCAGCTGCTCCATCACAGCTACCCGCCCGTCTGCGGAATACAGGGCTGCCCCATAGAGCCCCTCTGGGAGTTCGTGCAGTTCCATGGCGTTGCCGCGGAGCTCCATGGAAGTCTCTTCCGATGTCGTGGAATCAGACTTCGGGGCTAGAAGCAAGGACGTCTTGAGGTCGCGGGAGAGCGAAGGAGACGGATCCAATTTGGTGAGTAAGCCGCGCGTGATTCGGGGTGCACGTCCCTCACCGGGTGAAACAGCGCGCACGACAATCCAGGATCCGTCATACACCGTGAAGTGCACGGGGTCCGAGCCCGCGCGGACCGTCCGGGGAAGGCTCCCTCGGTAGTCATGCTCTTCATCCGGAGCGATCCAGACATCGTAGAGGCCAGGCATGAGTGGCCCCGCCCTGAACTGACCTTGCTCGTCCGTTTGCTGTTCGCCAACTGCCGTATCGAGGGCGCCACGGAATCGGAAGGGCGCGCTGGAGATGGGTGCTCCGGTTGCATCCTGCACGGTTCCCTGCAAGTACACCCCCGGCTGTGCGGTCAGATTCAAATCCAATCGCGACAGGCCTTTGGGCAGATGAACCCAGCGGGCCATGGGAAGGGCTAGCGAAGATTCAGGAGCCAGGGTCGTGCCAGGCGCCGGCCCCACCCACCAATCGCCCGGTTCGGGGTCGTGAAATTCGTACCGTCCCCCCGCGTCGGTCACTGCGCGCACGGGCTGGTCGTCCTGAGTTCCTGGAGCGGTGAGCAGTCCCGGGGCGCGGTGCTTGGCCGGTACCATCCAGACTTCGCTGTGGCTCACGGGCTTCCCTGCTTCGTCGCGCACGACGCCGGTGAGCATCGTCGTGCTACCCGTATCCAGTCCGAGTACCCGTCGTTCACTGGGGGCCAGGGTGATTGGGGAGGTGGACTCATGGACTTGGGTTTCGCCCTTCCAGACCTGTACGTTCAGGGCAACGTGAGGAGGGATGCCAAGGATCTGGGCGACGCCCTCAGAGTTCACTGTTGCGGACCAACTCAACGGACCAGCGAGCATTGGAGAGGGGCTCGGTTCTCCCGCCTGCCCCTCCGCCGTAGCTAGCGTGAGTCGGAGGTCGGAAGATGAGCTGGCGTGGATGAGCTTCAACTCGAAAGCCGCGCTGCGTTGTAGGCGAATCGGCGCGGAGGTCTGGGAAAGGTCTTGCCGCTTGTCGATCTCGAAGAACATGGGGCCATACCCCAGGGCATACACGCCCGCGAAAGAGGCCTCGTCCGTAGACCACTCCAGCACAAAGCGACCCTCATCGTCGCTCCGGGCATCGGGCCGACCCGAGCGCCCGAGCAATCGCGTCATCGAGTGCTGTCCCTTTCGGGAGAAGAGACGCACCTCAGCTCCTGCGACGGGAGCTCCATCGGAGATGTCCAGAAGGCGCCCCCCCCATGAGCCACTCTGCACATGTCCCAACTGAACCGTCAGATTGCGTTGCTCGCCCGCACGGAACGCCGGTAGCTCTACGGATGAGTTCTCCATGCCAACGGACTCCCCGCGAACGGACAGCCGTAGAGGTCTCCCTGGCGGCAAGCTGAAATTGGCCTGTCCGTTGGCGCGGGTTGTCTGTGACCAACGGCCCGCCGTAACCTCCGTGCCGGTGGAACCGCTCGGGTCGTAGACCACCAAGCGGGCGTTGGCCACGGGACTCTGGTTGTCACCTGCCAGAAGGGTCACTGCCAGGGCGCCTTCGCCGGAGCGCGGGGCGGGCGCGACAAGAGTGTTCGGATTGGCGTCGGCTGTCCGGTCGGGAGTGACGAGGTGCGGCGTCGGCTGAACCAGGCGCTCAGAGGATCCGGCACGGGGCGAGGCGTCCCGCCTCTGGATCGTCGTCGGCACGGTATCCCCGCCTCCAGTGCTGGAAATGCCCCAGAGGAGCAGGGCAACCGCGGTTGCCAGGAGGGGGAGAACCGGGACTTTCATTGCAGGATCCGTGGGCCACTTTCCAGACCGGGAGGCACCATCTCAAGTACAACTTCGATCCCCCGGACCACAGAGCCACATAGGAAATGGAAAGGGTGGCCTGGGATGTGCCCATTAACCCTCCTGCACGGAGTTCTGTGGGCATCTGAGGCGCCAGCCACTTACCCTGGGCAGCATGCGAGCCCATTTTTTTGCGGTAATTCTCCTGCTCGGAATCAGCCCGGCCTGCGTCAGCTCCGGCGGTCAGGCTCCTGGACGGCTCATGCCCGACGAACTACTGAGGCGCGCCGATGCCGCCTTTGACGCGCGGCGCTATGCGCAGGCCTTGGAGTCCTACCGGCTGGCAGCTGCTGCGGCGCAGGCTGAAGATACACCTGAGATCTTTGTGGAGGGCGCGGCTCAAGCCGCTCACGTGTACTTGCTGAAGGGCCAGCCGGAAGAGGGCAAGGTGTGGCTGGAGAACGCCCTGGCACAGATCCAGGACCATGAGGTGCGTGGCCGGGCACGCATCCTGCTCACCCAGGCGGCGTACCAGCACCACGGGGGAGATACTCCACAGGCACTTGAAACCTGCACCCAGGCCCATGCTCTCTCCCGCGCGACCGGCCAGCACATCCGTGCCGTTCAGGTTGCGCACATGGCGGCGGTGATGAGCCGCGGTGAGGATCAGTTGCGTTGGTGCCGGCGCGCTATTGACGATGCAACACGCACGGACGATGTCCTGCTCTCGGGTGCACTGTGGCGTCAGCTGGGCTGGCTGCTGGAAGAGCGAGGCCTCTACGATCAGGCGCTGGAGTCTTTCATTCAGTGTCGCGAGGTTGTGAGCGAGAGCGGAAACTCCCACGAGCAGATGGTCGCCGACTGGCAGGTGGGGCATGGCCTGCGCCTTGTCGGTCGCATCGCAGAAGCACGTACCATGATGGAGGAGATTGGTCGACGCACGCGAGCTCTCTACCGGACGCAGCGCGGCGCCAACCAGGCCGAGTGGTTGGGTCAGGCATTACATGAGTTGGGAGAATTGGATCTGGCCCAGGGGAAGACCGAGCGGGGCATTCAGCGCTTGAGGGATGCACGTGAGTACTTCGTCCTGGCGGGAGCTTCCGATCTGGCGCCGGAGTTGTTGGCGAAAGTGGATAGGCGACTGGCCCAGGCGCGCGCTCTACAAGGCGCCGTGCGCTGACTGTTCAGGGCAGGTCCTGGGGATAAGGGGTTCAAGGGGTCTCCGCACGGCGCAGTAGGCCTAGGCCGAGACAGATCATGACACCTCTCCCCCTTGGTGCTCAGTTGCTCTGTACCCGCCACCAAGCACCGGGGGGGATCGGGGAGGCAGTCTTCTCCTCCCTGCCAGCGTTGATGAACTGGGATCTGGCCCCACCCAAGCCTACGCCGCTCCCCAGAGGCACTTTGAGTCCCTTGTCCCCAGTTGGCGAGCTCGCCCTCTCGACCTGCACCAGTGACGTGCGTCGCGTTTGAATTGGCGCAAGGTGCGAACCTGCACTACCCTTGATCTAGCTTTTTTCAGTCACTCCATATGGAGCTCGCTCGATGGGACACTTCCGAGTTGTATGCGGCGCTGCTTTGCTGCTTCTTTCCGAAACGACGCCGACCTTGGCGAGCCAGGCGCCCGTGAACCACGCTCTGACAGCAGCGATCACCGCCGACTCGGAATACAGTGGAGATTACAAGGCGGGGTTAGTCGCCGACGGCAAGATCCCTAGGGCGCTCGGCAACACCGACATGGGCAAGGTCTGGTGCGTGAGGGGCGAGACACACCGCAAGGGCGCGGAGCTGACGATGCGGTGGGAGTCCCCCGTAGAGGTGGCCGAGCTCGTCTGCTATGCGCGGACAGCCTGGTACTACGACGAGTGCTGGAAAGACTACGAGCTGTTCGTCGATGACGCCCTCGAACCCGTGGTCAAAGGAAGACTCGAGCAGGGTCATGGGGCGCAGCGCATCAGGCTCAAAGCACCGGTGTCGGCAACCAAGCTGCGACTCGCGTTCGTCAGCTCCTACGGCGGCCCGAACCCGGGTATCTCCGAACTGCAAGTCTACTCTGCCGCGCCTCCCGAGAGCCTCATCGGCGGCTTCAGCAAAGCCCCTCCGCCTGAACAGCCGGGGAAGTCAGCGGCCCTGGTGTCGCAGGCCGTGGAGTCCGCTGACCTGGCAAAGCGTCTGCATGCCGGCGACCTGGGGTTCCGGCAGATGACGCTCATCCAGCGCAACGCTATCAGGCCGACACACGTCTACACCTATCACGCCGAAGGGCTGAAGGAAGGCGGTGGGTTGTATGTCCTGACCTTGAACGGTGCGGAGCGGAGGCTCGAGAAGATCGTCGACTCGCCGGATGGCGTCGTGCTCGACAGCAACCTCTCGTACGACGGTAAGGTGATCCTCTTCAGCTGGAGGAGGAGCATGGCCGGGAAGTTCCAGATCTACACCGTCAACGTCGACGGTAGCGACCTGAAGCAGATCTCGACCCACGACTCCAACAACATGAACGCCTGCTGGCTGCCGGACGGAGGAATCGGGTTCCTCTCGGACCGGAAGGCCGCCTTTGCCTATTGCTGGGTCACAACCTCACCTGTTCTGTATCGCAGCGCCTCCGACGGGACAGATGTCGTGCGGATCTCTGCCAACTACCTCAACGACTTCACGCCTTCGGTGATGCGGGACGGCCGCATCATCTACAGCCGCTGGGAGTATGTCGACCGTCCCGCGATCCCGATCCAGAGCCTCTGGACCATCAACCAGGACGGTACCGGACTGGCCGGTTTCTTCGGCAACCGCGTCCTCAGTCCCGCCACGTTCATGGAGGCCCGCGAGATCCCGGGGACTCGCAAGGTCCTCTGTGTCATGACCTCACACAATGGTCCTTGCCGCGGTGCCATCGGCATCATCGATGCAGTCAAGGGGTCCAATGCCCAGGAGGCGATAACCAACGTCACCCCGGAGGTTCGGATCGATCCTGTCCACAAGGGAGCTGGCAACAATGTACGTGGCCCCTATGAGAGCCCCTTTCCCCTGGACGACGAGTACTACCTGGTCTCGCGTGACGGCACGATTCAGTTGCGCGACTACGACAACGAGGAGAAGGTCACGATCCTTGAACGCAAGATCATGGGCTTCTATTCCCCGCAACCGGTGCGAGCCTCGAAGCGGCCGCTCCCAATTCAGGCCTCGCTGCTGGACAAGGCGCCGCAGGACGAGTCGGCGACGCTCGTCGTTCAGGATGTCTACAGCGGCCTGGAGCCGTATGTCGAGCGGGGTGAGATCAAGCAGATTGCCGTCATTCAAGAAGTCGAGAAGAGCAAGCGCGCCGAGACAGAGTATCGCGCCTTTGGATTCCAGTTCCCCGTGGTCTCTTGTGGTGCGACCTACGCGCCCAAGAAGATATGGGGCTACGCCGAAGTGGAGGATGATGGCTCTGCCCACTTCAAGGTTCCCACCGGCCTGCCGCTGTACTTCATGGCCCTGGACAAGGAGGGCCGCGCCCTCCAGCGCATGCGCACGTTCACCCACCTCATGCCCGGTGAGACGCAGAGCTGTGTCGGCTGCCACACCGACCGCAACAGCGTCACGCCGCGTCAGGGAAGTACGTTGAGTGCTACCATGCGGCCGCCACAGGACTTGACCGAGCCCGAGTGGGGCGTCGGTGGATTCAGCTATGCGCGCCTGGTGCAGCCCGTCCTCGACAAGCACTGTGTCGACTGCCACAACGCCAGATCCCCGGCGGGAGGAGTCGACCTGGGAGCTGACCAGACCGACTTCTTCAACGTCTCCTATGAGGTCCTCGCCCGCGAGGGCAGGCCGGGCCAGAACCTGTACACCAAGTGGATCCCCACCTACAACGGCCAGGAAGCCAATATCCTGGAGGTCACACCGCGACACTGGGGGTCGCCGGCAAGTCGCCTGGCCGAACTCGTTCGATCGGGGCACCCTGACGAGGCCGGCGAGCCGCGGGTCGCTGTCGAGCCCGACGCCCAGCGGCGGATCTTCGCTTGGATCGATCTCGACGTTCCTTACTACGGCACGTCCGAGTCCAGGCACTACACGCGGCCCGGCTGCCGACAGATGCTGCCCGCCGAGCTCGCGAGTGTCTTGGAGGGGATCAGTGCGCGCCGCTGCGCAGCTTGTCACGACGGGGGCGTGCCGCGCAAAGTGTGGACGCGGATCTCGCACCCCGAGTTGAACAGCTTCCTCCTCGCACCCCTCGCCAAGGCAGCTGGCGGCGCGGGGCTGTGTGGCGAGAGTGTCTTCGAGAGCACGACTGATGCGGACTATCAGGCAATCCTCGCGACCTTCGGGGCGATCACTGAGCTTCTCGAGAGGACTCCGCGCCTGGATCTGGCACAGGAGCCCGGATGCTCATCCCTTCCTCCCGAGAAGCCCCCTACTGTCCCTCGTTAGACCCCAGCGCAACCTCAGAAGACTTCGTCGAAGAAGTCACTCCCTGAGGGCCGACGCGAGGGCGCGCGTCCACTGCCGCGGGGTCCGATGAGAGCCTCTTGGGGCGTGTCGTCTGTCTTCTCATGTGGCCCTGTCCGGGGCCTGGCTGCAGCTCTCGAGGTCGGTTTCGGATTCCCGGTTGTTAGGAGATACATACCTCCCACCGGGGCTCAGTGGATCGAGTAACGGGCGTTCCCGGACATCACGCCCCCGGACGCTGACTGTTCAGGGCAGGTCCTTGACCCAGCCCGGTTCCGGGCCCGGTATGAGCTGCACCGTCAACACCCCGGGCCGGGGCTGGGGGTTCTTGTCCTGGTACCAGGAGATCACTTCAATGGATCTCTCGGGCCAGCGCAGCTCGCACCAGGCCTGCAGGCTGTAGTCGAAGGCAGAGTAGAGGCTGTGCACGCCAGCACCATCGCTGGCCGGGGGGAGCATGGGGTGCCAGGGGTTGAGGCGCAGGAAGGCCCCGTCCGGGGTGGATAGCACCCCCTCTTCCAGGCGCAGCAGATCCTGCCGGGCCAGGGTGCTCATGGCGTGCAATCTGGGGGTGGGCTCCAGTGGCCACCCGCGTGCGAGGAAGACCAAGGAAACCAGCGGAAAAACCACGAGCCAGGGCCCCGCTGTGCGCCATTGGGATTTGTCGGCCACCAGGCCGCGCGCGATGGCCAGCACGACTGGAGCGGACAGGAGCAGGGCGTACCAATCGCGCATCTGGTCGGCGAAGCTGGTGATCCCCAACACAGCCAGGCTCCACAGGCCGAGAAAAGCGAGCACCGAACCCGCCTGGGGAGCATGCGAGCTCTCCTGCTCGATAGCTTGAGCCGTGCGTGAGAGTCGAACGGCTCCTACAACGAGCAAGCTGGCGGCGAGCAAGGGCAAGTAGGGCCAGTCCACCGTGCTCCATCCCCACAGGGGCATGGGTAGCACGGCACGCTCGATCAAGCTGCCGAAGAGCTCGCTGCGGCTCACAGGCTCAAGTTCCGCTATGGGCAAGGGGCCTCCCAAGCCTCCCAGCACGAGAGTACGTATGCCGAGCAGGACACCTACCCCGATCAGGATCGGGACGGTCCGGCGAGCTCCATGGCGTAGACGCTCAAAGAGAGTGCACGGACCCTGAACGAAACACGTGTGCCAGGCGAACGCCACCGGGAGGACCACCGCGCCAGTTTCTTTGGAGCCCACGGCCAGGAATGCAAACAGGGCTCCCATCCATCGACCCCGGGTTCCTGCGTCCCGTCCGGGCAACGACTGACTCAGGAGGCAGGCTAGCGTGAACAACAGGCAGAGCGTGTCTGCTCGTCGTGGCGGTGCCGTCACCAGCTCCAGGTGGATGGGGTGTAGGCAGAACAAGACGCCCGCCACAGCTGCGATCCGCAGGCCGTGGAGGCGCGGGAAGAGACGCGCTGCCAGTGCGGCCATCAGCAAGGTCGTCGCCAAGTGAATGAGCCAGTCCGTGCGGTGGTAGGCGCTCGGTTCAAGGCCGCCGAGTGCGTGGTCCAGGGCGAAGAACAGGTTGGTCACGGGCCGGTAGTACTCTCCGTGCGGGTAGCGGCCATCCATCATGGACTCGCTTACACAGCCCCACAAATCACCCCAGCTCTGTACCCGCGCCGTCAGGATCATGGGCCATGTGTCCCAGCCCAGGAGAGCCAGATCGAATACGGGCCAGTAGACCCACAGGGCCAGGGCGCTCAAGCCCAGGCCGATGAGCCAGCGCCCGTGACTAGTCGTCGTCGTCATCGGCGTAGCCTAAGGCCTTGAGTTGGTCGATCTGAGCCTGACGCTGCTCCTGTGTCAGCTCCTTCCAGGCTTCGGTGCTGGGGCGGTAGGTGGGGTCGTCGGCGCGAGCAATCCGCTGAACGGGCCGCGAGTTCGACAAGAGCTCGGCATGGGCATCGCCACTCATCTCCTCGTAGATGCTGTGCCCCATGAGATGCAGAGCTGTAGGGGCGAGGTCGAAGACGCTCCAGCGGGCGCGCTCGGGGCGCGAGGAGATTCGCGGTCCCGCTGCGGCGAAGATGCCGTCGAGCCTGTGGTTCGGCCGCGGCACCTGGTGCTGGGTCAGGGCCGGGCCAGCAGCCGAGGCCACGACCTGCCAGTCCGTGCGGGTCTCGAAGATCAGGTCGGGCACGCGATCATTGGCGGGTCCCGGATACAGCTGCGCCCCACGCCAGACGTTGACCACGAGGGGGCCGCCCGGGACCTCAATGGCACGCAGGGCAGCTTCCACCTCGGTGAGCAGGGTCTCGGCCTGATCGGGGGAGACCACTCCCGCGGGCTCGCGGCCCTGGAGATTCAGCCTCAAGCTGCCGAAATTGCCTTCGCACTCCGTATTCGTGGCCAGCACCCGGGTCTGAGCCAGGTCGAGGCGCTTCAGGCGCAGCCGCTCCGTCTCGGCTTCGAAGACGATGAGTGGCGCGGCGGCGGGCTGGGTCGGCGGACCCTCACCAAGTTCCACCGCGAGGCCAGCATTGACCAGCCATGGGTAGAGATTGAACGTGAACGGAAAGACGCCGAAGCCGTGGTCGCTCATGACGATGACGTCCGTTTGCGGGCCGGCTCTCTTGATCAGGTTGCCCAGTATGCGATCCAGGTCTTCCAGCAGATCCGCGATCACCCCCTGCGTGCTCCCGTCGTAGCGCTGGTGAGAGATGACGTCGAGGCTCTTGAAGACAACCATCGACAGGTCCCAGTCATTGCTCTCCAAGAGATCCAGCGTGACCTGTTCCTTGATGAGCAGCTGTTCGTGGATGCGCTCCAGCATCTGGTCTGGTGCGAGGCTGCGCATCTGGGTCCATATTCCCACGTCCGGTAGCAGCCCCTTCTCGCGCAGCTCGCTGGTGTACTCCGGTGGCCAGGCCCAGTCCTCGGCGGGGGGTGAGAGCATTCCCGCGGCCAGGTGGCCTCGGACCGGTTCGGGTGGCCAGGTGATGGGTACGCCCAGGACGTTTACCGTTGCGCCGCGTCCGGAGAGAATGCGCCAGAGTGGGGGGCACAGATTTGTCCGCGCGTCGATGACCTCGACTTCGTAGCTACCCTCTACGCGCTGGAAGAAGTCATAGACCCCGGTCTCACCCGGATGCTGCCCGCTGCATGCCCCGACCCAGGCGGCTGAGGAGATCGGGACCCGGGAAGACTCCAGCCAGGAGTGTTGGCCTCGCTGAATGAGGTCCGCCAGAACGGGCATGCGACCCTCCTTCATGAGCGGGTCGATCAGGTCAAAGGTCGCGCCGTCCCAACCCACGATCAGGACGCGCCTGGGTGGGGTCTCTGAGCTGCAGGACCCCAGGCCGGGTGCCAGGCAGGCAAACCACAGGATCCATCGCGGGACTAAGGTGGCGGTCGGGGAGTGGGAGCGGGTCACGGCGGGAGTACGCAGGCGGGTGCTGGAGGTTGGGCTTGAATGCCGACAGGCGTGCCCATGATGGCGCGTGGGCCTCCCATGTCCAACGACCAGGTTCGGGCTCCGTAGAGGGTGAGGCGCTACACTGCCCTCCCATGAGACCCCTGTTCCTATTCCTGCCCCTTGTGCTCAGCGCCTGTGGATCGATGGGGGACACCCCGCCCAACGTCCTCATCCTATGCGTAGACACCCTGCGCGCCGATCGACTGGGGTGCTACGGGGGGACGGGAAACCTGACTCCCAACCTCGACGCCCTGGCGGCCCAGGCCACTCGCTGGGAGAACTGCTCCGCGAGTTCTCCTTGGACGGTCCCCAGTCACGCATCCATGTTCACGGGGAAGAACCCCAGCGCTCACGGTGCCTACTCCTTTGAGGTGGAGGACATGAGCGTGGACAACTGCTTCACCCTTGAGGAGGAGCAGCGGACCCTGGCCGAGGCACTCCGGGAAGTGGGCTACGTTACGGCGGGGATCGTGGCCAACGCCGTCTACCTGAAGGGCGAGTTTGGTCTGTCCCAGGGGTTCGACCAGTGGCGCATCAGTCGCGAACGCGCGCCGCGTCTTTGCAAGAACGTCTTGAGTTGGATGGATGATCGCGCGCAGCAAAGGACTTCGGATCGTCCCTGGACCATGTTCGTGAACCTTATGGACACCCACCGCCCCTACAACGTTGAGCCTCTGCCTGGAGAGCGCGAATACGATCAAGCTACTGAGTACTCTTCCGATCTGCTCAATCGCTTGTATCAGCAGGTCATCGTGCGCGGGGAAGAGGCTGGGGAGTTGGGACTTACGCTGCAGGACCAGTACAACCGCGCCGTCAGAAACCTGGACCTGGCACTGGGCGAACTCTTCGATCAACTCAAGGAGCGCGGCCTGTGGGAGGACCTTCTGTTGGTCGTCGTGTCTGACCATGGGGAGTACTTTGGGGAGCATGGCCTCGTGGAACATTCCAAGGACGTGTACGAACAGGCACTCTCGGTGCCACTGCTCATCAAGTATCCTGGCCAGACAGTCGGGGAGCTTCGCACTGAGAGGGCGGGTAGTGCGCACCTGCCGGCCTTGATCCTGGATGGTCTTACCAGCGAGATTTCAGGTCGATTGGGCCCGGAATTTCCCCTGCGGCCCGGGGTGGGGCTCGTTGTGGCCGAGAACCACTACAGTCGCCTGCCCGACATCTTGCACCCCACGGTGGGCGAGCGTTTCAGGCGTGTGCGGACCGTGGTCTATGACGGATCGCACAAGCTGATCCAATCATCGGATGGAAACCACGAGCTCTACAATCTGGCGGAAGATCCCGGGGAGACTGTCCTGTGCAATGACCTCGACTTCTTTCGCCTGCACAGCATGCTCGATGCATTGAGCGAAGAGCTGAAGGGCACCGAATCGGCACGGCAGCGGGAGACCGTGCGTGTGGATGGTGAGCGCCTCAAGGACCTCAAGGCCATGGGGTACGCAGGCGGGCCGGGGGGGGACTAGTGGGCTGATCCGCTTCTGTGGGCCGGCTCATTTCGCGATTTTTGACGCAAGTTGTGGACCTAGAGGGAACCTTTTGCACCTTGGGTGCCTAATAAGGGGTGTACTACGTGGTTGATTCTCTCGGTCACCAAAGCCTCTCCTCTCAACGACTCTCACTCGGTTCCAAAAAATGTCGCCCAATTCGAGTTCCCACGCTCAGTCCTTCCTGTCCATCTGCGCCTTCTGTGCAGCCACAATACTGTCCTCTCCGGTCACTGCCCAAGAAGCGGCCACACCTGAATTCGTCGAAGTCATCGGCAACATGGAATTCACGGGCCGCATGATCGCGCGCCCTCTGCAGGTGCAGCACGCCCGTGAGTACGGGATGACACGCGCCGAGGTGCGGCGCCGGGTTCGCAACGCGGATGCCGCCCTCGCGGCGTACCCTCTGGTGGACTACGCGGTGCCCACCGATGAGTACATCATCGAGGTGGGGCTGGGTAACGAGAACCTCGTGGCCAAGGAGTTGATGGCCCAAGGGAACTTCGAGTACGTGGAGCCCGACTGGCGCGTCTTCCCCATTGGATGCCCGAACGACCCCAACTTCGGGAGCCAGTGGCATCACAACGCGAACCGCATGAACTCCTGCAACGGTTGGGACCTGGAGACGGGTTCTACCTCCGTGGTCGTGGCGATCTGCGACACGGGTGTGGAGCTCAACCACGTGGACCTCCAGGTGCATCGGGTGGAGGGCTATAACGCTGTGGACAAGGTATGGGAGTCCGCCGGTGGACAGATCAATGACATCCATGGTCATGGCACCATGACCACTGGCTGTGCTGCGGCCAAGGGCAACAACAACAAGGGCGTCGTTGGAACGGGCTGGCGTCTCTCTCCGCGCATGATGCGCGTCTCCAACTCCAGTGGTGGCGGTAGTTCCATCTCAACCCTGACTCATGCCGCCCAGACTGCGGCCCTGGCGGGAGATCGTGTGGCCAGCGTGAGCTACAGCGGTGGCACCTCTGGATCGGTCAGTACAACCGGCGACTTCCTACGCTCAAAAGGCGCACTGTTGATCTGGGCTGCGGACAACGCAGGCAATAACTACAAGGGCAATCGCGATGACGGTGCCATCATGGTGGGGGCTACAGACAGTAGCGACAACCGCTCGAGCTTCTCCAGCTATGGCAACTACATCGATCTGTTCGCCCCGGGAAGCAGCATCTTCACCACGACCATGGGCAACGGCTACGGATCCGCGTCTGGGACGAGCTTTGCAACTCCGTTGACCGCGGGCTTGGTGGGCTTGATCTTCTCAGCCGATCCGACCCTGACTCCCGATCAGGCCGAGTACATCCTGCGCTACGGTTGTGATGACCTGGGAAGCACCGGAGAAGACAGCACATTCGGGTATGGGCGCATTGATGTGCACCGCACCATGCAGCTGATCTACGACTACGAGACGCTGTTCTCCGATGACTTCGAGAGCGGGGATTTCGTCGCAGGTGGGTGGTCTCTACCCGTGGGCAAGGCCAAGGTGAAGACGGGTGCATCCGACACAGGTAGCTTCGGTGCACGCATCCGTAACACGGGCATCATCGAGCGTGCGGTGAGTACCAGTACCTATGACCAGATTGCCCTACTCGTCAGTCGGCGTTCGAAGAACTACGACTCGGGCGAGAGCATGGAGGTCGAGTGGTTCAATGGAAGTACCTGGAATTCCGTAGACACGGTCACTGCTCGCAAGTGGAACGGGCGCTTTATCGAGCTTCCCAGCGGTGCCGACAACAACTCCTCCTTCAAGATCCGCTTCCGCTCTGTTGGCAATATGGGCAAGGAACGCGGTGACGTGGACGACGTGAAGGTCATCGGCATCAAGATCTGATTCCACCCCAAAGGTGCGGCGCCTCATTGCTGGACGCTCATCCTGATTGCACCCGCCCCCAGGCTGCGGGCCGTACCGGGATTGGACGGTGTGTGTAGAATCCAACTGGCATAGCCCCGTACCCGCGGTGTATTGGCTGGCCAAGGTTGGGTTCCTGATGCGCTCTTCAATTATCCCTCTGGTATTTCTGCTCTTGCAGAGTGCCTTGGGCCAGAGCCTCTCCCTGCAATACGAGGGTGCCGTTGCCTTGCCGGCCAGTGCTCAGGATGCAAACGGCCAGACTTTCACCGTCGGTGGTTTGAGTGGTCTCGCCTATCGGTGGGATCTGGGCTACCACGCGGTCATGGACAATTCGGATCGCGTTGTTCCCTTGGACATTCAGTTGAATGCGGATGGGACCGTTGCGCAGGCTGGCTACCTGACCGGATTGCAAATGGACCAGGCCCGAGACCATGAGGGTGTCGCTCACGCGCCGGGCCTGCCTGCCCTGTATCTCAGCGAAGAGAACGGTCCCGGTCTACACCGGCATGGGTTGGACGGGGCTTGGCAGGAGAGCTTGAACGTCCCCGCCGTATTCGCCGCTGCGCGGAGCAACCGGGGGTTTGAGTCCTTGAGCGTGGCTTGTGACCAGCTCAGCTTATGGACTGCCAATGAAGAGGCCCTCAGCGTGGATGGGGCCTTGGCGACACCAACCTCAGGGAGTGTCGTTCGCCTGTTGCGGTTCAACCTGACCGGGCCCAGCCCGGTGGCCGCTGAGCAGTACGCCTACTGGGTTGAGCCCATGCACGGCCCGTACATCCCTGGCGGCAGCGGCCAGAGCGGATTGGTGGATCTGGTGGCCCTACCTGATGGTCGCATGCTGGCCATGGAGCGCTCGCTGGCGCTCGCCTTCCCTCCGTTCCTGACTCGTATCTATGAAGTGGACACGACCGGAGCCAGCGACGTCAGTGCCTTGGGTTCCTTGGCCGGTGCAGCGTTCACACCCGTGTCCAAGAACCTCCTCTGGGCCGGCGCAGCTACCAATCTGGAAGGGCTGGCCCTGGGGCCTGATCTCACCCAGGGCGGACGCAGCGTCACGGGTGTGACTGACGACGGGGACCCCATCACGGCCAATGCGTTGGTGGCATTCGACCTCGTCGGAGCCGATGGGCCCTGCGGTTGTGAGGCGTCGCCCTACTGTGTGACGACTCCCAATGCCGCCGGCGCCGGTGCCCTCATGGGTTGGCAAGGCACCACCAGTATCAGCTCGAACGATCTGGTCTTGCAGGTGACGGGTGCCATTCCCGGGCAATTCGGTCTGTTCTTTCTGGGAGACAAGCGCACGCTTCTGCCGGTGGCGGATGGCATGCGCTGCGTGGCTGGCAATCTGGCAAGACTGCCAGCACTGGCCCTGGATGGCCTGGGTGGGGCTCAGTTCCCCCTCGATCTCTCTGCCCTGCCCGGTGGCACCATCCTCAGCCCAGGCACCACCCTGGACTTCCAGTTCTGGTACCGGGCACCCCTGGCGGGTGGTGCTGGATCCAACTTCTCGGACGCCCTTGAAGTGCGCTTCTGTGATTGACGATCATCGGGCCAGGAAAGACCACCCGAGCCTCCCACCCTATTCCGCCCCCAACTGTGAGATTCACCCTCGTTGAAGAGTTGACCCCTGCCCTTGAGGATTCGCTGTGGCGCTTGTACCAGACGGAGGAATGGTCAAAGGGATGTTCTCTGGGTGACGTGCAGAAGATGCTGAGTGGGAACACTCTGAACCTGGCCCTTGTGGACGAGGAGGAGATTCTGGCGGGTTACGCACGGGTACTCTCGGACGGCGCCTTCACCGCGTTCCTGATGGACGCGATCGTCGCACCAGCCTGGCGCGGCGCCGGACTTGGCCGGCGCCTGATGGATGCCGCCCTGGGTCATCCCGAAATGCGCGGCGTCCGTCAGTTCCAACTGTATTGTGCCGAGGAGCTTGTGCCCTTCTATGAGCAGTGGGGCTTCACCGCAGATCTCGGCGACCTCTGCTTCATGCGTCGGCGCTGAGCTAGTCGATCACCCGCCGTCGGTCCCTGGCCGGGCCAAGGAAGTGAACACAGGCGGTCATGCCGAGGGCGACAACGGCCAGAGCGACGGCCAGCCCCCACCAGATGCCGGGCAATCCCATCCCGCGCTTGAATGCCATCCAATGGGCCAGAGGTAGGGCAAGTGCCCAGTACCCCACCAGGTTGAGGCCAGCCGCGGGCAACGTGCGCCCCATGCCACGCAGGATTCCGCTGCCAACAACCTGCGTGCCGTCGAAAATCTGGAATGCGGCGGCGATGGGCAGGATCAAGGCACACGTTCGCAGCACCTCCTGTTGACCCGTGTAGATGCCCGGCAGGGAATCGCGCAGCAGGAATATCGTCAAGCCGCAGCAGGCCATCACTCCTGCACCCATGCCCATGGCCACCCAAGAAGCCCTCTGGGCGTCATCGTGCCTTCGCGCCCCGATCAGGTTCCCCACGCGCGTGACAGCTGCTGCCGAGATACCCAGCGGAATCATGAACGTCAGGCTGGCCACATTCATCACCACAGAGTGGGCTGCGGTGGCGATCGCCCCGAGCTTGCCCGCCATCAGTGTCGAGTAGCTGAAGGCCCAGATCTCAAGGGAGAGGTGCAGACAGACTGGTGCCCCAAATCGCAGGGTGGGCCCCCATGAGTCCGGGTGAAGGGCTTTCATGCTCCAAGGGGACCAGGCACCGCGGTAGAGGCGCGCACGCCAGACCATGACGGCGAGGGCGGCGAACATGAACGCGCGTGTCAATCCGCTGGCCACCCCGGCCCCTTGGAGCCCCATGGCGGGCAGCCCCAGATGTCCGAAGATGAGGGCCCAATTCAGGAGGGCGTTGAAGATGTTGGCGATAGCCGTCACCCACAAGGCGGGGGCGAGAATCCCACGACCTTGCAGGTACTGGCGCAGGGCGGTGAAGAGCAGGAAGGGGACCACGGAGAAGGCCTGAACCCGCGCGTAGCGACCGGCCATGCGCGCCAGCTCCGGATCCTGTCCAAATGTGAGGAGCACGCTCTCCGTTCGCGTCCACAGAGCCGAGATGAACAGGCCCAGGAGAATGGCGATGACCAAGCCCCCCTGTAGGGCGCGGCCGGCTTGCTCACCCTTGCCAGCACCGTGGGCCTGGGTCACGACCGGGTCGAGTCCGAACAGGATTCCCATAGCCGCCAAGGACGTCCCAGAGATCCAGACGTTGGCGAGGGCGGCGGCTGCCAGAATGGGGGCATCGTTCAGCCGGCCCACCATGGCCGTATCCACTGCACCCATGAGCATCGAGCCCAGGTGGGTGAGGACCAGGGGGACGGCCAGGCCCGTCAGGGTGCGGAGTTCTCGGCGACGGGGGGACATGGTAGGAGCGCGTGTGAGCCCGGGGAAGATACCCGGCGGGCGGTCAGAACCGGCATATTTCAAGCAGCAATGATTGGGATGGGGGTTCGATTAGCGGGATCAGTTCTGCGATTCTCTGGTCAGAGCCGTACCCTGCCCTGCTCATGGCCTCCACCTCCAATCCCCCCAGCTCCCTTCCCCTCGCGGCGCTGGTCTTCTTCGCGACCAGTACCGTGGTGTTGCTTGGGTTCATCATCATGCGTGGTGTGGCCCTTCCGTCCGGCGGAGATCCAGAAGGAGCCGACGTCGGCGAGGGCTCAAGGGTCAGCCTCTTCCAAAGAACCTCCCCCTCGGTGGTCCACGTGCGCTGGGGAGGTGCGGAGTACTCGCCCCTCGAGGACCCCCAGCGGGAGAAGAAGAACTCCACCGGATCGGGCTCGGGCGTTGTCTGGAACGACGAAGGCTACATCGTCACCAACATGCACGTTGTGGACACGCGTGCAGGCGCCATCGTGACCTTGTCAGATGGATCTGTCTGGGAGGCTCTCCTCGTGGGTTTTGAACCGAGCCTCGACTTGGCCGTGCTTGCGATCGAGGCTCCTGCGGCCCAACTCACCCCCGTACCGCTAGGAGACTCTGGCGCGATGTTGGTTGGACAGGACGCTTACGCCATCGGCACACCCTTCGGTTTGGAGTGGACCCTCACAGCAGGCGTGATCAGTGGGCTCAACCGACGCATTCGGGGTTACGACGGAGTGGAGATAGGAGGGATGATTCAGACTGATGCTGCCATCAACCCGGGCAATTCCGGTGGTGCACTCCTGGATTCGGGTGGGCGACTTGTGGGCTTGATCACCGCTATTCATGGATCCTCTGAGACCAACGCCGGCGTTGGCTTTGCCATTCCCGTTGATCGCGTAGCCGAGCGGGTGCCGCAGATCATGGAGTGGGGGTTTCAGCCGTGGCCGGAAATCGGACTGGTCCTTGGATCGGACGATTTCAGCGTGAGCTGCTTCGAGAGCATGGGGGACGCATCTCCGGGAGCCGGAGTCGTCGTGATTGAGGTGCGTCCGGGTGGAGAAGCCGAGCGAGCAGGGCTTCGTCAAGCCGAGATGGGGGCCGGGGTTGTGCGAGTCGGCGACGTAATCGTGGGGGTAGATGGCATGCCGGTCGCTATTCGTGCGGACCTGCACGCTGTCTTGTCCAAGAAGGTGGCCGGCGAGTCGGTACTCTTGGAGTTGATGAACGGGGATCAGCGGCGGGAAACACCGCTGACCTTCGGCTCGCGCCACTAGCTGCCGATGCGGAGGGGGTGCCCGCGCATTTTGGAGCCTGCTTTCTCTACCCACCGGTACCTATGACAGCCAGGGGTGTTCAACCTTGTGGGCAATGGCGTTACGCTTGGCCCGCCGAACGGCTCTTCCAATGACCACGCCTGTCCCACCGATCTACTGCTGGTTCGATACCGAGTTCACCTCCCTGGAGCTGGACTCGGCCAGCCTTCTGCAGGTAGCGCTCGTGGTGACCGGAACCGATCTGGTACCCATCGTCCCAGGCGACTGCCCGGACTTGCCTGACTCCATTCGTCGGCGCAACGGAATCAGTGTCTACCTCCAGCCGCCCAGCGGTTGGGAGCCTGGCGCCTTCATCGCCGAGAACATGCCCGAAGTGGTAGAGGCGTGCCGCGCGAGTGCATTTGGCGTGCAGGATGGGGATCGGTTCCTGGCTGCCTATCTGGACGCTGCGGTGGGCGCTGCTCCCGAGTCCATCAAGGACCGTCCAATCATGGCCGGTAACTCGATCCACTCCGATTGGTTCTTCGCGCGCAGGGATCTCAAGCGCTTTCATTCCCGACTGCACTACCGCCTCCTTGACGTGAGCTCGATCAAGACCGAGTGGCGTGCGTCGCGTGGTGGCCCTGGTGCGGAGCTGGACAAGGGAAGAGCGCCTGAGCTGCGCGCCGTCTTTCCCGCAGCCGATCTGGAAGGCGGCGCGGCGCACGACGCTTACTACGACGCTCAAGCTTCGCTGGCGGAGCTGGCGTGGTATCGAGCGAACCCCTAGTTCTCGTCCTGGGCTCGCATGTAGACGTCGCGCTTGGGGAACGGGATCTCGATGCCTGCGCCGCGGAATGCGCTGAGTATTGATCCGTTCAGCGAATCGAGCGTGGCTCCCCGTAGGCCTGGGTCCTGAACCCAGACCAACAGCTCAAACTCAAGTCCGTCAGCTCCGAAGCGGCGGAAGCGAACACGCGGGGCTGGAGAGCTGCATACACCCGATTCCGCCGTGGCGATTTCATTCAGGATCCTGCGTACGTCCTCCACGTCGCTGTCGTATCCGACGGAGATCTTGACCCGCACCCGCATGCGGGTGGACCCACCGCCGCTCTGGTTGGTGATCTGACTTGACCCGATGACGGAGTTGGGGATGGTGATCTCCACGTCGTCTCGAGTCAGGACGCGCGTGCTACGCAGGCCGATGTTGATCACCTTGCCGCGGGTTGTGGCGTCGAGAACGATGTAGTCCCCGATGCGATAGGGGGCATCGGCCACGATGAAGACGCCGGCGAACAGGTTGGAGAGCGTGTCCTTGGCCGCGAAGCCGATCGCAACTCCGGCGATACCCGCGCTCGTCAACCAACCACTCGTGTCGATATCCCAGATCTGCAGTAGGACGTAGATGCCACCGGCGAAGATCAGGAGGCGGGATAGATTCTCAAAGAGTGGAAACGTCCGTGACTCGACGACCTTGTACTTCGACGGATTCGAGCTGGCGTGCTTCAGTAGGAGGTGGGAGAGCCCAAAGAAGAACCAGAACCAGGTCAACGCCCCCAGGGTTAGGAGGGCATGCAGGGTCCTCTGTCGCGACTCGGGTTCGAGTGGAAGCAGGCCCATGGCCAGGTGCAATCCGAACAGAAAGACGGAAGCAACGATGGGGACCTGAAGCCTGGCGACTACTGCATCGTCCACGTCCGTGGCCGTGCGCCTGGTCCAGGTGCGCAGCGTGACGGAGATCAGAAGGTGCGTGAGCTTGCCCGCCACGAGTGCAGCGACAACAACTGCTGCGGCAGCAAGCGGACCGGGTTCCATCCCGACCCTCTCCAAGAGCTTCTGGAGGATGGCGGAGCTGTCTTCAGTCATGGTGCGGTGAGTCTCCCCTGCACGACCGGCTTATCCCGCCGCGCACTGCCGATACTAGGCTCATGCCCCATGCTGGCGTGCCCACAATCCGTGAATTGGTGCGGGAAGGGGGACTTGAACCCCCACGGCCAAGGCCACAGGATCCTAAATCCTGCGCGTCTACCAATTCCGCCACTCCCGCGTGGAAGGCGATCCTACAACGCTAGCAGTGTTCTTGGTATGCCGCCGTGAGGGTCTCGCCAACGCTGATTGCGTCGTGCCCCTCGATGTCCTGGCGCTGCAGCATCTTCATGAGTTGGCCGTCCTTCATCAGGGCGATCTGCGGGCTGCTCGGCCTGTAGGGTTTGAAGTACTCGCGCGCCCTCTCAGTGGCCTCCTTCTCCATCCCGGCGAAGACTGTCACGACGTGATCGGGTTTCTTGTCGCCATCCAGGGAGAGGCGGAGCCCCGGACGAGCGCTACCCGCTGCACACCCACAGACCGAGTTCACAAACACGAGCGTGGTTCCCGGCTCTCGCAAGGCCGTATCCACGGCCTCGGGGGTCATCAGTTCGGTCACGCCCAATTGGGTGAGTTCATCACGGAAGGGCTGGACGAGTGCGGGGTCGTACATAGTGCTGTGGTCGGGGCTGGGGTGTAGGGGACGGGGATGACTCTACCGTAGGCGTGAGGGTTGGGGAAGCACCCCGGGAGGCCAAAAGAGTCCTGCAAGGCGGTGGGTGCGCCTACTTGCTGCCGGTGCCCATCTTGAGCCGCTTGAGCTCTTCCGCGTAGGCGCGGCCGATAGAGTTGCGCTCGAGCAGAGCGAGGACCTGGCGACCCCCCTCAGTGTCCACCACTGGAATGGCGCTGACTCCGCGTCGCGTCATGAGGCGCTGCACGTCGTGCAGGCTGTCCTCCAGGGTCACGGTCATCACCTGTTCGCTCATGAAGTCACGCACGATGACAAAATCGCCGACCTCCTCTTCCAGGAAGATGCGCCGCAGATCGGTCAGGGAGAAGATCCCGACCAGCTGCTCCTCATCATCGACAACGGGGAAGTGCGTCTCGTGGGAGTCCGCGACGATCTTCATGGCGCCGCGCAGGGTCACGTCTTCGTGGATCAGTCGCGGGGGCCGCACGTCATCCAGGACGTCGCGTACCCGCATGCTCTGCAACACGTCGATCACAAACTCGCCCACGTGAGCGGGCGAATCGATCTGACGCGTGACCTGGGCCTGGTACATGGTCCAGCCGCGAGAGAGCATCAAGTGCACCACCGCAACCAGCATCAAGGGTGCGAGCAGGTCGTAGCCTCCCGTCATTTCCGAGACCATGACGACCGAGGCAATGGGCACCTTCGCTACGCCCGCGAAGAACCCACCCATGCCAACCAAGGCGAATGCGCCGGGGTGTTCCACCAGTCCGGGCATGAGCTCATGGGCGCCCTGGCCCACCGCGGCGCCGAGCAGGGCGCCGATGGCCAGAGCCGGTGCGAAGACACCGCCCGAGCCGCCGCTGGATATCGTGAACGAGGTGGCGAGGATCTTGGCGAGTACGAGGATGATCAGGGCGGAGATAGCCAGCTCGCCTGAGATAGCCGACTTGATCAGGCCATAGCCCCCAAAGAAGATCCCGCCGCCATCTACCATGGGAGAGATGGCCAGAGCCGTTAGACCCAGCAGCAGACCACCCAGGGCGGGGCGAAGGGCCTTGGGGATCCGCTTGGCGTTCCCGGCGATCCGATCCACACCATAGAAGACGCGCGTGTAGAGCCAGCCCGCACCGGTGCAGACCACTCCCAGGACCAAGTAGACAAGCAACTCCTTGGGATCGCTGAAGTGCAGGTTCTCAAAGACCTCGGGGGGGATCTCCACCACGCGGTGCACTCCGGAGATGGCGGCAAAGGTGGCGTAGGCGAAGATCGAGGCGATGATGCACGGCACGAGCGCGTCACCCTCGATGTCCTCGCGCTTGTAGAGCACCTCGGGGGCGAAGAGTGCTCCGCCCAGGGGTGAACAGAACATGGCTCCCACACCCGCTGACGCCCCCGAGAGCAGGAACAGGCGTCGGTCGCGGTCCGACAATCCCAGGGCATTGGAAACGCTTGAGCCGATGCCTGCGCCCACTTGCGCAACGGGGCCTTCCTGGCCCGCGGAGCCCCCGGTGCCAATGGTCAACGCCGCGGTCAGGGCTTTGAGGGCGATCACACGCTTGCGCACCACGCCCTTCATGCGGTGATAGGCCCTGATGACGGAGTCCGTGCCGTGGCCCTCCGCCTCGGGGGCCCAGGTGTGGATGAGCCAGCCCACCAGGGCACCACCCACGGTGGGGATGATCAGGACCCAGATCCAGCCGGACGAGCCGGCTTCCAGACCTTCTCCCGTGACGCCGCTGAAGCGCACGAAGATGTGCTCACGGGCGAGCTCCGTCATGGCCTTGAAGACCACGGCAGCGAGGCCACCCAGGACGCCGATGAGAGCCGAGAGACTGACCCACTTGCCGAAGTGGCTGAGGTACCCCGGTGGGGTGCTCTGGACTTGTTCGTTGGCGGCCATGGGGCGGGAGTGTACGGCGGGATCAGTCCTGTTGGGGCGGGCGGTCCGAATCTGGCCAGAGCTTCTCGCGTTCGTCGCGCATCTCGTTCAGGACGGCCTTCAATTGGGCCTCTTCATCGAGCATGAAGATGGCGTCGAGGTTCAGCTGGCACACGGCACAGATGGGGCGGATACCGCGGTAGCTCATGATGTCGGCCTCCTCGAGCACCACGTCCTCGATGCCGAACTCCTGGGCCTTGGTCGGGTGCCCGTCCTCGTCGAAGCCAAAAAAGGCCTTCACCTCCGCGGGCGCCCGTCGGCACAGGTAGCAGCGATCCTGTCCACCTGCGCGATCCATGGCCGAGAAGTAGCGATCGAACTCCTTGTCCACTCGGCTCATAGCAGCTCTCCTTCGGGCACGTGCTCCACCTCAAGGGGCCGGTCGACGCGACCGGTGATTCCATAGACCAGCTTCTGGGGCTCCACTCCGAAAACCTGGGTCAGTTCCGCCAACTCATCCTCCAAGGCGGAGGTCTGGACCTGACCGTCGGGGACGATGACGCCGGCCACGGTCTGCCCGCCCGCCGTGCGGCCCACAACGCGCACAAACTGGCCGTCAAACTTGCCCGCTTCGATGACCTCATCCCCCAGGACCTCAGCCGCCTCGCGCCGCATGTGGCTGAGGGCGAAGTCGACCCGGGCCTCATCAAAAATGCGGTCCAGGTCCGGAGCGATGAACTCCTCGAAGACGCGCTCGCCTCGGCCCGCGTGGATCAGGGACAGGTGCGGCTGCAGGTGACGGAAGTGGAAGGTCAGGAAGCGATCGGCGATGGAGTACCGCCCGCGCCGGGAGCGCAGAGGGTTGGGATCGGTTACGGGCACATCGCGCGAGACCAGCCGGAGCTCGCGTAGCACATGCAGGTACTTGTTGGCCGTCGTGGAATCCACGCCCACCGCGAGGGCGATGTCGCCCACTTTCTCGGCGCCCTGTGCCACGGCGGCCAGGATGGAGTTATAGGTGGCCGGGCTGGAGAGCTCGGCGCGCAGCAGGAAGGAGACCTCGTCGAAGAGATATCCCTCGGGCCGTAGCATCTCGCGCTCCAGGTTCGTGCGCAGGTCGAGGGAGGAGTCAAAGCGTTGCAGATAGGCCGGCATCCCGCCCAGAATCCCGTACGCCGTGAGGCGCGTGCGCACGTCCCAGTCCGGAAAGAAGGCGAGCGTGTCTTCGGGGTGCAGGGGTTCGAGTCGGCGCTGGCCCGTGCGTCGTCCGAACAACGGTGAGCGTTCGGCCAGGACCTCGTTCTCCATGAACGAAACCTGGCTGCCGCAGAGGACCAGCATCAAGGAGCTCTTCTTGCCTACCGTATCCCAGAAGCGTTGGATCTGGGAGGTCAGACCCTTGGTCGAATCGCAGAGGTAGGGAAACTCATCGAGCACCACCACAAGGCGCTCGTCCCCGGCCCGTTGTGCGGCGAAGCCCAGGGCCGTGGACCAGTCGGGAAACTCGATCCCATCCACCAACGGGTCTCCGCCCAGTCCATCCTTCAGGGCCTCGCGGAACGCGCGCAGGTTGTCGCGCTCGCGTACCTGGGCCGCCAGGAAATAGACCGCCCGTCCACCCTCGCACAGCTGCTGCAGCAGCTCGGTCTTGCCCACGCGCCGACGCCCGTACAAGACAAAGAGCTCGGGCCGCCCCGATTCCCGAAGCTCCTCCAAGACGGCCAACTCCCTCGTTCTGCCCACGAACATGGGGGGGAGGGTAGCCCCTCAGAGGTATACGGGCGAGTAGTATACGCAAAAGTATTATAAAGGGCTATTCTGGGGCCCAAGAATGGGGGTCAGCTGGTCATCACGGGCAAAAGTTGCGGCGGAAGCGAGGAGCCAGGACTCCGGATGCTGCCGTCGGATGCCCCCTGCGGGCCGAGATAGGACCTCTGTTCCAGGCTCGGATCCCTATCATCAACCGACCATGAGAGAACAAGAGATCCTCGCGTCGGCGGAATTCGACCAGCGACTGCCCATGTACTTCATGATGCAGGCGCTGTTTGTGCTCTTGCTCAGTCTCGTTGGAGTGCCGCTCATGCCGATCTGGTTCATCTTCGGCAAGGCCATACATCAGAGGCAATACGAGTCCATGGGGTGCGACCTGACAGCGCGCTCGCTCAACGTTCGCAAGGGCTTCCTATTCAAGGTCCAGAAGAACATCCCGCTCGACAAGATCACCGACCTTGCAGTCAGCGAGGGGCCGGTGCTGCGCTACCTCGGTCTCTGCAGCCTGCGGATCGAGACGGCCGGTGGAGGGCAGGGGAGCAACATGGGACAGGCCATGTTGCCTGGCGTGGTCGATGCGCTGGGTTTCCGCGACAGGGTTCTCGACCAGCGGGACGCGGTTGCCAGCGGGGTCGCACCACTCGCGTCGGCTGACGTTGCCGAAGACGGTGTGCTGGTGGAGATCCGTGACACCCTCAAGAACATCGAGGGTCACCTGGCGTCGCGTTCCTGATCGCATCCTGGTGCGCCTGAACAGGGGCGAAGCACTGACGCCCTCTCGGTACCACTTCTCCTGGCGTTCTCCCCGTCCTTACGATCCTCGACCCATGCTGTGTTCACTTTTTCTCGCCCTCCTGGCGTTTCCTGTTTGCCAGGATGCCTCCGTCGATTCAGTGGCCGTGGCTCAGGCCGAAAAGCAGGAACTGGTCGGCCTGGCTTGGGCCGTGGTGCGCGCGGGCAGTCCTTTGCACAGGGGAACCTTCGGATTCGCTGACCGCGAGAAATCTCGGCCCGTTGACGACGACACGCTCTTTCGCTGGGCCTCGATCTCCAAACCTCTGACGGCCATCGCCGCCATGCAGTTGGTGGAGGAGGATCGGCTCGATCTGGACCGGAACGTACGGGAGTACGTGCCCGAGTTTCCCGAGAAGCCGCAACCCATCAACTCTCTACAGCTGCTCGCCCACCAGGGGGGCATCGTCCACTACACCAATGGGCCGGTGATCCGCACTGAGGTCGAATACGAGGTCGAGCACCCCTTTGAGGACGTGATCCTGGCCCTCGACACCTTCAAGGAGTCTCCCCTCGTGGCCGAGCCGGGCACGAAATACGCCTACACGACCCATGGATACATCCTCTTGGGGGCGGTGGTCCAACGTGCGGGAGGCGAGCCCTATTGGAAGCAGGTCAAGGAGCGCATCGCGAAGCCCCTGGGCATGCAGAGCCTGCGGCCGGACTATCCCTGGACCCGAACTTCAGAGCGCGCACGAGGCTACCGGCGCGTCCTGGGCGTGATCGTGCCGAGCACGGACACGGACGTCTCCTGGAAGCTTCCCGGTGGTGGATTCACGTCCAACATTTCAGACCTGGCCCGCTTCGCCGAGGGGCTGATGGGAGAGAAGCTGGTGAAGCCCGCGACGCGCGAGAAAATGTGGACCCGCCAGCCCCTGCCCGAGCGCAAGACCAGCTCCTATGGATTGGGTTTCTCTGTGGGGAAAGCGCATGAACAGCGTCTGATCTCCCACAGCGGCTCCCAGGAGGCCACGCGTACCCTGATGCGGCTGTTCCCCGATCGCGGCACGGCCGTGGTCCTGATGAGCAACTGCGAGTATGCCATCCTCAAGCCCATTGCCCTCGCGATGGAGAGGGTGCTGTTCGAGTAACCCCTGGGCTGGATCAGGCTTTCACTTGGCTTGCGCCATTGGGTGCTGGCTCTTTGAATCCGCTGTACTCCTTTCGATTCTTCAGCCGGCTCAAGAATCCACTGCGATCCGCTCAAGAAGTCCTACTGGTAGATCCACTCGCACACGAAGTAGCCCAATGGTGAATTCTGGTCGCGCCACTGGCGGTGCGTCGTGAAATCTTCCAGGAG
>PBIX01000047.1 GCA_002720975.1 Planctomycetota bacterium | reverse complement strand
GGCTGCTTCACCTTCGAACGCAAGGGTGGCGAGCACTTCGACGTAACCGTTGGACGGTTCTTCTTGGTGCCCAGCGCAGACAACGCCGAAGTCTTCTAGGGACCAATACGGTAGGGACATCCGCGTTCCTGTCCGACGGTTTCGATGTGGATATTATCACCACTGGAGAGGACATCGATGCTGTCTATGAATCTGACGATGGCCGACTGGCGATCTCCCCGGTCGGGACGCTGAGAACGGCTGGTTAATCAGCACGCAGAGACAAGGACGTCGGCCGGTTCGTGGGTATATTCGGCTCCCAGACTTCGGGTACAGCCGCCTTGGAACTGGATCTCTCAGCCTTGGGCATCAGTACCGCCGAAGACACCGATGGCCTCTCCTTCCGATGAGTGCTCAGTACGGCAGGGTTGCCGAGATGGCGTTGGATGCGGCGCGTCCAGCGGGTGTCCCGTCCTCGGGGAACCAGACCTGCGCGTAGAGGCTTGATCCGGGTAGGGCCGTGGCGGGTACCGTGATGGTTGCCTGCCAGGCGCCCGAGGCGTCGGTCTGAATGGCGGTGACCATATCAGTGGAAGGCACCTGCAGGCCGCCAGCCATCGAACGGCATTCAGCGCGAAGGCCCACGATCAGGTTGGTGCTCATGTTTGCAGGGGCGTCCGTCAAGGAGAGAGTCAATTGGCTTCCCGGAGCAATGACTCCCGAGCCCTGCAGGGAGGATGGTCCGCCCTTACCCGGGAGGGCGTACTTCAAATCCACCCAGAGTGCTCCTGGGTCGTCGGCAAAGCGCAAGGAGAGGTAGGCTTGCTTGCGATCCCGCACGGCATTCACCACCGCGACACCATTGCAGGGAGTGGGATCGGTGAAGGACAAGCCGCCGCGTACAGTGACCCGGCCATTGATGATGGGAGCCATGATGGATGTCGCGCGCAGCTCATCCACACGCGCCACCACTCGGTAGCGACGACCGGCAGGGAGAGCCACACTGACCGGGTAGGCGTTGCGGTCATTGCGGATTCGACGTTCTACGTCGAAAGTTCCTCCCGGCACGAGAAAGGGGTTTGCAGGGTCGCTTACGTCCCAGAAGGCGATCTCGGTCTTGCCAATGCCACAGGTCGGCGCTCCTGGGCCGATGCGACCGTCGAGGATGACCTCTTGGACGCGCAGAGGACTACCGCCGGGTGCCGTGTCGAATGCGAGGCCGACGTACCAGTCGGATCCTGGCGCACTGGTGGGCGGCGTGAGGGGGGCGCTATTGGTCGTGCATACCAAGCCGTCGGTCGTTGTGACCAGGGTCGGTTGAGCGAAGGGAAGGGGCGGGAATTCGCAGCCGTCTACGACCACCTTCCCGCTGCGGTAGACCGTTATCTCACGGTCGTCCAGGTGAGCCAGGGGAATGCGCGCGAGTCGCGGGTTCACGTGCCGATCAATTCGCCGGAAGCCCACACTGGGGTCGGAGGGTAGGTCGACGGCGATGCTGAAGTAGAGGTCCTGGTCGGGATCGGTGGGGGCGGGATCGGGGGGCAGCGCGAAGTGCAGGGCATATTCGTTTTGGTTGATGTAGCCCCCTGCGCTCGTTACCAACTGACGCCGTCGGTGACCCGTGCCGTCGCCTTCGACGGCGACCTCGACTGACGCGCCGTACTCGTTGGCCAGACCGAAGGGTACGCCTGCGGCGTCCATCACCACGTTGACTCGGACGAATCGCCGCTGGTCGGCAGGCGTGGTCTCATCGTAAATGGTGTTGTCGTAGAGGAAGCCGCGTACCGAGCCGAAGGCACCGATTCCCAGGTCCATGTCTCCGTCCTTGTCCCAGTCGGCCCAGGAATGGACCGCATTGACAAGGTTGCCTGGTGGGATCGGGTGAGTGGCCACGACAAACTTGCGCTGGCCCGTCTCCACGAACATGTTGCGGCGGAAGATCGTCTGGGTGCTGATATCGATGTCTCCATCGTTGTCCCAGTCGGCGTGGGAAACTCCCAGGCAGTTTTTGCCGCCGTTCATCTCGATGACCTTCTTCTTGGTCAGGAAATACGTTCCGTCCCCATTGCTCTCGAGGATGCGGATCATCAGGTCGGCGCACCATGAGATCAGAAGATCAAAGTCACCGTCCAAGTCGTAGTCGAAGAAGAAAATGCCCTCGTCGGTCGTGCTGCGACCCGGGATGCCGCTGGCCGGGGTATCCAACGGCATGAACATGGGGGCCCCTAGGGTCGATCGGTTTTGATAGACGGTGCCGTTGCAGTAGAGGTCAAGGTCACCGTCACCATCCACGTCGCAGAATTCCGCTCCCTCGGGACGATCCGTGCCGGGGATGTTGTCCAACCCCACCTCGCGACTGAGTTCGAGGAAACGGTGTTCTCCGCCCGGCCCCGTCGGCCCCATGTTTTGGAGGAAGAAGTTCCCAGGGCTGCCGATCAGGGGAACCCAAGAAGGATAGACGGGTACGAACAGGTCGGGATCCCCGTCGAAGTCCACGTCAGCCCACAGGTTTGTTTCGCAGTTGCCCCAGGGGACCTCATCCACCACTCCGGGGCGCATGACATTGATGAAACCCGGCAGGGTGCCGGTATTGCGTAGCAACTGCACGTCCTCCTGCACCGTTCCACGAGTCTCGGTGGCGATGTCTGGGTAGCCGTCCATATTGAAGTCACCGATGGCGCACCCATAGCGGGGTTGGAGCGGCAAGACGTTCTGGTAGACCTCCCAATCCTGGCCACCCAGGTTGTGCCAGAGTTCGCCCGAGCGTGCTCCGAAGAAATCAACCCAACCGTCCGCATCCAGGTCGCCGAAGGAGATCCCGCCAGAGCGGTCAATATCGAGACCGTTTGGCCAGTTGGAGTTGCGCCAGAGGGAGACCTTGAGATCCTGGGCGGTCGCGGGCAGGCACCAGATCAAGGACAGCGCCAAGGGTAGGAGCGCCGGAATTCTCAGGCCACGCGCCGACAGGCTCTGTGTGGCGTCGGACTCAGGGTGTGTGTGGAATGGCCGCATGGTGGGGAGAGAAAGGGATTTGGCTCGCTCTTTGATGTCAACGGAATTCTCTGCTCTGAGCGGCATGGTGAAACCGCCTGTCCATTGAAAAATTCGGAGTCGGGTCATGGAGCGTCTACAGGTCCTCCATGTAGAAGGAGAGCCTTCCGTACGCTGCACGCTCTCCTGTGGTTAGGCCCCCAGCGATCAGGTTCGTTCGCTCGTAGGGGTCGGCCTGCAGATCGTAGAACTCGTCGGGCGAGGTCAACCTGCGGATGAGCTTGTACCGATGGTCTCGAACTGCCCGGGTCCGAAACGTGTATTGAACGTTCTTTCCATTGGGCCGGAAGCGGTCCGAGTAGACGTATGACCGCAGGGACAGCCCCGTGTTGGCCAGATAGGGAACCAATGACACGCTGTCGCTCTTTGGTAGGTCCTTGACCCCGGACAGCTCCAGAACGGTTGCCAACAGATCAACCACGCTCACGAGGGCATCAGCCTGGCCGGGTACCACTCCTGGACCACTGATCAGGAGGGGAACCCGAAGGCCGCCCTGGTACATCGTTCCCTTGACGCGATTGGGGTCGAGGGGAGGTTCGACTGCCTGGCCAAGAGGTCCATTGTCGCCCACAATGATCACATAGGTGTTGGCCGGCAGCACGGCCAGGAGACGGCCCAACTCCGTGTCCATGGCCTCTGCCATCGCGTTTACATAGGCAATGGGGTCATCGTTCGGGTCGGGGGGCAGGTTGGTCTGTGTATGTAGGTTTGCGGGCGGCTCGTGTAGAGGCGTATGGATGCTGTTGAAGTTCAGGTACAGGAAGAACGGTTCCTGCAGATTGCCCACAGCCCGAACGGAGTCGTTGATGTTGACGGTCGGGGCGTAGACACTCTTCCAGCTTGTGGTTCCATTGATCGTGTGTTGCCAGTTGAAGTAGTCTTCTGCGGTTGGGTTCGAATTGAGGTTCTTCAACGAGCCCGAATAGAGCGCATACCCCGAGTCATTTGGATGATATGGGCCCTGTCCGTCATCCCCGAGATGCCACTTCCCGACGGCAACGCTCGTGTACTTGCCCGACAGGCATTCCGGGAGAATCTGGGCATTCAGAGGAAGGCCATCGCCTCCGCCTTGGTCGGGATTGGAGCCGATTCCCGAGTGAATGCCATACTGGCCGGTGTTGATCATGGCTCGGGCCGGAGTACAAGTGGCGCTTCCCCATGCGTTGGTGAACACAACTCCACCCGCCGCCAAGGCTGAGAGCTGGGGCGTGGGGGCGGGGGTCGGCCCCTCGCCATAGAACGCGAGACGATCCGTGCCCACGTCGTCCAGCACCACAAGGACGATATTGGGAGCCGCGCCTTCCGCAGGCGGGGTGGCCTTCAGCGAACAGGGTAGGGTGGCAGCCGCTGCGAGGACGAGCACCCAAGCCTTATATGTTTGGACGTGGTACATGGTGTCTCCCACCCAACTCTAGCCCGCTGGACGGAATCTCGCTCCGGGGATGCCCCGGTTGGACCTGCAGGCCCATACCCCTGCTCCGAGAGGATCTCACGTGCATGCTGGCTCCTCCTGCGGCAGTCAGATCTGGTCGACGCCCCTCGATCTCAGTACGGGAACGGGCCGCCCGGGGCCGAAGCCCTGGGCGGCCCGCTGTTGCGTCCGCAGGTTCGATTGGAGCGCGATCTAGTGCTGGTGACCGCCGCCCGCAGCGTCCGCATCATTGTTGCCGGGCAGCTCGGAGACCAGGGCGTCCGTTGTCAGCAGCAGGCTGGCAACCGAAGCCGCGTTCTGCAGGCCTGATCGCACCACCTTGGTGGGGTCGATCACTCCCGCCTTGACGAGGTCTTCGTAGGTGTCCGTTGCGGCGTTGTAGCCGCGGTTCTTGGCCTTGGACTGCAAGACGTTCTGAACCACTACGGCACCGTCCTGACCAGCGTTTTCGGCGATCTGGCGCAGGGGAGCCTCAAGCGCGCGACGCACGATGAGGGCACCGATGCGCTCGTCATCGCTCAACTTGAGACCTTCGACGACTGGGATGCAGGACAGTAGAGCGGTCCCGCCACCGGAGACGATGCCCTCTTCCACAGCCGCACGGGTCGCGTGCAGTGCGTCTTCGACGCGGGCCTTCTTCTCCTTCATCTCAGCTTCCGTGGCGGCACCCACGTGAACCTGGGCCACTCCACCAGACAGCTTGGCGAGTCGCTCTTGAAGCTTCTCGCGATCGTAGTCCGACTTGGTGTTTTCGATCTCGGCGCGGATCTGCGCGATGCGACCCTTGATCTCGGACTTCTTGCCCGCGCCTTCCACGAGGGTCGTATCGTCTTTCGTGACGACGACCTTCTTGGCGGAGCCCAGATCCTTCAGGGTCATGGTCTCAATCGACGTGCCCATGTCCTCGATTACAGCCTGGCCGCCCGTCAGGGCCGCGATGTCCTGCATCATGGCCTTGCGACGATCGCCGAACCCGGGTGCCTTGATGGCGACGCAGGGGAAGGCACCGCGCAGGCGGTTGACCACAAGGGTCGTCAGCGCCTCGCCGTCGATGTCTTCGGCGATGATGACGAGGGGCTTGCCGGACTGGGCCACCTGCTCGAGCAGGGGCACGATCTCCTTGATGGACGAGAGCTTCTTCTCGTGCACAAGAATGGCCGGGTTCTCGAACTCCACCTGCATCGTGTCGGGATTCGTGATGAAGTGGGGGGACAGGTAACCCTTGTCGAACTGCATGCCCTCAACCCACTCGACGTAGGTGTCGAGCGTGCTGCCTTCTTCGACCGTGATGACTCCGTCCTTGCCCACACGGTCCATGGCCTCGGCGATCATGGCGCCGATTTCAGGATCGTTGTTGGAGGCGATGCTGGCCACCTGCGCGGTGTCCTGCGTGCCCTTGATGGGGGTGGAGAGCTTGTGCAAGTGGTTCACACAGGCATCCACGGCCTTGTCGATGCCGCGCTTGAGGCCCACGGGGCTCGCACCGGCGGTGACGTTCTTCAGGCCTTCCTCGAAGATGGCCTCGGCCATGACGGTGGCGGTGGTCGTGCCATCACCTGCAGCGTCGTTGGTCTTCGCGGCCACCTGCTTCACGAGCTGTGCGCCCATGTTCTCGTAGGCGTCCTCAAGCTCGATCTCCTTGGTGACGCTCACGCCGTCCTTGGTGACGGTCGGGCTTCCGAAGGCCTTCTCGATGATGACGTTGCGGCCTCGAGGGCCGAGGGTGACTTTGACGGCTCGGGCGAGCTTGCGCACTCCGGCGCGGATGTGCTCGCGGGCGTCTGCGTCGTAACTGATCTGCTTGGCGGCCATGGGGCTGCTCCTTGTGCTGTGCTGGGGTGGGGGTTCGTTGGCGGACTAGCTCAGTCAATGATGGCGAGAAGGTCATCCTCGCGCATGATCATGTAGTCCTCGCCCGCGTACTTGACGTCGGTGCCGGCATAGGAAGTGAACAGGACGCGATCGCCCACGCTGACGGAGAAGGTGCTCTTGGTTCCGTCGTCGAGAGAGCGGCCGTCACCGAGCGAAAGGACGATGCCTTCCTTGGGCTTCTCCTTGGCGCTCTCGGGGAGCAGGATGCCGCCGGCGGTCTTGTCTTCGGCTTCGATGCGCTGAACGAGCAGGCGATCGCCCAGGGGGCGGATGGCGATTTTCTTTTTGGTCTTGGTGGCCATTGGGATTCTCTTGTTGATGTCTTGGGGACAGTGAAAAAAGGGGATGCCTTGGAGGGGCGCCGACCGTCGGATGACGGCGGTGGAAAGAAGGGTTGGAGCTAGTTGTTGCTCCCCCAGTGATCGTGAAGGACGCGTTGCACCTCGCCGCGCAGAATGTCGGGATGAACCGGTTTGCGCAAGAAGGCCGAGATGCCTGAGCGCAGGGCAACCTGCTCATAGGCTTCGCTGGCTTCGGCGGACCACAGGATGCAGGGCAGCGTCGGAGCCTCAAGACGCAGAGCTTCAAAGAGGTCCAGCCCGCCGCGGTCGGGCATGTGTACGTCCAGCAAGGCCAGGTGCACGGTGGTTTCGCTGCGGAAGAGGCCCAAGGCCTCGGTCCCACTGGCTGCCCGGACGACTTCGATCCCCAGGGGATCGAGCAACTCGGCGGCGCCCCGGCACAGGTCCCGGTCATCGTCCGCTATCAGGATGCGCCGGTCGCAGCCGGCAGGGGTGGGTAGGGGCTCAAAGGACATGATGGGGCGGAGACCACATCGGAGATGCGGACCGTCCGGTCAGGAAAGCAAAGAGCGTGCCGCTGTCGGGCGCCCGATCGACCCATTGTGGTGAATGCGTAACTGCTGTAGAGCAAAAGGTTTAGGTGCACCGATTTGGCCGATTCCACGCTCCCGATGATAGGGCCTCAAAGGGGCCGCCTGCCACTCTGGCAGAGTATGTGGGGCATGCCCTTCCCGACTGTCAGGTTGACAGGTTCGAGACGGGGTGGGCCCCAGGGCCCCTGAGGCCACCATTTTGACTGGCCCCGGGCACGAGGGCGGCAATCCCCCTCCAATTCCGATAGGGGCAGGGACGGAGTCGCGCTAGCGTGTGGCCATGGATGCCGCGCCGTTCCTTCCTCCTGTTTTTGACGCTCACGTTGATTCTCTACAGAGGGCGGTGGATCTGGACCACGACCTGGGAACGCTTACATCCGGTCACTTGGATCTCGTGCGAGGTCGAGAGGGGGGGCTCGCCTCGGTCGTATTCGTCTCGTGGGTGGATCCGGCGTACATGGCCAAGGGGCCAGGCAGCGCGCGCCGCCGAACCGACGATCTGCTGGATGCCTACCACGTCCTGGTCGAGAATCACCCCGAGCAGGTTCGCGCGGTCGTTGACGGAGCCGGACTCGACTCGGCTCGCGAGGACGGGGTTATCGCAGCCATCGCCGGCATCGAGGGCGGGCACTCCATAGAGGAGAGTCTGGAGTACCTCGAGCACTACCACCGACGAGGTGTCCGCATGATGACCCTCGTGTGGAACAACCATCTCTCATGGGTGCGATCGTGCCAGGCGGGAGCCGGCCCCGAGATTCCTGACGGGCTATCGTCATTCGGCCGCGAAGTCGTACAGCGTATGAATCAGTTGGGGATGGTCGTCGATGTGTCACATGCGTCCGAGAAGGCCTTCTACGACGCTCTGGAGGTCTCTACCCAACCCATCGTCGCCAGCCATTCAGGATGCGCGGCCATTCACTCACACGTGCGCAATCTCTCGGACGCGCAGCTGCGTGATCTGGCTTCAGCCGGGGGCGTGGTCGGCGTTGTGTTCTGTACGTCCTTCCTTGACGGCGATGCTGGTGCCTTGGAGCGGGGAGAACGTGAGAGCGAGGCCTACCGCGCCTTGAGCCACGACAACGAGACGGGGCTCTTTCACCTCCAGGCCGACCACCTCCAGGCCACTCTTCCTCCGCTCTGCATGGAGCGCGTAGTGGACCATGTCTTACATGCCGTGGAAGTGTGTGGGATCCGGCACGTCGGAGTAGGCTCCGACTTCGACGGCATCCAGCGGCGCCCTGAAGGCCTGGAGGATGCGTCGTGCTATGGGCACCTGGCTCAAGCGCTCTTGCGACGTGGGCTGAATGAGGACGATGTGTGTGCCGTGATGGGCGGCAACATGGCTCGCGTGTTTCGGGCCGTGACGGCCTGAGTACTTCAGCGTTGCTCGCCGCAGCGCAGCTCCCAGACTTCCGAATAGGCGAGCGGTGCTGCCAGGGGTCGGGGAGGGCAGTGACCCGTGAAATCGGGGTTCATGAGGCCAAGCTGGAATGAAATCTGTCGGGTGCCGCCACAGGACTCGCCCAGCTCGCCGTGGTACTGACCAGACTGCAGCCGGCTGCCGTCACCGAGCAGCCCGCAGTTGTTGTAGGAGACGCCGAACCCTGGGGCATAGAAGCCAAAGGTGAAGTCGGCAGCACATGAATCCGATGAGCCCTCGTGCTTGCCGTCCAGGTGGACTTCCGGCGTGACATAGAGGATCGAAGACCTGGGCCGGTAGCCCTCCGAGGACACGCGAGTAAAGGACGCGCCGCAGCCGGAAGCCACCTCGTCTGGAGTGCGAAGAGCCTGGCTGGATGGAGTGCTCCAGAGGGCAAGGGTGACGAGCAATGCGCTGGTGGAGAGGGAATGAAGCAGGGACATGACGGGGAGCGATGAAGGGGACAGGCTGGTCAATCCAAGTAGCTGAAAGCCTCGGCCGCGCGATCGATGATCGCCTGATCGAGAGTGGAAGAGAGAGGCAGTGGGCGGACCCCGATCAGGCCAAAGCGTCGTTGTCCGGCGCGGTTTCGTCGGTACTGCAGGACCTCGGGGAAGCGATCCACGTGGTATTGGAAGGTATGGCCGTTGATATGGAATGCACTCCGGCCAAGATCGGCCAGGCCGGCACCTGTAAGCACGCCCTCCATCGGATGGCCTTCGGGCAGGGGGCCTTCTCCGCTCGCGCTCAGGATGATGGTCATGCTGTACGTCTGCAGAGCATGCGCGAGTTTTGCTCGCATGCGGGGGGGCGCAGAGAGGTACCGTTCATACATCTCAGGGAACACCTCGCCGACCACCCGCAGGTTCCTGTTCAAGAATGCGTTGGTGGGTGTCGGCAGCTCAAAAACCGGCCCGGGTTCGGTCATGACCGCTTCGGTTGGGGAGGTGCCGTTGCCTTGCATGGCAGATCCGGACTCGGGTTCCAATGAGATGCGTGCTTCGCTCCGCGGCGTAGCCAAGGTTGGCGGTGCATATCGCTGCTCGCCGGTGTCTACGCTGTAAGGGATCGCGGCATCCTCGGCTGGCATGGAGACCCAGCCCTGGATCAAAAAGACCACACCAACCCCGGCCAATGGCAGGAGCTTGAGTCGCTGGGGAGTGGGGGACGAAGACATGAAGGGGCTCAACGGTCCTGCGCCGGGATCTACTGGGCGCCGAGTGGGCCGGTGTCTTCCTTTTCGAGTGCCCATCCTGGCGTCTTGAGGGTCAGAGTTCTGCTCTGCCGACTCGCCATCCCAGCCCATCGGTAGAGGCCCTCAGCCTCAATCCCGTGCCTCAAATGGAGACTTGGGGGGCCTCTATCTGGGCAAGACGGGAGGCAGCGGGAGTGCCGGGCCGGGTCTTACGGGCCAGCGGTTTTCGGGTTCGGGCGCCTCCAGCCCGTTCCCCCCGTAGCCCAGGCCGGCCAACTCATGCTCGAAGATCCTCGTCACGTCCGTCGTAAGTTCCTCCACGGGTGAATGTGGAAGTTGCGCCGCAAACCGTCGCAGGGCTTCGAACTCGGCTTCGGCGATTGCCCAGGTCTCCGCGAACTGTGCTCGCTCGCCCGATTGGATCGGAACCTCTTCGCCCGGATCTGCTCTCAGATCAAACCACTCAATCGCCTCCAGCTGCGGGCCAAGTGGGCCCGTTCCCCACTGCAGGCGCCGGATCAGCTTGTACTCTTCGCTGCGATAGGACTCCAGGATTCGCAGCGGAGCGCGGGAGCCGTGAGCTGCACCTAGTCCAAGATGCGAGACAACGGCCCGGGTCGGTCTGTCACGGCCTTCCACCAGGGGCCGCAGCGTACTTCCCCAACAGCCGTCAGGTGCCGGGCTGCCCACATAGTCCATGATGGTGGGGAGGAGGTCGCACAGGGCCACCTGTCTGGTCGAGTGCGCGGGCCCCGTTTCGCTCTTTGAGGAGCGTGGCGGAACAACGAGCAGGGGTACGCGTAGGACCTCGTCGTAGAGAGTCTGCCGGTGGCCTCGATTGCCATGTTCGAAGAACTCCTCGCCATGGTCTGAGAGCACAATGAACAGGGTGTTCTCCATACGCCCTGCTGCCTCAAGCATGGCCATCAAGTCGCCGATGCGATCATCGACCCAGGCGATCTCTCCTTGATAGAGAGCGCGCAAGTGTTGCAGGTCGCGGTCAGACACGATTCGGCCCGAATCGAGCGTTGGGTCGAATATTGAGGGGTTATTCCAATACCCATCCCCTGTCATCTCGCCTTCGTAGTCGGGATCGAAATGGGTATCGAACGGACTGGGCGGGATGAAGTCGTGATGTGGGTCAAAGAAATGCACGAACAACGCCAGGCGCTGATCGTCGGGCGCCTCAAGGATGGCCTGTTCGGCCAACTCAACCACCCGTGCGCTACTCACGTCCAGGTGTGAGGCGAAGCCACGCATGTCCCTCGCCCAGAGCGCAGCCGTCCCCCCCGTCTCCAGAGCCCGAGCCAGGGCCTGATCCGCAGCGGGTTCGTCAGCCAGGGCGCAGCGATAGGAGTCGAAGCCCCGCCCAAAGCCGTAGGCCCCCGCCAGGAACCAGCCACTAAAGACTCCAGCCGTATGCATTCCAAGCGCTCCCAGTCGCTCTCCGAGCGTGGCGTGCAGAGGGTCGATCCGGCGCCCATCATCGTGCACTCCGTGCAAGATGGGTGGCAGACCCGTGAACAACTCCGCATGGCTGGGAAGAGTCCAGCTCGATCCGGCGATGGCCTGGTCAAAGACAACACCGCGCTCGGCCAGATCGCACAGGTGTGGGCTGACCTTCCGGTCTTCGAAAGTCAGGGCATCAGCGCGCACCGTATCAATAGAAATGATCACGACGTCGCAAGCGGGTTCTGTTCTCGGGTTGCCTGTGCAAGCGCTGATCAGCAAAGCACCGAGCAGGGACCCGCCCAGGTTGGAACTGGCACCCGGCATTTGTGAGTGGGGACGTCGCACGTTGCGCTTGATCCTAACTTCTCAAGCGGGTGCTACCCCATCGGTGCCCACACCTGGATTGCCTGACGGGCCAATCGCTGCGGGTTCTTGGTCTTGCGAGTAGACTCGTATGCATGACGACCAGACTCCCGTATTCCCTTTGTATTGCAGCTTTTCTCGTGGTCACGGCGCACGCTCAGACGGTCATCGTCAAGGCTCCCCCCCAGCTCGGGACTTCGGTTGCTCCGATGGCCCTCGACGGCATCTGGGAGTCCACCACACCGGGTTTCGAGGCCATCATCGTGCTCGCTGAGCGGGCTGACCGCCGGCTCGTGGGTTACCTCCCAGGCAACCCAGGCTCTCGCCTTCTCGGTGGGCGAGTGGATGGCAAAGACGTCCATTTCATTATCGGTGATTCCGACCCAATGGTCACTTGGACGGCGGAATTCACGGGAGTCGTGAGTGGTGACAATCTGATAGGCATTGTCAGCGATGGGAGTGGCAGTACGCCCGTCCAGTTTCAACTGACGACGGAGCCGGTGCTTGAAGAGTCGTGGCTTCTGTTCGAAAACGCTACAGCGGATCGGGTGAGCCTCAGTCGGATGGAGGATGGCGCGGGGTCTTTCCTCTTTGGTGAATTCGTCAACCTGACGGGATGCAGCTTCCTTGCCTGTGGTGGCAACGTCAGCTCATGGAACATCACGGGGCTGGCGCACACGATCATCACCTCATCCAGCGGTATGCCGGGATGTCCCATGACCTCAACCCTTGTGGGGAATCAGGACCCTGTGGAGTTCCTCGTGGGGGGGACCTACACGTCCTCCGACTGCACCGGAGTTCTCGGAGGAGGCGGGTTTCTGGGTGGAAAGACAGGCTTCACGACCATGGAGGACGTGCATGCCTTGCTTGAGTCGCTGGCGATCTTCGCAGATGACTTTGAGTCCGAGTCTCCGGAGGCTGCTGACTTTTTCCATTCGGCTTACCTGTACAACGGGTTTGCTCGCGCAGATGTCGAGGCTGCATTTGCCGCTTGGTGGGGGCAGTACAACTCCATTCATGTGAGTCTCTCTGTGGACGAAGTAGCCATGGAGAGTGATGCTGAAGTTCATGCTTTTCTGAGCGGACCCGCGCGCATGGACCTGCGCTTGAGGGCATGGGGGCGCGATGCCATGACCGGCGCTTGGGAGGATTTTTGGAACTACGAGACAGCCATTCCAGATGAGGGCGAACTGGCCCTCGTCGGCGAGGAGGGCGGACGTGTAGTCATCGTGGGCAACGGACAGATACAGCCTTTCAGTATGGGGCTGCCGGTTTCAGCCACCGGGCAAGAGAACCTGTTCTATGGCATCTGGCCCTTCGGTGTTCATGGGGGAGGTCACCCTGAGGGGCATCCGGGTCTTGATTTTGAGTATGCCGTTGGTGCCAAGGTTCTCGCCACCGTTGCGGGGCCGATCGTGGTCATCAGGCCGAATGATTCACACCCTGGCACTTGGTCGGTTGTTCAAGAGCCTCGGCCAGGGTTCAAGGTTCTCTATGACGAAATCACGAACCTCCCTCCATCGACTGTAGTAGGGAATGTGTTGGCGGAGGGGGATGTGATTGGCGATCCGTGGGACAAGATCACCTATCGAAGCAATCACCTTGGCCTAATGGTTCTGGGGGAGTTTCTATGCCCGAGTGACTACTTCCACTCGACAGCTCAAGCTCAGCTGGACGCATTCTGGCCCCAGTGTTTCTTCGCAGAGGAACCAGCCGAACCGCGCATGAAGAACGCCGTCCAGGTCACCTTCCCATTGACCTGCCGATGGGAGCTCAATACCCCCGGCTTTGGATCCAGTACAGCGGAAGTTCATTTCATTCGCCCAGATGCCACGGACTCCAACATCTACTCCTACGCCCTCCTGGACAGTGCGGGCCTGACCACGGAGTGGGGTGCCGCGAGCTTCAGCATGGCCGCTCCATGGGGCACCGTGGTACTCACTCCCGACGCGAGCCTGGGCTTGCCTGACCGATTTGGCGTCTACGACATCGTCGAGGACGTGCTTACGCTCGACTGGGACACCTCAGGATTTCCTGCGGACCTGGCAGGTGCATCCCTGTACGACCTGGCTGACGATTGAGGGAGAGCTCCTGAAACCCAAGCCCGGACCGAGCGTCCACTCCTCGGAAGTTCATCACCACTGTCCAAGGAGACGCAATGGAACTCGATTTCGGCCAAGTGCAGGACACTCAGTCCTTTGTTGCCATCCCCCCCGGATCCTATGCCTGCCGGATCGCTGAGGTGCGTCCGGGCGAAGCCCGCAACGGTGCCGTCAGATGGAGCCTGCGCCTCGAAGTACTCGACGGGGAGTACGCCGGGCGCACAGCTGCCTGGGACTCCCTGACGTGGAGTGAGCGGGGAGTGCAGCGGGTCAAGTTCGTCCTGGGTGTCCTGGGATTCGACGTGTCGGGGCATCTCGACGTGGAGCCCGAGGAGCTGGAGGGGCGCCAGGCGCTGGTTGAGGTCTTCCCCGAGGTCTGGGAAGAGCCCGAAACCGGCCGTCGGCTGGAGCGTCTGTCGGTCCCCTTTGCGGGTTGGGCTCCCCTCTCCGAGGAAGCTCTGATGGGTGCCTGCAAGGAAGGGCAGACGGGCGTTGACGAAGCGTCGGCTACGGGTGAGGCTCGGGGTCATGACCCCGAACCCAACGACGACACCCCCTTCTAACGGAGATGGTGAGGCTCTGACCCAGGCCGATGAGGAGCTCCTCGCTGCCGCTCGCGAAGTGTTGCCGCGCGCTGTCTGCACGCAATCAGGTTTTCCTGTGGGGGCTGCGGTGCGCACGGAGCGTGGAAAGGTGTTCGCCGGAGTCAACGTCGAGAGCGCCAGCTACGGACTGACACAGTGCGCGGAGCGGGCCGCCGTGGCTGCGGCCGTGGCCGCGACGGGTGAGCGCAAGATCGAGGCCGTGGCCGTTGTCACCAAGACCGCTGATCCCGTGGCGCCTTGCGGGGCCTGCCGTCAGGTGCTGGCCGAATTTGGCGCGGATATGCGTGTCGTGATGGCTGGAAAGGAAGGCGAACCGTGGGTGACCACCATGGGGGTGCTTCTCCCGCATCCATTCCTTCTTCTCCCGGACGAGGACCCGTTATCCTAGTTGCGACTGGATGACTTCCACGGGCCCGTCCCCTGAGCTGAGCATGCCTCCCACTCCCGCGTCCCGCATTGTTGAGTTGGTCGAACTTCTCAACGGCTACAGCCGCTCCTACTACGTCGAGGGCCTATCCCCGGTCAGCGACGGGGAGTACGACGAGCTGTATCGGGAGCTTGTGGGCTTGGAGGAGCAAGATCCCGATCGGGTGCTGCCTGAGAGTCCGACGCAGCGCGTCGGTGCTCCCATCCCGGAGGGGGAGGGGCTGAAGAAAGTGCAGCACGAGGTGCCCATGCTCTCCATCGAGAGCCTCTTCAGCGCAGAGGAAGTTCGCGAGTTCGAAGAGAAGATCGGTCGGTTCCTCGGCCTTGAGAGCACCGCCGACCTCACCTGGTCCGTGGAGCCCAAGTTTGATGGGATCAGCGCCTCCCTCTTGTACGAGGATGGGCTGCTCACCCGCTGTGCGACCCGAGGAGATGGTGGCGTGGGTGAAGACGTTACTGCGAACCTCCGTACCGTCCGCAATATCCCGCTGCGTCTTGATGGCACTCATGGACAGGTTCCAGCCCGCCTTGAGGTCCGGGGCGAAGTGTTGATCGGGCGGGGGCGCTTTGAGCAGTTCAATATCGAGCGCGAAGCTGAGGGGCGAACACGCCTGGCCAACCCGCGCAATGCCGCCGCAGGGGCCGTCCGTAGAAACGACCCGGCAGAGGTCGCCCGCTATCCCCTGGAGTTTCACACCTACTCCGCTCCCCAGGTTGAAGGCCTTGCCTTCGCCAGCCACACGGAACTGCTGACGGCATTGGCCCAGTGGGGGCTACCGAACTCAGGCCACGCACGGCGTGTGGAGGGGCTCGATGCTTGCCTGGACTACCACCGGGAAATGGAGGAGGGGCGGGAGGACCTCCCGTTTGAGGTAGATGGGGTTGTCTGCAAGCTGGACGATCTGGCCTTGCGCGAACGACTGGGCACAACGGCACGCGCTTCCCGCTGGCAGTACGCTCAGAAGTTCAAGGCTATCTCCGCGGTGAGCACTCTGCGCGCTATCGAAATCCAGGTGGGTGCGAATGGTCGGCTTACCCCCCGGGCCCATGTGGATCCGGTCCAGGTCATGGGCGTCACCGTCCGTCACACAACCCTGCACAACGCAGACCACGTCAGTAGTCTGGGACTGCACGTGGGGGATCGTGTGTTCCTGAAGCGTGCCGGGGATGTGATCCCGCAGATTGAAGGCGTCGCTTCAGCGGCCAAAGGCAAGGCTCCGAAGGACTGGGACGCGTCCATTCCGCCTGAGTTGGTCGATCCGGAAGGTGCTCGCCGCCAGGGCGTGGTGGTGGCGTACCGCGAGGCTCTTGAGATGCCGTCGACCTGCCCCGCTTGCGACACGCCGGTCATGTGTGAGGGCAAGTACTACCGGTGCCCAAATGTGCACGGCTGCAGGCCGCAGATCGTGGGGCGCACCCTGGTGCTCGTGGGCCGCGGGGGATTTGAAATCGACTCCATTGGTGAGAAGATGATCTGGCAGTTGCTCGAGGCGGATCTCCTGTCCTCGCCGGCGGATATCTTTCACCTTGAACCCACAAGGCTCGTTGAGCTTGACCGTTGGGGGCAGAAATCGGTGGACCATCTGATGGCACAGATCGAAGAGCGGCGACAGGTGCCCCTTGCTCGTTTGCTGGCCTCTCTCGCCATTCCCGATGTGGGTGGCGCAACCGGCCGGCTACTCTCCCTGGTCTATCCCTCCCTGGAGTCGCTGCGCGCGGCGGATGCGGAGGACCTCCAGACCCATGACGGAATCGGGCCCGAAGTGGCGCGCAAGATCGTCGGCTGGTTCGAAGAGGCCCAGAATGTGGCCTTCCTGGATCGTCTTCTCGAAGGGGGGGTGCAGCCTGTTCTCCCTGAGCTCTCGGAGGGGGGCGGCGTCTTCGAGGGCAAGACGCTGGTCTTCACCGGCACTCTGGAGAAGATGACCCGCGCCGAGGCCAAGAAGGTCGCCGAGGATTGTGGGGGTCGCGTCAGCAGCTCGGTCAGCGCCAAGACGGACTTCTTGGTCCAGGGGGGCAAGCCGGGGAGCAAGGCCAAGAAAGCCGAGGCATTGGGTGTCGAGGTGCTGCTCGAAGATGATTTCCTGGGTCGCGTCACCTCCTAGCGGGATCCAGGTTCAACCACGAGCAGGACAGTAAGCTAGAATCAGAACTGTCCTGCGGACCCATCATGACCAAAGCTACTGACCCCGATTCTGATCCGTCACCGGAGGCGCTCGACCAGGTCGAGGAGCTGGTGGCTTCCGCTCAAGACGGAGATATCGAATCCTTGAACGAGCTATTCCAGCGCTATCACCAGACCATGGTGGATATGGCGCGGCGCAAGCTTGGACCACGCTTGAGGCTCAAGGAGGACCCTGACGATCTCGCCCAGACGACGTTTCGTGAGGCCGCCAGGGATTTTCACGGCTACAGCTACCAGGGAGAGGGCTCACTCCTGCGCTGGCTGATCCAGATCCTGCAGAACAAGATCCGTGACAAGGCCGAGTTCTACTCCGCAGGTAAGCGTGACCTGAGTCGCGAGCGCGCCATGGAGACCAAGAAGGGCGAGGAAGAGCGCACCCTGGAGTTCCTGAGCGAGGACCTATCCGTCACCCAGTTCGTGCAGCGCGACGAGCAGGTGGAGCATCTGCGAGATTCACTGACAGAGTTATCCGCAGAGCACCGCCAGGCCATCACCCTGGTCTTTTTTGAGGGGCTCACCCTGCGTCAGGCCGGGGAGCGCATGGGAGGCAAGAGCGAGGACGCCGTCCGCATGATGTTGCGGCGGGCAGAGGGCAAGTTGGGGGACCGTCTGCGCTCCCGCCTCGGCTCCGACAGCACCTGAGGGCTTGCCAGGAGTCGGTCCTGGCCTTATCGTCCTCGCCCGGCGTCGGGTCCCAGCTGTCTCGGACGCCATCAGGGCTATTAACTCAATTGGTAGAGTGCCATGTTCACAGCGTGGAAGTTACTGGTTCAAGTCCAGTATGGCCCACCACTTCACCACGACCCGGGGCGTGTAAGGGGACGGCTGCTGAGTCGACCGTCTGCCGCAGCTAGCGTCGGCGGTACCCACCCCGACCACGACGGGCACCCCGCGGGGCCTGACCGGGACCACGATCGCGACGGATCACCACCCTGGAATCTCGTGGATCACGGCGGCCCGCACAGCGTTCGAAGTGCATGGCCACTTCCTCCTGAACGTCAAACGTACAGGCATTGGGATGAACTGCGATGGAACCGATCATTCCGCCCTCCACTTCACCTCGGCGGCAGACGGCTGCAAGTACGCGGCTAGGATTGGCGCCCTGATTGCTGCCATAGCTGATGAAGAAGCGCACCGAACGCCCAACGGCGAAGCGACCACCCTTCTGGGCCGAACGTTGGAAGCGCTGTGTGGGTGCGCCGTCGAAGGAGGACACGCTGTCCGTGTGGGACTCCGTCCGGCCAAAGCCATTCGATTTCTTGGAACCGGGCTGCTTGTACGCTGGCTTCTCGTAGGTCGACCCAGAACGGCTAGGCGCCTGCTGGGGTTGAGGTGCGGGTTGGCGCTGTGCCAGAAGAGTCGCCACCACGGCGACCGGATCGCGGCCTTTCAGGAGACCCCGCGCTTGGGCGACTTGTTCCTTGGAGGCTCCTTTCAGGAGAGCCTCGTCGAGTTCTGTCTCCAGGTTCTCTTGGGCTCGGGCAACAAGTTGGGCCCGCACTTCGCCCATCTCCACCGGGGGACGCCATTGAAAGTTCACCCCGGCCTCGGCCAGGAGGCGTCCAACCTTGCGCTTGTGCTTGGGCGGGGCAAACACGGCGCTTCGCCCCTGCTTGCCCGCGCGGCCAGTGCGACCGCTGCGGTGGGTGTAGATCTCGGAGTTCAGGGGGGGGGTGCTGTGGATGACCAGACCCACGTCGGGCACGTCGAGTCCGCGGGCGGCCACGTCCGTGGCCACCAACACCGTTGCCCGGCCGCTGCGGAAGGCAGCCAAGGTGCGGTCACGTTGCGCCTGAACCAGTTCGCCGCTCAGTGGCTGTGCCGCGAACCCATCATCCGCCAAACGCTCGGCTACTTCTAACGCTTCCAGCCGGCGCTCCACGAACACCAGAATGCGCTCGCCTTCGGCTTGAAGCAGTAGGTGCACCAGGGCGTCGTATCGTTCCCCGTGGCGTACCAGGTACCCCTCGTGGGTGATGTTCGCATTTGCCTCTCCCAGGCGCGTACCTTCGATGCTGAAGGGATTGTGTTGGTAGCGCTTGGCAAGACGTAGTGCGGCGTCGGGGAACGTGGCAGACATCATGTGGGTCCGGCGCGGTTCTTCGGTGGCGTCCAAAATGGCCTCGAGATCCTCGCGGAAGCCCATGTCGAGCATTTGATCCGCTTCGTCGAGGACGAGTTCGCGGACTCCACCCAACTGCAGCGTTCCGCTCTTGATGTGGTCGAGCAGGCGTCCGGGGGTGCCCACGAGCACACGTGGCTTGCGTGCGAGGGTCTGCCTGTCGCGGTAGACCGGAGTTCCGCCAGTCACGGAGATAACCTGCGTGTCTTTCAGATCCTGGAGGAGCCAGCGCAGCTCCTCGCAGACCTGAGCGGCCAGCTCCCGGGTGGGGACGATGATCAGAGCCTGAGGACCACGGCCCACGCGCTCGTTGGACAGAGCGGGCGCAAGCACAAATCCGAGGGCTACAGTCTTCCCTGATCCCGTCTGCGAGGAGATCTGCAGATCCCGCCCATCCGCTTCGGCTGCCAGTACGGCTTCCTGAACGGGGGTGAGCTCCGTGAATCCGCGGCTCTCAAGGGCACCGCGCAGCGAGGCTGGCACGGCGCGAAACAGGCCAGCGTCAGGGGCGCAGGCGGGGGGGGCAGATTCTCCGGCAGGGGACGAGGTCCCGTAGGCGGGGGCAAGAGGCGAGGGGGCATCGGCCAGCGATGCCTGATTATCGAGAGTCATGAGGTCCACAGAGGGCGATTTCGCCCAGTATCCGGTTCCGTATCTGATCGAGTAACAACGGCAGTCAGGCTGCCGAACAAAGTGGACCCTCAAGGCCCGCACGGGATCGCGAGTGGCTTGTTCAGGCTTTTTTGCCAAGCGCGAACCGCCGAGCGTATCCGGAACCGGCCCATGAATGGGGCCGATGGGGACGAATAATTGCTCCGTTTGGACAATCGGATCCCTGTTCGGTGCAGAGGGAGCGGTGCGTGGCGAGCTAGGGTGGCGTCATGCCCGGGCCAGGGCTCCATTTCTGACCGATCCGGAGATCGGGTTCCCTACAATTCCCGCCCCGTGTCCCCCGATTCCCCCCAGCAGGATTGGATCACCAGCCTCAGCTCGTTGCGCGAGGCGGGGCAGGCTTGTGCCATGGTGACGGTCACCGATGTCCGCGGCTCCGCGCCTCGCGAGCCCGGGGCCCGCATGATCGTTGCCGATGGCCGATTGGTGTGGGGGACCATAGGGGGCGGGAACCTGGAGAAGTTGGCCATTGAGCAGGCCCAGGCTCTCATCGATGAGCATGGGTGCCACACAGCAAGCGTAAACTTCCCCTTGGCTGAGAGCGCGGGGCAATGCTGCGGTGGCGAGGTCACGGTGTTCTTCGAGACCTTCGTCTGGCAGCGCCCGAAGGTCGTCGTTTTTGGAGCCGGGCACGTCGGGCAGGCCATTGGCGGGCTGGTCGACTACCTGCAAGCTGACGTGCTTCTCATAGATGAGCGCGAGGAGTCGCAACTCCAGCCCCCGCCGGCTCCTGCGCTACCCTATGAGTTGCTCTGCATTGATGAGCCGCAGGAGGAGGTCGACGCCCTGCCCGCAGATGCGCTCCTGCTGATAATGACCCACAGCCACGCACGCGACCTGGAGATCGTGGCCCGGGCCCTTGAGCGCGGCCCGTTCGCCTACATCGGCATGATCGGGTCCGAGCGCAAGTGGGATCGCTTCCGCAAGCGGTTGTTGCAGCGCGGTTTCACGGAGGACCAGCTGAGCCAGGTGACGTGTCCCATCGGGGAGGGTCGCACATCAAAAGAGCCGAGTGCCATCGCCATCTCGGTCGCGGCCCAGCTGTTGACCGTCTTGGCGTGAGAGAAGGAGCCGGGGAATGGCCGCGGGATTCGGCTCGAAGGCCGACCGGTCCCTCAACACCAGGAGTTGTTGACCACCTCTCCCACGCCCCCTGCTCCCGGGACGATGTACGAGGAATCATCCAGCCCGCGCTCCCGGTCCCAATGCTCTCCGGGCACGCTGGCCAGGACCTCGGCATCGGAGAGTCCTCTGTCCAGTCGGGCGGTGTAGACGACCAATGACTCGCAAGCATCCAGCACCGCCCTCAGGTACTCCGGGGTCGCGATCATGGGCATGGCAATGACCCGCTCCGGTTCACCGTGTTCTTCCCTGTAGTGGTCAAGTGCGCGGACCGTCGTTGAGCCTGTAGCCCCCATCGGATCTGGGAGGAGCAGGGTGCGGCCAGCAACTGTCCCTCCGATCTTGCTCCCAGAGAGGTCGACGTCGGTGATGCGCCCTTCTTCATTGCTAACCCGCGCCATCGTCAGGTGATCCAGGCGTACGTTCTGTTCTGGCAGCAGCGTATTCAGCATTTCGAAGCAGATCTGCGACGGGACAATCCCCCCTCGAACGATGTCGCAGACGACGACTTCATGAGTCGGGTCGAGCGCCGTTCCACACCAGATCCCAGCGTCCGGATGGCGTTCGGCCATCCGTGTCGGAGCTTGGGCCTCAGTGGTGGGCAATTCGCATCCGCAGGCGTGGACGCAGAGAGCTCGGTAGATCATTCGCAAGTGGCCCATCAGCCCGGCATGGCTCACCTTGGGATCAGCCAGGTGCACCAGGGCTGTGGCGAGGAGCGGATTGTCAAGAATGTGGACGCGCGGCCCGTAGCGATGCTCGAGTTCGCCGTAGCTGCGGGGCATGGAATCGGACTGAGGGGAGCGGGCTTGGGTATTGGGCATGACGGCAGCGTGAGGGGGGGTGCGAACAGCAGACATGGTACTCGCAGGCTTCTCGGTTGCTCGTAGGTCAGATGCTAGGATCCGCGCCCCATGCCCCGTTTCGCTACATCGACCCCCATCACGGCCCTGGCCGTACACCTGCTGCTCTTTCTGGGGGCCTGCAGCGAGGGTTCATCGAACGGTCAGGCGCCCCCGCCCAAGGAGGATCTGGAAGGTGCGCGCGTGGCATACCAGCGGGGAAGCGCACAGGTGAAGGAGCACCTGAAGACGCCGGACCATGCGACTCTTCGGGCCGCCATCGACTCACTGGAAGAGTCCGTTCGCCTCGCACCCAATGAGATATTGCATCGGCTCATGGCGGGGCGTACCCAGGAGTTGGCGCTGAATAGCGAGGCCGCCCTTGCGCACTACCGTGTTGCCACGGGACTGGGACACGAGGACCCTCTCGTCTGGCGGCGCATGGGAACCCTGGCCCTGGGTCTGGGGGACCTTGATCAGGCGCGGGGCTGCTTCGAGCGCGCGCTCTCACAGCAAGCAGACGACCCCGAGCTCTTCTTTGGGTACGGCTGCCTGCTCGATCTCGAGGGCGAGCTCGAAGCCGCCAGCCAGGCGTTCAATGCAGCCATCGCCATTCGCTCCACCTATGACGATGCCTACTTTCGGCTTGCAAAGGTCTTGCGCGGGCTGGGTGATGAGGCTGGCGCGGATGCGGCCCGCGCGCAGTTTGATCACTGGCATGGCGTCGACCTGGATCTGGATGAGGCGCGCAAGCACGTGCGCATGCATCCGGAGGACGCCCAGGGCGTGCGTGCTGTCGGCTTGTACCTGTTCCAGTTGCAGCGGGCTGAG
>PBIX01000046.1 GCA_002720975.1 Planctomycetota bacterium | reverse complement strand
GTTGTGCCGTACGGCGACCACCGTGGACTCCCCGGCCGCCATCTTGGCCGGCTTTGGGATCCTCTCCGTTCTCGTGGTCCACGCTCGAAGGTACGCCGATGCGAACCGGATCCTGGTGCGCTTCGCCATGGTGGGAGTGTGCGCCCTGCTGTTTGCTTCCTGGATGGCGCTCGTGCGGAGCACGGAGTTGGGTCTCCATGCTCCCACCTCGGGTCTGGGTCAACTGCTTGAACCCCTCCTGCCGGGTGTCCTGGTCACGGCCGTTGCTGGGGCGCTCCTGTTTCAAGGGTTGGTCCTGCTTCCGGGCATGACGCCCCTCCGAGAGAGGTCACGCCTGTGGTGAACCTGCGGCGCTGTGGACCACTCATCGGGGGCATCGGCCTGGCGGCCGCAGTGCTCGTGGCGCGCTTGTACGAAGTACAGGTGCGACAGCATGAGACCTGGGCCCGGGAGGCGGTCAACCTCGCGCGTTCATGGGAGGTCATGCCCTACCAGCGCGGCGCGATCCTCGACCGCGTGGGCCGCCGCCTGGCCCAGGACGAGCGCGTCTATGAACTGGAATTCGTCTGGAGGGAGTTTCGCCGTGGCCATGGGTTGGGACAGGTTGCCCAGCTGCGGTCGGTACTGGGGATGCACTATGTGCCTCTGGATGTGGCGCGTACGGACCTGATTCCATGGGCCCGGGCTTTCTTGGCTCTCTCCCCGGCACAGATTGACGGATTCGGTGAGGGTGGGCCGCTGCGCGTGGGCGATCTGGAGATTCCAGCGATTTCGGTGCAGGGTAGACGCGCGCGTCTGGAGGCCGTGCGCCATGAGCGCCGCGGTACCCGCGCCTCTGAGCTGCACTTCTACACGAAGGCTCTGCTGGGCCTGGGCAGCAGCGCCTCCCGGGACCTGGAGCGTCTACGCAGGGAGTCTTCCGAACAGTCCTATCTGGCGTTGGCCGCGCGCGTGATGGGGACCGATCCTGAGGGCCAGGCCGAGCAGGTTGGCGAGCGTCTGAACTCGGCCCTGGCGGAGATGGATACCCTGGCCCAGCGTGTCAAATGGTCCTTGCTCGTTTCAGAGGCTGGCGATGCTGCGCGCCCTTGGGATACGGGCCCACCGGCGGATCGACTGCTCGCGCTCGTGGAGTTCAAGCGCAGTGAGGTGCAGTTCGCTACGGCCGATGCCCTCTTCAAGCGCGCCGCCGGTTTCGACCCCGCTCGCTTGGATGCCGACAATCTGGCCGGCGTGGACCTGGACTGGCTGCGCCGTGCACTCTATTGGGATGAGTCGCGTCTGGACCAGTGGCGTGTGGATCGCGGCCGTCTCTGGCCCGAGCGGGTGGACGAACATCTGGCGGGCTACACCATCGTGCGCTCCAAGCTGGCTTCGCATCTGGCGTCACCCGGCCAGCGCGTCATGTCCAGCCTGGCCATGGCCTTCAACGCAGATTCCCGGCGCACCCTCGACGGCAGTGCCTGTCCTCGCCCATGGTGGGAAGTGGAGCGCGTCGTTGGGCTCACACACCTGATGGAGCGCAGCGCGGACCCGGATCAATTCGACCCGGAGTGGGGGCAGGGGGTGCTCCCTTGTCAGGATGAGATCCTGCGAACCCTCACGGACGACCAGCGGCTGGAAGCCACGCTTCCGCCTGGAGGTTTGGCCTTGGCAGACCCACCCAAGGTGCGCGCACAGCGCATGCTGGACGTGGCCAGCAGCCCCTCGCCCACGTGGGACCCCGTTGACGAACCGCCTTTCGTGAGTGCCCTTCTGCACTGGGACGGACTCTTGCAGGAGCGCGTAGCTGACGTTCTCGAACGCCTCGATGGCCCCCTGAAGTTGGACGCCGAGTGGGTCGAAGCCGCACTCGAACGCCGTGCCTACTTCGTGCGCGATTGGGGCGCGCGCCCCGTACTCCTCGACTCTCAACCGAACTACGACCTGGTCTACGCGGTCACCCGTGATCCAGGGACCCATGCGGGGTTCAGGGTGCGCGCCACGACGCGGCGTGTGCGCCTGGAGGTGGATGATTCAAGCAACGGCAAGGCTGTGGCCGTGGCTGCACCCCTCCTGGGCCGCGTGCGTTCGCCCTACCTCCTGAACCTGTTGGAGCAGCAGCCGCGGGAGAGTGACCTGCGTGACCTGCGTCGCAAGCGCCAGTTGCAGGACCAGGACCTGTCCGAGATCCAGGATCTCGTGGGCAGTACCCTGCAAGCGGGCGAGGTCATGGGGGGCAGTGGTCTTGAGGGTTACTTCGACCTGGCCCTCAAGGGGCGAAGCGGATTTCACGTGAGCAGTGGTCTGCAGGATAGGGTCGAGGGCACCGTGCAGTCTTCGTTTCAACCCGCCGTGGATGGCGAAGACCTAGGTCTCACCTTGGATCTGGATCTACAGCGGGCTGCCCAGGCCGTTATCGATGCGCCTGAGCCGCCACCCGACGGGGAGCAACGCCCGGACCGCCTGTGGCATGAGCACCCGGTGGGCGCCATCGTGCTTGTGTCCACCCATGGTGACGTGCTTGCTGCTGCCTCGGGCCCCTCCGTCCTGGGCTGCATTCCCGGTCAGAACCAGGATGGCCAGGCGCGCTTTGCCTACGACCGCACCCTCCGCCAGCACACCTTTCAGCCACCGGGTTCGGTGTTCAAGCCTTTCGTGGCGGCCTGGGCCCTCGACAGGGGCTGGATCGATGCCGAGCAGACTCACGTCCAATGTGAGCCGAGACCGGACGAGGTGGGAGGCATGCATCGTGAGGGTGCCAAGGTTCACTGTCACAGCACCTGGGGCCATGGGGACCTGACTCTGAATGAGGCCCTGCTGCACTCCTGCAACGCCTACTTTGCCATGGTGGGCGAGGAGCACTACAGCGCCACGGGTTTCAGGGACATGGCGCGCACCTTTGGCTTCGATCGGCCCACGGGCGTGCGCTCCCTGGATCATGGCGCCCGGCACGTCTGGGGGTTGCGCGAGGATGCTCGCTCCAACGGGTTCTTCAGGGATGATCGTCCTGCCACGAAGCCCACCTTGCAGCGCTTGGGGAATGGACTGACGGCCATCTCGACGACAGTGCTTCAGATCGCCCGCGCCTACGTCGGTTTGGCGACGGGGCGCTTGCCCGAGCTGCGCCTGGTGCAATCGGTGGGGGGTGTACCCATGCCGCGACACGAAGACACCCTGCCACTCTCCACAACCAGCCTGGAGATCGTGCGGCGCTCTCTGCGCCGCGTCACAGTGGATGGGACGGCGAAGGGGACCGGGCTCGATCCGGAGTCCCTGGGGTTCCACTTGGCCTGCAAGACGGGCAGTGCCGACTATCAACCGGGCCAGGTGCCCGATGGTGCAGGCGGTTGGGAGGCTGGCATGCGCAAGCACGGTTGGGTCGCCGGCTGGTTCCCCGCCGAGAAGCCCAAGGCCATCGTCGTCGTCTACGTGCATGACACGTCGACCACCTCCAGTCACGTGGCGACCCACGTCATGCGCCAGTTCCTGTCTTCCAGCGCCGTGCGCCAGTTCGTGGAGCAGGGGCGATGAAGTCGAGAGCTTCTCTGGCTCGGGTGCTCTCCACCCACCATCTACGTCCCAGTGAGTTGGATTGGCACGTCCTCGTCATTGCCATGGTGTTGCTGGCCTCGGGCATGATGTTTGTGCACGGGTTGTCCACCGGGGCAGCGGGTGAGTTTGGTGGGGACGTGTCCTATTTGGCCCACCGTCAGAAGGTCTTCCTCACGGCTCCCGCCGTGGTGTTCGGGCTTCTCCTGCGGCGTGAATGGGTGCGCCGCAACGCGGGTTGGATCTATGGGGCCAGCATTCTCTTGCTTGTGGCCGTCTATCTGGTGGGCGAGGAGCGCAACAACGCCCAGCGGTGGATCCAACTGCCGCGCTTCGATCTGCAGCCCTCTGAATTGGCCAAGGTCGCCATGATCGTGGCCTTGGCCCGGGTCCTCTCCAGGAATCGCATGGCGCTTGCGCGTCAGTGGATTCTGCCCCTGGCCGTGGCGGGGTTGCCCCTTGTACTTGTGGCGGGCCAGCCGGACCTGGGGACTGCGATGACCCTGGTGCCCGTGACCGTGGGGATGTTCTATCTCGCAGGTGCTCGCGGTCCGATCCTCGTAGGGCTCTGCGCCCTGGGCTTGGCCGCAGGTGTCGTGGCTCGAGAAGCCGACCTTGTGCGCGACTACCAGATGGAGCGCGTCGAGACCTGGATAGAGACCTATTCACCCGATGAACTGATCGCCAGTCGGGATGGCGCCGCCTTCCACCTCTATCACGCTCGGGTGGTGGCGGGCAACGGCGGAATTCTGGGCCGCGGTCTCGGCAACGGTGTGGCCAGCAAGACGGGCCTCTTGCCGGAACGCGATAGCGACTCGATCTTCATGGTCGTGGCCGAGGAGGGTGGCTTCGTGGGTGCCATCGGAATCGTGGTGCTGTACGTCATGATGAGCACGCTCTTGCTCTTGAGTGCCTCGGGCCTGCGCGATCGATTCGCGCGCCTTGTGGTCGGCGGTGTGGGGATCTACTTCGCCGCACACCTGCTCATCAATGTGTCCGTAAACGTCGGGCTCCTGCCCATGACCGGCTTGACCCTGCCCCTGTTCTCAACAGGTGGGTCTTCATTGCTGGCCACCTTCCTGGCCCTGGGCCTCGCCGTGGGGATGGCGGCCCACAAGGAGTCCAGATTGGACGAGGACGCTTTCAGATCCTATTGATGGTCGGCTCGGAATCACGAGGCGCGACAGCTCTGTAGAGCTTCTGGTCGAGGCGCTGGGGTGGGGATGCCCTCGCACCTGGTGTTGGTGCGGCTGGTGGAACGAATGCAGGAGAGCCTGCACCCTCTGGAAGAATCAGGGCTTCAACAGAGCTTGGAGTGACTCCGCGACAATGCGATTGCCCTCCGCGGAGTAGTGGCCTCCCGGCGCCCAGCAGCTTGCGGCCTCGGCTGCTCCGGCCGTGATCAACGCCGCACTACAGTCGACCACTTCGATCCCGGCCTGCTCGCAGGCCTCGGTTGCCTTGGACCAGTAGCCTCGGCCGTCCTTCGCCAGCGCTTGGAGTGCAGCCCGGTCCGGTAGAACCAGGAGGCGCAAGCGAGCGCCATTGCTTGTGGCCTCCTCTTGGAAGGCGCCCATGATGGCCAGCAGGAGCCTGAAGATCTCGCTGCTCTCATCGAGCAACCATGGGGCGACGTCCCGGTCCCGATGCTCATACAAGGTCAGGGCCATTCGCCCGAGGCCCGTCCTGTGCAACCAGTGGGAGCCCGTGGGAGCGTAGGCCACCGATGAGCGCGACACCCATCCATCGTGTCCATCGAGGGCCGCAAGAAAGTCCTCCTGGGAGCCCATGACAGTGTGCATGTGCTTGATGGACCTCACGGGGTTGGGGACCTCGATCAGGCCTCCACGCTCGTCCAACTGGAAGCGTGGCTTGAAGCGGGCCAGCTTGGCCCAGTGCCGCTCGGCGGGTCTCCAGACGGTCAAGAGTCGCAGGGAAGCCGAGGGTAGCCAGCCCACCCAGATCTCATCCGCCTCCAGTGACCTCCCATCGCGACGGTAGCGCAAGAGAGCCTGGTCCAGTCCGTAGGCGCCCATGGCCAGATTGGCGAACTCATGCCGGGGTGAGGCCGCGTCCAGGTTGTACGCCCAGGTCTCCGCATCGGCGACCTCCTCTCCTTGGGTGAAGGAGCAGCCCACGCAGACGATGCGCACGCTGTCCGGCGAGGGCTCCCGGGCCAGGGGCGCGACGCTCAGTCGGCAGCCGGCCCAGTCAAACGCCATGTCGCCGATGGGAACGCCGGGGGTGGGCGCCCATCCGAGCTCCGTGTCGAATGAGAGCGAGGTCTCGTCGGGCTGGCCCGTACGCGCGTGGCGCTCGATCTGGCGCAGGAGGGTCTCCTGTTCGGAGTAGAAGACGGGCGGGTCGAAGGGGGCGATGCGTCGGCCCCGGAAGTAGCCGTCTTCCAGGGTGCTCAGGAGAATCTGGTCCGTGATGAGCCCGCTGCCCAGCAGGAGCCCCAGGGCGACGAGACGTTTTCGCTTCACGCCTGATCCCCATCCGCGCGTACGGTCTCTCCCGCGAACATGCGCCGCCAGGGGAGGTACACCATGGCGCCAACCGCCAATACGGCCAATCCCAGACCGGTCACTTCCCACTCGCTCGTGCGCAGGTTTCCGAGCACCACACCAGCTGCCATGAGTGCGTAGGCCACGGGAAAGAGGGGGTAGAGTGGGCTGCGGAAGGGGCGCGGCAGGTCGGGCCGCAGCCGCCTCAGACGCAGAAGTGCGAGGCCCGTCAGTCCGTGGAAGATCCACTCGGCGAAGACAACGCTGTCTCCCAGGCGCCCGATCACATCCTCGCTCACCCACAGGTAGACGCAGCACAGGCCCGCCTGGATGGCCAGGGCCACGCGCGGGGCACCGCTCGCCTGGTGGACCCTCCCTGCGCCCTGAAAGAACAGACCCATGCGCGCCATGGCCACGTAGATGCCCGGGGTGGTGACCAGCGTGGCCACCAGGAACCCCAGGGCGCTCACTCCCATGGCGGCGGTCAGGAAGGCCTCCCCCTTGGCACCCAGGGTGATGCGTGCCAGCTCAGCGGGGGCGTTGTCGCTGGCCGCCACTCCGCCCAGGCCCAGGACGCGCACGTAGGAGGCGTTCAGGGCCAGGTACACCACGCTGACCCCGACCACTCCGATGATGATCGCGCGCGGCAGGTTGCGCGGTGCGTCCTCGACGTGTGGTGCGATGTAGGTGATCAATTGCCAGCCGCCAAAGGTGAACAGCACGGGCAGGGTGGCGCTGATCATGCGCCCGGCCAAGGGTGCCGTGGGAGCGATGGAGGGTAGAGGCTGCTGGGCCGGACCTTCGAACAGGGCCAGGCCAGCCAGGATAAAAACGGCCAGGGCCACGAGCTTGGCCAGCATGCAGAGGTTCTGCAGCAGGACACCGCTGCGGATGCCTCGCCAGGCACAGGCGCTGACTCCCAGGATCAGCGCCCCGGCCAGCCCACGCCGCTCCACAAAGGACGGCGTGTGGTCGGGAGCCAGGAGCCTCCACCACTGCTGGGCGCAGAAGTCCGCCACCCCGGCACAGGCTCCGGTGGAGATCACCAGCAGCACGATCCACGCGAACAGGAAGGCTGCCAAGGGCCCGAAGCCCTTGTGGATGAACACGAACCAGCCCCCGCTCCTGGGCAGGGTGCCCGCCAACTCCGCGAAGGTCATGGCTCCGGCCAGGGCCGCCAGGGCTCCCAGGATCCACATCCCGAAGTAGGGGCCCGGTTCGGGCAGCAACGCTGCGACGCCTGCGGGCTTGAAGAAGATCCCCACTCCAATGATCCCGCCCATGACCAGCAGGGTCGCGTCGAGCAGGGAGAGCTGTTTGGGCACTTGCTTCACGGAACCACCCTAAGCGGCTCCGCCCCCTGCTGACCAAGTTGCTCGGGGGAATCGGTGATCCGGGAAGCACTCGGCCAGATGAGTCGTTGGGGTGATCCCTCCTGCGGGGCTACCCTGTGGCCCAGCGGGCACTCCCTGCGGTGCGCCGGCCTTGATTCCCATGCCCCAACCCGATCAGGACCTCTCCGACCTCCCCAGCGAGCCACCGGTCCGCAGGTACCGGCTCCTGCGCTTGATTCTGGTCGTGGGTCTCCTGGCGTGGCTGGGGCACGGAGCCCTGATCGATGTGCTTGCGGGCCATAGTGCCCGTCGCAGCCTGACCGGGGAGGCCCTCTCTCCGAGTGCTCAGGACCTGCTGGCCCGGTGTCTGGAGGACCTGCCCCCTGGTCCCCTGGTGGATCTCCACGCCCACCTGGCCGGCCGGGGGCCGGATTCGGGCTGCTGGGTCAACCCGCGCCTGCTCTCCCCGCTGCACCCCCTGGATTGGGTCCGGATGCGGTCCTATCTCTCTGCGGCGGGGCTGGACTCGGAGTCGCCGGACGCCGCCTGGATCGAGGGGCTCGCCGGGCTGGCCCGGGCGCGCCAGAGGCCGGCCCTGCACTTCCTGCTGGCCTTCGACCATCGCTACTCCCCCCAGGGGGTGCGGGACCTGGACCACAGCGAGTTCTACGTGCCCAACGACTATGCCCATGCGGCGGCGGAGGCCCACTCCGACGTCTTCCGCTGCGCCATCTCCGTCCACCCCTATCGGCCCGATGCTGTTCAGGAGCTGGAGCGCTGGGCGGCACGGGGCGTGAGGCTGGTGAAGTGGCTGCCCGGGGCCCAGGGCATGGACCCGGCCAGCCCCCTCTGCGACGCCTTCTACAGGGCTCTGGTGGCCCAGGGAATGGTCCTTCTGGTGCACTGTGGCGAGGAACAGGCCGTGGATGCCGAGGCGGATCAGGAGCTGGGCAACCCCCTGCGCCTGCGCAGGCCTCTGGAAGCGGGGGTCCAGATCCTCGTGGCGCACTGCGCCTCCGCGGGGACTTCTCTCGACCTGGACGTGGGTGGACCGAACCCACCCCGGGTGGGGTGTTTCGAGTTGTTCCTGCGGCTGATGGGGGAGAAGGCCTTCGAGGGGCAGCTGTGGGGCGAGATCTCCACCGTGACCCAGGTCAACCGCTACTCCAACGCCCTGGCCGTTCTCCTGGAGCGGGAGGACCTCCACCCGCGGCTCGTGAATGGCAGCGACTGGCCCCTGCCCGCGCTGAACGTCCTGTACCAGACCCGGGCTCTCGCAAGCGCCGGGTTCATCACGGCCGAGGAGCGCGAGGCGCTGAACGAGATCTACCACCACAATCCCCTCACCTTCGACCTGGCCCTCAAGCGGGTCGTGCGCTCACCCGAGACCGGGGCGCGCTTTGCACCAGAAATTTTCACGCGCCTTGGCCCCTTGCACTGATGGTGTGATTCGGCGGACGGACTATCTGGATGGCAACTACCTATCAAAGTTAAGTCAGGCAATGGCGTCGAGAAGCACGAAGGTTCTACATGGTGCTAAGTGATAACTAAACGGACGTCAATTACCCAGCATGCGTCTTTCCGCATTCGATCGTTGAGTCCGTTCGGGAGCCTCCCTAGACTCGCCCCCATGGACCCCGGCGGGAGCTGGGTTCCACTCATCTCTTTCCATTCATTCATACAACCGCACAGGATTCACCATGAAGCCTTCTGCATTGGGCATGGTCGAGACCAAGGGGCTGGTGGGCGCGATCGAGGCGGCAGACGCCATGGTCAAGGCCGCCCTGGTCGAACTCTCAGGCACCGAGCGCGTGACCGCCGGGTACGTGACATTCTTCGTTTCAGGTGAGGTGGGTGCCGTCAAGGCCGCCACCGATGCCGGCGCCGCCGCCGCCCGTCGGGTTGGCGAGCTGGTCAGCGTGCACGTGATCCCACGACCCCACGATCAGCTCGCCAAGGTCCTTCCGGCCCTTAGTGCCGCTGGCGAGTAGGACCTCGGCGCCCCCCGGCCATGAAGGGTCTCGACCCCGATCTGCGCGCTCTGCAAGAGGTGCGGGACCATGTGGCCCGCGCCAAGGCGGCCGTCAAGGCCGTCGCGCACTACGACCAGGAGCAGACCGACCGCCTCTGCAAGGCCATGGCTGAAGCAGGGGCGCGGGCTGCCTTGGACCTCGCTCGCGTGGCGGTGGACGAGACCGGGATCGGGCGCCTGCACTACAAGGTGCTGAAGAACCTCTTCGGTAGTGAGGGCACCTGGGAGTCGGTGGCAGGCGAGCGCACGGTGGGCTTCATCTCCCGGGATGAGGCCACCGGCCTGCACGAGGTGGCAACCCCCGTGGGCGTCGTGGCAGGGATCATCCCCACCACCAACCCCACCTCCACGGCCCTGTTCAAGTCGATCATCGCCGTCAAGGGCCGCAACGCCATCGTGATCAGTCCCCATCCGCGCTCCCGGCGCTGCATCCTGGAGACGGCGGAGGTCATGCGGCGTGCCATTGAGCGGGCGGGGGGGCCGCCGGATCTGGTGCAGTGCCTCGCCAATCCCACCATCGAGTCCACGGGCGCCCTGATGAAGCACCGGAACGTGTCCGTGATCCTGGCCACGGGGGGTGGGGGGCTGGTGCATGCGGCCTACTCCTCGGGCAAGCCCGCCTATGGGGTGGGGCCCGGCAACGTCCCCGCCTACGTGGATCGCTCGGCCGACGTGCGTGCTGTGGCCGAGGCCATCGTCAGCAGCCAGAGCTTCGACAACGCCACCCTGTGCTGTTCTGAACAGGCCCTCGTCCTGGACGAGCCCATTGTGGATGCCGTGCTGGGCGAGCTGCAGGCCCGCGGGGCGCATCTGTGCTCGGACGCCGAGCGCGCCATGCTCGAGACCTACTGTAACCACCGTGGGCACATGAACCCCGACATCGTGGGCCTCGATCCCTGGCGGGTGGCCGAGGGTGCCGGCTTCTCTGTGCCGCGCAGTACCACTGTTCTGCTCGCCCATCAGGATGGAGTCGGTCGTGAACACCCGCTCTCCATCGAGATCCTCTGTCCCCTGTTATCGCTACACGTGGTGGACGGCTGGCGCATGGGCTGTGAGGTGGCGACGAGCATCCTGCACAACGGTGGCCTCGGGCACACCTTGGCGGTACACGCTCGCGAAGAGACCGTCCTGGATGCCTTCTTCCTGGAGAAGCCCGCGAGCCGCATCATCGTCAACGGACCCTCCTCCGCAGGGGCCGTGGGGTTCAGCACGCACCTCACCTCGTCGTTCAGTCTGGGCTGCGGTCCCCAGGCCGGAAATATCACCTCGGACAACATCACGGCGCGCCACCTGATCAACATCAAGCGTGCCGCCTACCCCAGGCGTGATTGGCGGGAGGTGGAGCGCAAGGCACACGAGCGCGCCGCGGCCCTGACAGGCGCTGGGATGCCACGGGGCAGCGGGATGCCGGGCGATCCCGCTGTGGGTGGAGCGGGCCACGAATCTCCCGACTTCACGGTGAGTCCCGCACCCCGGTCCCCTGCGCCCGGGTCCGGCAAGCAGGAGCCGCGTCCTTCTGCCTCCCCCGCGATCCCTTCCCCCTCGGCTGTCCAGACGATACCCATCCTGCGACCGGCCAAGGCACCCACCTTCACCCAACCCGCGAGCCGCGCCACGGCCGCTCCCGTTGCGGCAGCCCCGGCACGTAAGCCCGTGGCCGCAGGCCTCGGAGTCGACGTGGGCAGCGCCCTGAGCGTGGGCGAGATCCGCTCCATCTTCGAGCATGCCGGAGAGGGCTGTCCCATGGGGCCCTGTCAGGGCTGCGCTCTCAAGAACGTAGGCACGGGCCGCTGTGAGGCCTGATGCGGGCCTCCCTTTCCTTCACCTTCATTTCTGACCCTCAACTCAAGAACGGAACGTAAACGATGACTGAAACAAGCATTGCCCTCGGGCTGATCGAAACCCGCGGCCTGGTGGGCGCGGTGGAAGCCGCCGACGCCATGGTCAAAGCCGCCAAGGTGACCCTGCTCGGCAAGGAGAAATCTGGCGCAGGCCTCGTGACCGTGATGGTGCGCGGGGAGGTGGGCGCTGTCAAAGCGGCCGTCGATGCGGGCAGCGCGGCAGCCAAGCGAGTGGGAGAGCTCGTCTCCACCCACGTGATTCCGCGCCCCGCGGGTGAGCTGGAAGACTATCTACCTGTCGATACTCAGGCCGAATAGCACTCGGGTCGGGGTTACGCCCCCGCATCCCCACTCTCTTCCATGAGCTCCACCCCAAAAGCCATCGAACTGCGCGGCGCCCTGCACATCGATCAGATGCAGCCCCAGTTCGCCGCCACCTGCGCGGCCAACTCCGACGGCTACTTCCCCGTGGCGGGGGAGAGCGCGTTCTGGTTGGAGGTCTGCCCGGGGATCGTGGTCAACCGACTGCTGGATCGGGCGCTGAAGTCCTGCGACGTGACCCCCGGTGCCCTCATCACCGAGCGACACTACGGGACTCTGGAGGTGCACGGGCCCGACCAGGGGCAGGTGATCCATGCCGGGGAGTTGATGCTGCAAGAGGCTGGGGTGCAGCTCAGCGATGCCCTGGCACCCCAGATCCTGACCGACGAGGTCATCCGCAAGGTGTCGCCGCATCAGGCCATGCTCCTGAATCGCACCCGGGCGGGAATGCTCGTGCTGGGGGATGATGCGCTCTACACCCTGGAGGTGAACCCGGCCGTGTACGTGACCCTGGCGGCCAACGAGGCGGAGAAGGTCTCCCCCGTGCGGCTCGTGGGGCTGGGGGCCGAGGGGGCCGTGGGCCGCTTGCGACTGGCGGGCAGTGACGCCGAGATCGATGAGGCCGTGGCAGCCGTGCGGCGTGTACTGGATGGAATCCAGGGGCGAGATCATGGGGAGGGCCGCTAGTCTTGTTCCTCGGACGCGTCATCGGGCAGGTCTGGGCCACGCGCAAGAGCGTCGACCTGGAGGGCAAGCGCCTCCTGGTGGTCGAGGCCCTGGACGAGCGTCGCAATCCCGGAGCACCGAAGGTGACCCCGGTGGTGGCGGCCGATCCCGTGGGGGCCGCCTTGGGTGAGCATGTCCTGGTCGCCTTTGGCAAGGCTGCACGGGTGGCCTGCGGCGGGGACGGGGACTTCGCCCTTGAGGCCGCCATCGTGGGCATCGTCGACGATTTTGACGTGCCATCGGCACCCGATCACTGGCGCACGGAGTCTCCGGTCGCCCTTGCCGGCAAGGGGGGCAAGGACTGATGCACGTGGGTACCGTTGTCGGCCATGTCTGGGCCACCCAGAAAGACGCCACCCTCGAGGGTCTGCGCTTTCTCGTCATTCAACCCCTGACCGCCGGGGGGGACACGTCGGCGGAGACCTATGTGGCCGCGGACCCCATCGGCGCCGGTATCGGCGAGCGTGTGCTCGTCGTCCATGGCCGTGCGGCAAGGCACGTCATGGGTCGCGGACACGATATCGGCTTCCAGACCGCCGTGGCCGCCATCATCGATCGCATGGAGCTCGCCAATGGGCGCGCCGTCGGGACCACCCAAGAAGAGGACCTGCCTGCCCACTAGGGCACGGAGATACACATGAATCGCAACGACAAGAACCCCCATCTGTGCGAAGAAGCCACGCTACGGGAGGCCATCGCTGTCCTGGAGCTGGGCTCCGTGGCACGGGGCATGGAAGTGGCGGACGCCATCCTCTGGGAGGCGGACATCGACCTGCTCGTGGCCACCCATGTTCAACCCGGCAAGTACGTGCTGCTCTTCAGTGGCACCGTGCAGGACCTGACCAGTGCTCTGGCCCGAGGGGCGGAGCTGGCGGCCTGCGAGTTGGTGGATCAACTCCTGATTCCACAGGTGCACCCGCGCGCACTGGACGCTCTGCGTCGGGAGGACGTCAGTATCAATGGCAACCTCGACGCAGTAGGCGTAGTGGAGACGCGGACCGTGGCATCCTGCATCCAGGCGGCCGATCAGGCTCTGAAGTGCGCCACCGTCGATCTCCTGGAGTTGCGCATAGCCAATGGTCTCGGTGGCAAGAGCTACGTGTCCATGACGGGTGAGGTGAGCGATGTGCGCGCATCTGTAGCCGCGGCAGCCGGTGGCGCCCAGGAGGCGGGCCAACTCGTACGGCAGGTGGTGATCCCCAAACCCCACGCGGAGCTGGTGCGCTTCCTCTAGGTCATGGCACGCCGTTTCGTCACCTCTGAAGACATCCGTCGCGCGAGCGGTGGGGAGTTGGTGCTCGACTCCGACACCATCGTGACGCCCCAGGCCCTGGAGGTGGCCCAGCGTGCGGGCGTGAACCTGCGTCGCTCGGATGGTCAGAGCTACAGTGAGCCCGAGCCCGACCGAGGGCCCGATGCCCAGCGTGCCGCCGACAGCCTGCCTCACATTCCGGAGCCTGCGGGTCCCGAGACGGGTGTGGTTGTAACGGCCGTGGGCAAGAACCGCCCCGGAATCCTGGCCGAGATCACAACCGCGCTGGGAGACGCTGGCGCGGACGTTCGCGATATCTCACAGCGGACGGTGGAGGGGTACTTTCACATGGCCCTGACCGTGGATCTTCCCGATGCCGCGGGTGGCTTCGGCTTGTTCAAGGAGCGCATGGACGCCCTCGGCGGAAGTGATGACTTCGTCGTGCGCGTCATGCACGAGCGTGTCTTCCGCTTCATGCACCGCATCTAGACCCGAGTTCTCCCGTGGCATTCACCGACCAGGAAATCCTCGAGACCGTGCGCATGGTCGAGCTTGAGACGCTCGACATCCGCACAACCACCCTGGGGATCAACCTGCTCGACTGCGCCGACCCGGATCTGGAGAGCACCTGCGAGAAGGTCTACACCAAGATCCTGCACCACGCTCGCAATCTGGTGGCCACCGCCGACGCCATCGCCTCCGACTACGGTGTGCCCATCGTCAACAAGCGCATCGCTGTGACACCCATCTCTCTGGTGGCCGCCGCCTCGGGGGCCGAAGACCTGACGCCCCTCGCCCGCGCTCTGGACGCAGCGGCCAAAGAAGTGGGTGTGGACTTCATAGGTGGATTCAGCTCCTACGTGCACAAGGGCTTCACGAACGCCGACAGGGCCCTGTTCGACTCGATCCCCACGGCTCTCGCTGAGACGGAGCACGTGTGCGCCTCCGTGAGCCTGGCCTCGACCCGGGCGGGCATCAATATGGATGCCGTGGTGCGCTTCAGCGAGGTGGTGCTCGAGACGGCTGAGCGTACGGCGGACAGCGGGGGGCTGGGCTGTGCCAAGCTGGTCTGCTTCGCCAATCCGGTGGAGGACAATCCCTTTGTGGCCGGTGCTCACATCGGTGTGGGAGAGGCCGAGACGGTGCTCAGTGTTGGAGTCTCCGGGCCCGGCGTCGTGCGCTCCGCCCTGGACCGCTTGGGCAGTGATGCGGATCTGTTGGCCGTGGCCGAGACGGTCAAGCGCACGGCCTTCAAGGTGACCCGCATGGGGGAGCTCGTCGGGCGCGAGGCGGCTCGACGACTGGGCACTTCCTTTGGCATCGTCGACGTGTCCCTCGCACCCACTCCGGCGATCGGAGACTCGGTTTCAGACATCCTGGAGTTGATCGGTGTGGATCGTACCGGGGCCCCGGGTACCACGGCGGCCCTCGCGCTCCTGACCGATGCGGTCAAGAAGGGTGGCGCCATGGCCTCCTCAAGTGTGGGGGGATTGTCCGGCGCGTTCATTCCCGTGTCGGAGGACGAGGGCATGATTGCGGCGGTGGAGGCGGGAGCACTCTCCTTGGCCAAACTGGAAGCGATGACGACTGTCTGCTCAGTGGGCTTGGACATGGTGGCGGTGCCCGGGGATACCTCGGTGGCCACCTTGACGGGGATCGTGGCGGATGAGATGGCCATCGGCATGGTGAACAACAAGACCACGGCCGTACGTATCATTCCCGTGCCCGGAAAGGTGCCCGGGGAGAAGGTGGAGTGGGGAGGACTTCTGGGCACGGCGATCGTGCAGGACCCCGGCCAGTTCTCCTGCGCTGTCCTGCATGGCCGCGGAGGTCGAATTCCCGCGCCCATTCAGTCGTACCGCAACTGAGGTCCTACTGCGGCCGTGATTCCGCCGGGGCACCGGGTCGCGGAGCGTAAAGAACCGTGCCCGATCTGCGGTGCCCCTTCGGGAAGGGCCGGGGCAAAACCAGCATCCTCGCCGGTTGATTCTCCCGAGCAGGTCCCTGGGACCCTACCAAGCCCCTTTCTGCTATCTGGGAGCGCTCGGCATTTGCCGCAGATTGGGTCAGCGGCCTATCGGTTTCCTCAGAGATGTCCATTTTGAATGTGAGGGAGCATGTTTAATACAGCATAATATACCGAAGCCTATTTCCTGGTTCGCACCAAACAGGAAGGGTTGCTCCCAGGACCCAACCACGAAACCCTCTGTTTCCCCACACCATGCTTACATCGCAATCGCTCCCGGTCGGAGTCATCACGCTTCTCGCTGCGTTCGCCACCACCGCCCCGATCAATGCTCAGGACCCCACCTTCACTGCGGGGCCAGATGTCGTCAGCTTGGAGGATGTAGGCAATTTTACGGCCACAGCCTGGGCTCAGGACGTAGATCTGCAAGGTGGGACCAACGCCTTCTTCGATGTGATCGTGGATGACCCCAGCCTCTTTGGCTTGTCGCCAGCGCTCGATGTGAACAGCGGTACCCTGACCTTCACCAGCGCCGCCGATGCGAATGGCGTCGTCAACATGACCGTGCAGCTGGTGACCGACCAGGGCCAGTCTGCGGTGTCTTCGGTGTCCGTCACCCTACTCGCCGTCAATGATGAGCCCAGCTTCAACGCTGGCGTGCCGATCAATGCCAGCGAGGATTCGGGAACGAGTATCGTGGCCGGTTGGGCCACGGCCCTATCCGCCGGGCCATCCGATGAGGCAGGCCAGGCCATGAGCTTCACCGTGGGCACCGACAACCCGGGACTCTTCAGTGTGCCCCCGAGTGTTGATCCGGTCTCAGGCGACCTCTCCTTCACCGTCGCACCCGACCAGCACGGTACCGCCAACCTCATTGTGGTACTTACCGACAACGGTGGCGTGGCCAACGGTGGCGATGACACAAGCCAGCCTGAATCAGGCGTTACCACGTTGCTGCCCATCAACGACGGCCCCCTCGCAGGGCTCGCCGAAGGCTGGGTCATCGACGGCTTGGGCGTGTATCACCTCTACGGCAACGGTGTGGACGACGTGGATACCCGTGAGGGTGATGGCGCTTCTGGCATGACCATGATCATGGAGGCGTCGCTGGCCTGCAACGAGGGGACCATGACCCTTCCCGATTCAGCTGGCGTCGTGAACTTCCTCGTCGGCGATGGCGTGAATGACGCCTTCATCACCATGGAGGGCACGGTGTCCGGCATCAGCACGGCGCTGGGTCACCTGGTCTACAACGAGGATCCCGGCTTCGGCGGAGGAGTCGTCGTGTCTCTGACCGTGGACGATCGGGGCAACTATGGCTCCGGTGGGCCCATCGGGGCGGGGGATACCTCCTCCCTGAGCGTGGGAAGTGCACTGGGTGCGGCTACTGCCTTCGACATCTTCAGCATCAAGCAGGCCAGGGTCTGGTACAGCCAAGTGGATGGGAGTATCGCGGGTGGCGGTCCCGTGCGCCTCAATCATTTCTCCATGGCCACCAACCCCGATCTGGTCAGCACGGACGATGTGCTGGTTTCGGGCGGTGTCCTGCGCGCGTACAACGGCATTGTCGGCCACGGCAACGCGGTGTACTGCACGACTCACATAGTAGCCGACTCGGTGACCTTCCTCGATTCTTCACAGGCTCCGCGCCAGGGTTGCCCGATCGATTTCTACGAGGCCAAACGTGACCTGCAGAATCGGTCCAGTGGGTGGGGCTTGCTGCCTCCGACGGGAAGCACGACGATGCTGAACGGCGTGCTCACCTTGGTGGGCAACGACCCGTCACTCAACGTGTTTACGGTGTCCCACACGGATTTCCAATCGGCGCGTCTGTTGGACGTGACCACGCCCCCGGGAGCTTACGCCCTGATCAACGTGGATGGCGGCTCCCTGACCCATGGCATCTGGGGTGTGAGGATTACCGGGGCGACCCGCAGGGGGGTACTCGTGAACGCCCATCAGGCTGGCTACATCCACCTCAACAACGTGAACTTCGACGCGAGTCTTCTGGCCCCCGATGCAGTATTGAAAATGGGGGGGCTCTACATAGCCGGCAACTCGGTGGCCAAGAATATCCAAACCTGGAATGTGAGTACCCTGGGCGAGAATCTGGCAGGTGCGCCATTCGACAACCCACCTGAGGCTGGTTGGGATGGGGATGGGACCGAGGTGGATGCCTACGACTACACCCTGAGCTGGACACCCAACTCCTCAACAGAGCAGATCGACGTGACCCGTCCTACTCCAGAAACCCTTGATGTTTCCGTGGATGGCTTCGTTGTGAGCACCCAACGCTACAACTGCTTGTCACGCCTGGTCTTCGTGGGGCGAAGCGATTTCTCTGC
>PBIX01000045.1 GCA_002720975.1 Planctomycetota bacterium | reverse complement strand
TCAACAACCTGGGCGACCTGCTTGGGGGCCAGGGCAAGCTCGCCGAGGCAGAGCCGCTCTTGCGCGAGAGTCTGGAGGTCAGGCGTCGTGAACTGGGTAACGAACATCCAGACACCCTGGCCTCGCTCAACAACCTGGGCGACCTGCTTGGGGGCCAGGGCAAGCTCGCCGAGGCAGAGCCGCTCTTGCGCGAGAGTCTGGAGATCAGCCGCCGTGAACTGGGTGACGAGCATCCAACCACCCTGGCAGCGATCAACAACCTGGGCATGCTCCTCTACTCCCAATGGAAACTCGACGAAGCCGAGCCGCTCTTGCGCGAGGGCCTGGAGGTCACCCGCCGCACACTAGGTAACGAGCATCCAACCACTCTGACAGCGATCAACAACCTGGGCTTATTCCTTCATGCCCATGGCAAGCTCGCTGAGGCAGAGTCGCCCCTCCGCGAGGCGCTGACGGGATTCCGACGCAAGCTGGGCGACGGGCACACTGTCACACTGACCTCAATCAACAACCTGGGCATGCTCCTCTACAAGCAAGGCAGGGTCGAGGAGGCCGAGCCACTCTATCGCGAGACGCTGGCGGGACGTCGTCGCACACTCGGCGACGAGCATCAACAAACCCTGATCTCGATCAACGATCTGGGCATGCTCCTCAAGGCCCAGGGCAAGTACGAAGAGGCCGAGTTGCTGTTGCGCGAGGTGCTGGAGGTCCGTCGCCGCAAACTGGGTAACGAGCATCAACCGACCCTGATCTCTATCAACAACCTGGGCACGCTCCTCTACTCCTTAGGGAAACTCGACGAAGCCGAGCCACTCTTACGCGAGGTGCTGGAGGGAGCCCGTCAATTGTTAGGCGACGATCATCCCAACACCCTCGCAATAAAGCAGAACCTCGAGACCCTCCTGAAAAAGAAACAGGAAGCCGATCCCCCACCTCCCAATCCTCCCAGCGAAGACACCGGTGGTGACAACCCATGACTCCGCACTCGGGTCCCGAAGAACTGCTCGCTGCCCAGTCGCCCTCATTGACTTGAGCGGCAGGTCGCGACCACTAGCTTTCGAAGAGTGCTGCTGGGCGACGCAGAGGGAATGGTCGAGTGCCATAAGCCAAAGCAGCAGACTCCGACGATGAGTGCTCCAGCATGTCCTCGCCTCGGTGCTGGCTGACACCGAGCACGTGCGCCTCGCCCGCCTGGAAGCTCTCGCGGGTCTGCGCCCAGGCCGCGTCCAACTGTTCGTGCCACCAGCCATCCAGCAAGCAGGCTGCTGCACCGCCACGCGCCTCGATCACGCGCACGTGCTCCCACGCGCTGCGGGCCAACTCTTCGGTGCGCCTCTCCAGGTGGTAGCTTCCGGCTGCCGGGTCAGCCACGCGGGCCAGGTGACTCTCAAATGCGAGGACGCTCTGAGTGTTGCGGGCCAGGCGGGCGCCCATTGAGCCGGGTTCGTCCGCCAAGGCATCGAAGGCCGCGGTCGTGATCGCATCGGCACCTCCCAAGACGCCAGCAATGGTCTGGTTGGTCGCCCGCAAGGCGTTTGTCATGGGATCGAGTAGCGAGTGGGTCGATGGCGCTCCCCTGGCATGAATCCAGGCGGGCGCAGGTGATGCCATTCCTGCAGCCCGCAAGACGCGTTCGATCAACACGCGCAAGGCACGTAGGCGCGCGACCTCCTCCATGATGTCGGACCCCACGGCCACTGCGACAATGAGTTGACTGGCCACGGCATCGGGCCCCACCCCGCCGGCCTCTGCGGCGCGCAGAGTTTCCAATAGGTTCGTGACGCCGGCGGCCAGGTCCAATGAGAGGTTCGCACCCGCTCCCTGCCAGGAGCCTGTGTCCAACCGCAACGCACGCCCCGACGGCTGGCGCTGACCTCCGGCCTGCACCACACCGGGCACCTGCTGGAGATATCCGTCCCACTCCGAAGACTCATGACCGTCCCTGGCCAGACTGCCCAGGGGATCGAAGCCCGTGTGCAATATCCCTGAGCGCTCCCCAAAAGCGTCCAACACCACCAGCCCATCACCATGGGAGCGCATCACGATCGGAGTCGTCGGCTCAAACTCGGGGAGTCCGTCGAAACAACCCTCGGACCAGGACAGCTCCAGGCCCTCGCTGCCCTGGTCTAGTACCGACCCAGCATCAGACGCACCCCCATTCAGGGCGGCGATGCGCAGCCAGCCCCGCGAGTGGCGCCCACCCAGTGGACCACCAGCGGGCCGGCCCTCCTGGGTGGAGAGGGCACTGGGGGAAGTATCCGATCCAGCGCGCTCGCGCCACTGAGCGCGAGTCACGGGCGGGAACATCTCTTCCCCATCAGAAGGCTGAGCACTCACGGCTACCTCATCTGTGGCGGCGGGAAACGATTGGAACTGTCGTCATGAAGAGGCCACAGCCGGGGGTCATCATCTGGGAACCCACTGTGGGAATCGAAGGCTATCATACGCCAGCCATGCATACCCAACGCCCCTCCTGCCTCGCCAAGACAATCACCCTGGCCGCGCTGATCCAAAGGGCTGAGGCGAGGCCTCCAGATTGGGATGGGTTGCGGCTGGCGTAACCGGAGACTCACATGTTTCGGCGGTACTGGCCACCAACCGAGTACAGCGCGGCAGAAAGCTGGCCAAGACTCGCGACCTTCGCCGCCTCAAGCAAGGTATCGAATACATTGCCCCCTTCTACTGCGCTGCACTGCAAGGCCAGCAGTTGCTCCGGGGCGCAAGCTTCATTGCGTGCCTCGAAGGCGTGGACGGAATCCACGGCGTAGTCCTTCTCCCCGGTGGTGGATCGGATCACCTCATCGGGGATCACGGTCGGTGAGCCCTTGGGATCGCGGAAGGTGTTGACCCCCACCACGGGCAACTCGCCGGAGTGCTTGCGGGTCTCATACAGCAGGGACTCCTCTTGGATTTTGGAGCGCTGGTACATGCGCTCCATCGCACCCAGCACCCCGCCGCGCTCCGAGATGCTGCGGAACTCTGTCAGCACCGCTTCTTCCACGAGGTCCGTTAGCTCATCGATGATGAACGCACCCTGCAACGGGTTCTCGTTCTTGTTCTGTCCCAGCTCACGGTTGATGATCAGCTGGATTGCCATGGCGCGCCGCACACTCTCCTCAGTGGGCGTGGTGATGGCCTCGTCGTAGGCGTTGGTGTGCAGGGAGTTGCAGTTGTCGTAGAGCGCGTAGAGAGCCTGCAGGGTGGTGCGGATGTCGTTGAACGCGATCTCCTGGGCGTGCAGGGAGCGGCCACTGGTCTGGATGTGGTACTTGAGCTTCTGGCTGCGCTCGCCGGCCCCGTAGACGTGCTTCATGGCCTTGGACCAGATACGGCGAGCCACGCGACCGATGACCGCGTACTCCGGGTCGAGTCCATTGGAGAAGAAGAAGGACAGGTTGGGAGCGAAGGCGTCGACGTCCATACCGCGTGAGCGGTAGTACTCCACGTAGGTGAAGCCGTTGGCCAGGGTGAAGGCCAGTTGCGTGATGGGGTTCGCGCCGGCCTCCGCAATGTGGTAGCCGGAGATCGAGACGGAATAGAAGTTGCGCACGCCGTTGTCGATGAACGACTGCTGCACGTCACCCATCATCCGCAAGGCGAACTCGGTGGAGAAGATGCAGGTGTTCTGAGCCTGATCCTCCTTGAGGATGTCGGCTTGAACCGTACCGCGCACCGCCACAAGGGTCTCGGCACGGATTCGAGCGTAATCCTCGGCAGGAAGCACCTGATCGCCGGAGACACCAAGCAGCATCAGTCCCAGCCCGTCGTTGCCCTCAGGGAGCTCCCCCTGATAGTGCGGGCGCTCGGCACCCAGGTCGGCATAGATGGCCTCTATACGCCCCTCGACCTCTTTCTCCATTCCCTGCTCGCGAATGAACTTCTCACACTGCTGATCGATGGCGGCATTCATGAAGAATGCCAGCACCATGGGCGCTGGCCCGTTGATCGTCATGGACACCGACGTGCGCGGGTCGGCCAGGTCGAAGCCTGAATACAGCTTCTTGGCATCGTCGACCGTGCAGATGGAGACCCCAGCGTTGCCGATCTTGCCGTAGATGTCGGGCCGACGATCCGGGTTCTCTCCGTAGAGGGTGACCGAATCAAAGGCGGTGGACAGGCGTTTCGCGGGGAGATCGAGAGAGACGTAGTGGAAGCGGCGATTCGTGCGCTCTGGGCCTCCTTCTCCCGCAAACATCCGCGTCGGATCCTCGCCCTCGCGCTTCAAGGGGAACACGCCCGCCGCAAAGGGGAAGGCGCCGGGGACGTTTTCGGTCAGGATCCATCCCAGGATCTCGCCCCAGTCTCGAGATCGGGGCAAGCAGACCTTGGGAACCGCCGTGCCGGACAGGGACTCAGTGGTCAGGTCTTTCTCGATGGTCTTGCCGCGCACCTCGTAGGAGTAGCGCTCCGCCTTGTAGCGGCTGACCTGCTCGGGCCAACCCTCAAGCGCGTGGCGACAGTCGGGGTCCAGGCGGTCGTGCAGTTCGGCGTAGTGCTCCAACAAGGACCGCACGGATTCATCATCCCCGTCTTCGGCGCCGAGGGCGGGGGCCACAGCGGCTTCGACATCCAGCTGCCCCGTCCGCAGAAGCTCGATGGTGCCCGCCAGTTGGAACATGCGCCGTGCCAGCGAAACCTGACGGGCGGTGAACTCTCCATATCCATCGCTCTTGTCCGCGATTTCGGCCAGGTAGCGAACGCGTTCCGCCGGGATGATTGATCCCAAGCTGGTTCCTTGAGCCTCCGGCTCGCGATCTGGCTCAAATGTCCCCGGACTCTTCTCTGAGAGCGCCGCCATGAGAGCCACGTACAGCGAGTTGACCCCCGTGTCATTGAACTGCGAAGCCACCGTTCCGTAGACGGGCAGGCTCTCAGGATCCGCCTCGAAGGCGCTGCGATTGCGACCCACCTGCTTGCGCACGTCCCGCAGAGCGTCGAGGGAACCCCGCTTGTCGAACTTGTTGATAGCCACGAAGTCGGCGTAGTCCAGCATGTCGATCTTCTCGAGCTGGGTCGCGGCACCGTACTCGGCCGTCATTACGTACAGGGAGACGTCACAGTGCTCCACGACCTCTGTATCGGACTGCCCGATGCCCGAGGTCTCGAGGATGACGAGGTCGTACCCGGCCGCCTTGCAGATATCCGCCGCATCCTGAACGTGCTTTGAGAGGGCCAGGTTTGACTGACGCGTGGCGAGGGAGCGCATATACACACGCGGGTCATGTATCGCATTCATGCGGATGCGGTCTCCAAGAAGAGCCCCCCCACTCTTGCGCCTACTGGGATCCACTGAGATCACCGCAACAGTCTTGTCGCCAAAGTCCGCCAGGTAACGGCGTACGAGTTCATCCACCAGTGACGATTTCCCAGCCCCCCCCGTACCGGTCACGCCCAGGACGGCGGTCTTCGCGCCTTGACCGTGGCTGCTCAAGACCTGGCGCAGCTCGTCGAGGCGATCGGGCTCGTTCTCGGCCAGGGTGACGAGGCGGCCGATGGTCTGTGGATCGCGCTCAATGGTCCCAAGGCCTTGCACACTGCCCGCCACCGGAAAATCGCAGCGCTCCAAGAGATCATTGATCATGCCTTGCAATCCCATGGCCCGACCGTCATCCGGTGAGTAGAGGCGCTCGACTCCGTGGGCCTGAAGCTCCTCGATTTCGGCGGGCAGAATCGTCCCTCCACCTCCACCGAACACCTTGATGGAAGCTCCTCTCTCGGCGAGCAGGTCCACCATGTACTTGAAGTACTCCACGTGCCCGCCCTGGTAGGAGGTGATGGCGATGCCCTGCACGTCCTCCTGGATGGCGCACTCGACGATTTCTGCCACGGATCGATTGTGGCCCAGGTGTATCACCTCCGCGCCAGATGCCTGCAGGATACGCCGCATGACGTTGATGGCCGCATCGTGCCCGTCGAACAAGGACGCCGCCGTGACGATACGCACGGGGTGCTTGGGGCTGTAGGGCTCCAGGGGGGCGACGGGGGCGGTGGTCATGGGTGGGTCGCTGCAGCGAGTCACCAAAGATGAACCCAGCAGCGGGGCCCATGTTACCGCCCGGCAAGGGAGGCCCGCAATCGGCATAGGAGGCTGCCCACCTGATCTAGGGCTGGGCTGCTCCTCTTGGCGCATGGGAGGCCATGACCCTCTCACGTCCGGCGTGCTCGTCGAGTCGTGAAAGTGGCGAGGATGGACGGCACTTACTTGCCGAGCAGGTCAGAAAGCGTGCCAAGAACCGCGAGTTTGGCCAAACAATGCCAGAACCTCCCCCGCCGAGAGGGCGCGCTTGTAGATGCGCACATCATCAATCGCACCTTTCCAGGGTCGAATCGTAGGGTCTGCAGGATTGCCACCGATCCAGACAGGCACAGCAGCACTCTGAGCAATGCTACCCGTCTTCGGCATACTCCCGACGGCAACACCGTCCAGATACAGCTTCATCGTCTCCCCGTCATAGACTGCCGCCGCATGGAACCAGGAGCCCTCGGTCAGGTCCCCCGATGACGCGACCAAGGTCGTCGTGGTCGCACCGGCCTTCAACCGGAAACGCAATCGTGTGTCGGCAGCGCTCTTGATCGTGCTCAACATCCAGTAGTGCTCGGCCTCCGTGGTTCCCATGGCCTTCGAGATGATGCGACCATCGCTGGAGGGGGTATTCGCGAGATCACTTGAGTTGAACCAAGCCGTCAAGGTGATGGCACCACCCGGGACGTCGAAGGCTCCGACGTCCACGTAGTCATTGATGCCATCAAACCCGACGGCATACGACAGAGTGCCCGTTGTCCAAGTTGCACCATTGAGCAGGGTGCCCGCATGGCCGTTGCCGGAGCGGTCACGTGCGGTCGTCCCAGTCCCCTCATCGAACGGTAGGTGCGCCAAGACGCCTGAGGCGGGACAGATCTTGACTTGGGTATTCGCAACGATGGCGTTGCCTGCAATGTCCTCCACGTTGTTCACGGTGAGCATATAGCGCCTCTTTGCCACCAGAGTCCATGCCATCAGGGTCACGGTCCTGGCATCGGGATTCAGGTAAGCGCCTGCTATGTGTACGCCATTCGAGATCGCATAGTTGGCCACGTCACTCGCCGTCGCCGGGTCCACTGGCTCTGAGAAGACAATGTTGACAAGGTCAGGAGCAAGAGCGGCGACATGGCTGATCGTGGGTGGTGTGACATCCGGATCGCTACCCAGACCGAGGTTCTCAAACAGCCAGACTTTGTCGTTGTACCAACCGATAGAGAGGATATCGAGATCGCCATCTCGGTCGATATCGAAGAGCCGCGCCCCATCGTGGTGATCGATTCCTACACCACCAGGGTCAACAAGATGTTGGGTGAAAGTTGCCCCCAACCCGTCGTTCTCGAAGACGTAAACGGCACCATTCCCCCAGTGCTCTCCCAAGACAACGTCCACATCGCCATCACGGTCCATGTCCGCTGCATCGAGACTCCAGCCACCGCCAAGGTTCTGCCCAATAGTGTGCACAGGCCACAGCTGCGTTGGGTCTGTCGGATTCTCCAACCAATAGAGATCGTTCGTTGCTCCACTGAAGTGTGAGAACCCGACAACTGCATCGAGGTCGCCATCGAGATCCATATCAACCAGGCGATTACGATCCGGCGTTCCCGTCGGCGTTTTATCACCGCCAATTGTTGAAGACTGAAAAGACGTCCAGGTGCCTGCGTCGTTGCGCAGCCACCTAGTGCCTTGATAGACGTCGAGATCCCCATCCCCGTCGATGTCCCCAGCACTGAGCCCCTCCCCCTGCGAGATAGGATGGATCGTGGTCGAGTCGACCATGGAGGGTACGGTCAAGAGCTCAACTCCAGACTTTCCCCACTCCCCACCCTGCCAGGAGAGTACGGCCTGTGTCGGGCCCCCGTCCGCAAAAACGCCGCAGGCCACGCCTTGAAAGAAATTCTGCGTACCGGAGACACTTGAGCCGTTGGCCTGAACCGAGAAGTTGCCTACGCCGTCGTTGAGGGCGAGATAAAACTCGCTGAAGTCGTCCGAAGGTGCAGCTCCCTTGCTTCCGAGAATGTCCACATCTCCATCACCGTCAAAGTCCCGGACAACACACATATTGTTGAGTGGTGCCCCGATTGTCTTACGCACCCAAGCGGACGAAAGGTCTCCGGGGTTCTTGTACCACCAACCGCCCGTGATAAGGTCGCGCCTCCCATCGTTGTCGATATCTCCGCCAGCCACAAAGAAGGGCTGCCAAGGTGTAAGCGGATCAAGAAGATGCGTCCGCCATTTGTCGAGAGGGAGGACAACCGGATCTCCCAAGAAAATGTCGACGCGGGGTGAACCCAATGAGTACGGCTTTAGCAACAGGTCGATGTCGGAGTCTCCATCGAGATCCGTGGCCCTGGACATGTGATTGGCGAGTCCTGTTGAAATCAGTTCTAGAGCGAAGTCTCCCGATCCGTCTCCCCATCCAATCCACATCTTGGCATTCAGCCCTGCGCCCGGGTTTCCCATCTCAGCCGTGAACACGTCCAGATTCCCGTCCCGATTGAAGTCGCCGGCCTCAAGGGAATGACCGTGCTGCACAAGGGGAATCAGAGTTGTCGCGTTCCAATTCGTTCCATCAAACTCATAGAAATTGAACGGTCCGTCAGTGTCGCCAGAGTTCTGAAACACTTCAAGATACCCACCTGGAATGAAGTCCCTCGCGATGGTTCTGGCAGACGTATAGCCGGGATCGATCGCCATGGGGGTGTAATTCTTGGCCCCGTCGTAGCGCAACCAGTACCCACCGACGATTATGTCCTCGGTCCCATTCCTGTCGATGTCTGCGACATCCAGACCTTCAGGTTTGACCCCCACCATCGACACATCGACGAAATCTGGCCAGGGAGAAGTCGTGAGCGGCGTCGCAGGAATCTCATAGATCCGCATACGGGACTCCAGTGTAATCCATGTAGCAAATTCCGCGGCCCCGTCCCCGTCGAAGTCACCAAATCCCTGATCGTGGTGCATCTTCCCAAAAGAGTCCTTGATCAACCGGCGCACCCACGGGACGGATGGGTTGATATTGGGGAACGGGTTCTCCCACCACCACACGTTGGGACCGGAGAAGTCCTGGCCGAACACGACGTCCAGATCTCCATCACTGTCTATGTCAAAGAGGGCCCCCCCAGCTTCGGGTGCCAACTGACCCGCTTCAATCGTAATGAGGGACCAGCTTGCTCCCGCCCCCAGGTACCCCACGACAGAATTTCCAGCCCCGCGTGACCCGATAATGAAGTCGTTCTGCCCGTCGTTGTTCAGGTCGCCAACGAGAGCGGCAGTCTGATCCGGTCCGCCTGGCGGGGTAGGGATGTCACCAAAGGTGCTGGAGAGGTGAGTCCACTGCACCTGCCCCCCCTGCGACATCACCACTGACGGGAATGCGAGCGCAGCGGCTGCTACGAGCGCAACGAACCTGACCTGACAGGTGGAGTACTGCATCAGCGGGAAACCGGGATTGAAAGGGTCTAATTGATTGCGGGGAAGACCTGAATCACGAGCGAGTATAGGCGCTTGGCAAAATGCCGGGCCCCCATTCCCGTCTCCTTCCCGCCTTGGGCAAGAAGCCCCTCAGGGTAGGAATACAACATCCTTCACCAGGCCAAGGCAGGCCACAGGGGTCGTCATTCCCCTGGCAGTTGTTGGCCCGGGAGGTGCCGTTGGCAGGGGCCTCTGTAATCCCGCACTCATCGGAGCAGATTTCCATAGAGTTACTGGAAGTGCCCCCCGAGGAGGTTTCCGGATGAGAACCACCATGAGAAGAACCAAAGCAACGTGGCTGATTTCAATCTCAGGCCTGCTGCCACTGGCGCTGGCCCACCCACCCTCTGAATTCGCCGGCGAGAAACCCAACATTCTCTTCGCCATCGCCGATGATTGGGGCTGGCCCCATGCCAGTGCTTACGGCGACGCGGTGATCAAGACCCCCACCTTCGATCGCCTGGCCCAGGAAGGAGCACTCTTCCATCACGCGTACGTCTCCTCACCATCGTGCACGCCCTCACGTGGGGCCATCCTGACCGGGCAATGGCACTGGAGGCTGGAGGGTGCTGGCAATCTGTGGAGCGTCCTACCCGACCACTTCGATACCTACCCCGAGATTCTCGCTGCGGCTGGATACGAAACGGCTTCGAGAAGCAAGGCCTGGGGACCGGGTAGAACGGAGACAGCGGGGCGGCATCCGGCCGGCCCGCCTGGTCCCAAGAGCCTGCGTGAGTTCGTTGCTTCCGTACCTGAAGGGAAGCCATGGTGCTACTGGCTGGGAAGCCATGACCCGCACCGTGGCTACGTCAAAGACTCCGGCGCCAAGAGCGGCATGGATCTCTCCAAGATCAAGCTCTTCCCCCACTTCCCCGACTCGGTGGAGATACGCGGCGATGTGGCGGACTACTACCTCGAGGTGCAGCGGTTTGACCGCGTCGTAGGTGAAGCGATTGCCGAATTGGAAGCGCTCGGACAGCTGGACAACACACTAGTCGTCATGACCGGCGATCACGGCATGCCCTTCCCGCGCTGCAAGAGCAACAACTACGACAGCGGCGCCCGGGTGCCCTTGGCTATTCGTTGGCCCGCACACGTGAAGGCGGGCACGGTACTGAACGACTTCGTCAGCCTCATCGATCTCGCGCCGACCTTCTACCAAGCCGCAGGGGTTCCCATTCCACCCGACGTCTGCGGACGAAGCCTGCTGGCGCTGATGGCGGGGGTGGACGAGAGTGACCGCAGCTACGTGCTACATGGCAAGGAACGCCACGTTCCAGGACAGGAGGCTCCTAACAATGGGGGCTATCCGACCCGCGCTCTGCGCACGCATGATTTCCTCTACCTGCACAATTTTTTCCCCGATCGCTGGCCCAACGGAACCCCTCACTACCAGAAAGCCACCATCCCCAACGCATGGCTAGCCGATTGTGACAATGGCCCCACCAAGACCTATATGTTCGAGAACCGGGATAAGGATGAGCACCACCGCAGGCTCTATGACCTGTCTTTTGGCAAGCGACCCGCCGACGAACTGTACGACCTGAAGAAAGACCCCAACCAGTTGGTCAACGTCGCGGCCGACCCCGCCTACGCCAAGACTCTGATGGAGTTGAACGGGCGCTTGTTCGCCGAACTCAAAGAAACTCTGGACCCGCGCGTAACCGGTAGGGGACCCGACTTCGACCAGTTCCCTTACCTCGGAAGTGGGCCCAGGTTCCCTGGTGCGAAGAAATAGCACCAGTATCTACGTCTGCCCTTTGGGGCCAGCATCTTCGCCGAAACCCTCGGGGTGAGGCCTCTCGGGCAAGCGGGGCATGGTGCAAATCACCGGTGCAAAAGGCGCAGGGCTAACCATCTATCGTTCAAGATCCCGTATTCCGATTGAGTACCGCCTACTCGATGCAGACAAGAAGGAGCTGGCTGCGGGCAAGATGAAATACGGCTGAGGCGGCGGAGCCTCGACTCAGTTTGAGTCCCGTGTGGAACAAGGCTCGATGCAGTTGATCTACGCCAAGCCGCCGTTCGAAGTTGAAGGAGGCTAACCAGCCTACAGTCGGGGCGGTGGAGGCTAGTCCTCGTCGCCTCCGCCCCCGGGGTGGAAGTCCAACTTGTCCAATGGCATCACGATGGAACTGACCACGTTTCCAGCATGTCCGGCGATGCGCTTGATGAACCGGGTCACGAGGCAAGCTGCGGCGTGATTCGTGCCCTTCTCATCGACCCACTTATCGATGGCCTCCTCGCACTTGTGCCTCAGCGCATGCTCCTCTTCCAGGAATACTGCGGCTGCAGCCTTGTCCTGAGAATCAAACAACACCGCAGCCTGGCTCAGCATCTGAGAGGCCTTGGTTGCCATACCGGAGATCAGATCCTGCTCATCCGAGCTCAGGGCGCTCTCATGGCGGGCCAGGTCCAGAATGTTCTTGGCATAGTCCCCAATGCGCTCAGCATCCTTGACGAGACTCATGAGCAGGAGCGATGTTGGGAACGCGGTCGTACCGTGCACCGAGGCATGGACAATCAACTCCCTCCGCAGAGCCTGTTCATTCCTGTTGATTCGCTGGTCTGTCTTGAAGACCTCGTCACGAACTGCAGCGGGATCCCCGCCAGAGATAATTACCGTGACAGACGAATCGAAGGCGTGGCGACCATCTGAGAGCATCTGCCGGAACCGGCGGAGCATGTGTTGCCCGCCCTCAGGGTCGCGGAGGCTTTGAAGTAAGTCGAACATGAGACTAGCTACAGGTTATTGGAGAGAACCGAAGACCAGATACCCCAATAGGGGCAAAAGAACAAATACGACACCTACATACCCCACGACCCAGAACACGTTTCGCTGGGCTCGCACGGACAGGAGGCGCGCGAGGCGCAGGGGGATACGACGCAGCACCGGTATGGGGTAGAAGAACATGACTCCCCCCACATTGAAGAGTGTGTGTACCAAAGCAATCGTCAGACCGGCATCGTTGTCCGTGGCGAGAGACGCCAGGAGTGCCGTGACAGTGGTACCGATGTTGGCACCCAACATGATGGGGAAAGCGTTACGCAGGGTCAGAACTCCGGCTGCGCACATGGGAACCAGCAATGAAGTCGTGATGGATGAGGACTGAACCGCAATGGTCATGAAGACTCCGATCAGCATCCCCAGCAACCCTGAGCGGCCCAGAACACGGTTCAGCGCCCGCTCCAAGGATCCGCTGATGAGGGTACGCATGTTGCGTGTGATCTGAACCAGACAGATCACGATGAGACCCAGGGCCACCACTACCAGGACGATGGCAAGGGGAACGCCTTCCAATCCCAGGCCCTCGAGCAGTGACTCAATAGGCTTGGCCCCAGCCTTGACCGCGGCCTTGATGGGACTGTGATACTCCGCCCCACCAACGTTTGAGATGGCTCCTGAGAGGGCCGTGGCTGTCTTCTCAAGGGCCCCCGTCATCAGTTCGATGGGCAATGCGACCATGACCAGCATCAGGTTGAAGAAGTCGTGCACGGTCGCGGCGGCGAAGGCCCGGCGAAACGCATTCCCTTGCTGCATGTGACCGATTGAGACAATCGTGTTGGTGATCGTCGTCCCGATGTTTGCCCCCATGATCATGGGAACGGCCGTCTTCAGTGGCAGCGCTGTGGCTGGATCCTGCCCAACCAGTGATACGATGGTGGACGTACTGGTGCTGGAACTCTGCACCAAGACCGTCGCGAGAGTGCCCACCGCCAAGCCGGCGAAGGGGTTCGAGATGCCAGAGAACAACTCCTGCGCCGTGTCACTTCCCAACGCCTTGATCGCTGATCCCATCAGGCGAATCGAGACCAGGAACCCGTAGACCAGAGTCAAGACATAACCCAGACGCAGGGCGATAGACGCTCGTGACGGGGGGAGTCCGGAGACGTTCCGCTTCATCTGAGAAGTAGGATGGAGGACGGTGAGAGGAGGAGGCTAGAGCCGAGTGGGCTCTCGGATGGTGCGCAATGAACATCCACGACGGTGGCCTGTCAACAGGAAAGCAAACCGTTTTCTGAGGTGCCCGGGGGTGCGCGCACACCGCAATCAGGAGGGGTTAAGCCCCGAGATTACGGCCAGGAATGAGGCCCCGCCAGCTACCGACTGCTGGTCTTCGGCCGTAGGGGAACACTGCGGCCACTGACCTTGAACTCCTCCAGTTTGGCCTTGAGCTCCTTCACGATTTCGGGGTGCTTGAAGTAGAGGTTCGTGGTCTCGCCAGGATCCTCGTCAAGCCGATACAGCTGCCCCGGAGCCTCGGGTGCCCTCTCCGGCAGAGCGAAGAGCTTCATTCCCCAGCCGCCATCAAGGGAGTAGTTGTTTCCCCCTGACCCTCGGTGGTCGAGGTACTTCCAAGGACCGTGCCGGATGGCCAACGCGAGGCTCATGGTCTGGTGCAAGGTGTACTGACGCAGAGGCTTGTCTCCAGCCGCACCCAAGAGCACGGGAAGGAGATCGTAGCTGTCTTCGGCGGCGTCGTTGGGAAGGTCGGCCTCGACGATGGCGGCACAGGTAGCCATCAGGTCAGTCAGGCAAATGGTCTGCTCCGAGCGGGATCCGGGCGAGACCTTCCCCGGCCAGCGCGCGATAAAAGGAACGCGGTGCCCCCCTTCCCAGTTGTCCCGCTTGACGCCGCGCCACGGTCGTGCCCCATCGTGCTCGTGGTCATTTCGCATGGAGATGACCGTGGGCACCTCGGGACCGTTGTCGCTTGAGAAAACCACAAGCGTGTTCTCGGCCAGACCGTGCTTGTCCAGCGCTCTCATCAATTCGCCGACGACATGATCCAGCTCGAAAATGAAATCGCCATGCGGACCCGCCTTTGTCTTGCCCTTGAACGCATCGGCGGCAAAGGAGGGCAGATGTACTGCCTGGGTTGAATGAAAGAGAAAGAAGGGCTTCGCGGGCGATTTGGCGCTGTGCTCTTCGAGAAACGCGAGGCTCTTCTCAAGGAACACAAGGTCAATCTCCTCCACATCGTAGCCCGGGGCGATCATGCCGGGCCGGTTGTCCTGTGAATAGGGATGGTTGGGCAGCGGTTCGCGGTCGATGATCTCAGTTGGGGGAACCGGAATACGGTCACCCTCGATGAACGCATAGAGCCAATCCGTTGTGGGGCAGCAGACGGTGCCAAAGAACTGGTCAAAGCCGCGGTGAATCGGCGCATCGGGGATCGGGCGCGAGTAGTCGATACGCTGCACCGCCTCAAGCCCGTTCTTGTTGATGGGCTCCCCCTGCTTGTCAAAGAAGGTCATACCCACATGCCACTTGCCGAACATGGCGGTCGTGTAGCCCGCGGCTTGAAACACCCCGCCGATCGTCGGACGTGTGTCTTCGATCATGCAAGGTCCCCCGGCCCCAGTAAAAACACCGCGCATCCCCGTCCGAAATGCCATACGTCCGGTCAGGATGCTGTAGCGCGTGGGTGTACAGACCGTCGAAGGGCTGTGGGCGTCGCTGAACAGCATCCCCTGTCGCGCCAATCGATCGATGTTAGGTGTCGGGACCTTGGCCTCGGGGTTGTAGCACCCGACGTCTCCAAAGCCGAGATCGTCGGCAAGGATCAGGACAACGTTGGGCCGCATCGCACCATCTTGGCCCACGGCCAATGGTACGAGAGCAGAAGCGGTCATCAGCGAGACACGTATGCTGTGCAAAGCCACGGCTCCTAGAAGCCATGACCATTTCAAACCTCTCCAAACGCGTGGTCCACAAGGTGCACGATCGCTCATGCGCCTCAGGATACAACTTCTGGCGTCGGAGAAACGGGCCTCGTTGCGCTAGACTCTGATCCATGAGCAAGAAGCAGATAGCGCTCGACACGGCCGCGTTTCTCGACTCCCCCCACGCACAGGCCCTCGAAGGCCTGAACAGGGAGCAGCTCAAGAAGATCACGGGGCACTTCCTCTCCATCTGCTACGACGACCTGGGAAAGAAGCCCCACCTCTTGGACGGCCATGACGTTCACGCGGCCCTGGGGCACCTCATGCCTGTGCGACTGGCTCCCAAGGACCCCCTTGCCCCCCACGTCCCTGGAGTGCTCGATGCCCTGTTCAAGCACCTTGCAGACGAGCACGTGGTCGCACACTCATTTGAGATTGCCCAAGGGCTTGCGGCCACGACGGATGAGTTCCTGGAGACCGTGCGCACCGGTCAGAATCTGCACCACCACCACGCCCGCCAGGAGCCCGTGGTCCACCATGCCGAGAAGTTGGGTCGCAATGACCCTTGCTCGTGTGGCAGTGGCAAGAAGTTCAAGAAGTGCCACGGGAAGTAGCACGCTCGGACGGAGTTCTCAGCGAGCCGTTGTGGGCCTCTCAACCAACGACAGACTCAGATCATCAAGCACGACCGTATCGTCTCCGTGAATCTGGACGATGATCGCCTTGCCGTGCTCGGCATCTGTCGCGGTGAAGGCGCAGTGCAGCGCGTGCCACTCTTCTGGCATCCCCGGTTCGTCCCGCCGGCTCCGGGCCAGGGACCCATCTCCCAAGGAGGCCAAGCCCATGGAATCGCCCTCCTTGTACAGGTAGATACCCACCGTGTTCTTTCCGGTCGTCCCCCCACGGCGCCTGTAATGCACACTGAACACGTATCGCCGACCGGCCTGGTAGCGCACGGGCAGGGTCTTCCAGGTATAGCTGTAGGCTTCACCAGCCGATGGAGCGGCCTGCAGCGCGTAGCTGCCGGAACGGTGGGCGAGCCAGCTGCCGTCACCGGCCCAGGCTCCGGTTGCGGTCCCTGAAGTCTCGCTCGACCATCCGTCAACACCGTTGACGTAGGTCCAATCGGAAGCGGTCACCGATTCCCAGCCTTCCGACCAGATGCGCAGCAGGCCAGGCTGGGGCAGAGGAACGGCAATCGCGTCGATCTCGGCCGGCGTAAGCACACGGTTATAGATGCGGACGTCGTCAAGCATCCCGTCGAATTCTACTTGAGAGCCCTGACTCGCTGGGGTGTCGCTTCCGAGGTAGAGCATTCCGCGACCACCGCCGGTGGGTAATTGGTGGAAGAAGACGGGCTCGCCCAGTTGGACACCGTCCACGTAGAAGCGCACCCGGCCCAAGACCGCGTCTCTAGTGACGGCGTAGTGATGGGATTCCCCCTCGGCGACCGAGGCGGGCTGGGTCGAGGTTACATTCACGTTGTTGCCATTCCCGTACTCCCAGTGGGCCAGCAGATATCGATCTGCCCTCAAGCTCAGCCAGTATGAATAGTTGGTTTCCTCATCCTCGTTGTAGTAATCGCTGGTCGCGTAGCACAGGAACGGGTTGTCCCAGACGCCGGTGGCAAGGGAGTCATACCTTGCGAATAGGCCGAGCGTCAGATCTCCATTAAGGGACAACACATGATCATCTATCGCGCCGGCCTCTACATGGTCCGCTTTACCATCGAGCTCCAAGCCGAACAGGCCCGAGAGGCCCAGAGCGACCTCCGCCTGACGCCTCCATGCACCATCGATCCCATGCCCCAGTGGGGGCGGTGCCACGTCGTCCGCAGAACCAGACTCGAAGTCGTATGCAGCAACGAGTCCCCGCGGCTCAGAAATGCTGTCCCTCATCACGAAGGAATCCAGGACGTCGTCATACTGCCCGTCCTTGTCCGCGTCGCCATAGAAGGACGCCGTGACGCGTAGTCCATCCACATCAACGAGGAGAAATCCGGGAACCTGCTGGTAGGGGCGGATGGGCTCGAATCCCTGCCAGCCCCCGCCTGTGCCGACCAACACCTCGTACGGTCCCGGAGGCGACGCCAGACCGCCGCCACCAATGCGGTCCGGCTGATAGCGATGCCAGTGTCCGCTGAAATAGCCGGACGCATCGTGGCTGAGCAGGGATTGCCAGAATTCCCCACCCGACCCACCGGTGGACTCCGCTGAGCTGAATTGGATGGGCCGATGAGAGAACACGAACACGTGGTCCATCCCGGCAGCCGAGGCCAAGGCGCCGTCCAGCCACTTCTGATCAGGTGCCGTCCCACCCGTATGCAGGTCGGTTGTGACACTGATAATGCGTGTGCTCCCCACGTCGAACCAATAGCTCATCCCCTTCTCGCCGGAAGGACTGTTGCCAGTCGGCAGCCAGGGAAACGTCTGGGTCCAGCGGGAATAGGTCTGCGCACCGCCGTACATGTCATGGTTGCCCGGGACCATGTAGCGCGTCGCGGTCAGAGGACTGGTCGCCACTTTCCATTCTTCCCACTGGGTGACGGTGGTGTCGATGCTGCTGCTGCCGCTGACCAAGTCGCCGCAGAAGAGCGCGAAAGCCGGGTTGAGCGCATTCATGTCGTACGCCATTGCCGGCCAGAGGTTGTCGTTGATACCGCCGCCCGTGGTGCCGTCGTCTTGAGTATCACCGACGACGACGAAGCTGAAGCGGGCAGGATTCCCGCTCCGGTCCTGGGCCAACACCACAGCATGAGGCGCGCCCAGCAGAAGTGGAGAAAGGGATAGGAAGACGCGGGCGAGGGCGGCAGTCGATAGGCGAGAATGGAGTGAGGGTTGCATCGCGAGCCCGTGAGAATGGCACGGACGGGCTAGGGCGCGGAATGCCCCGTAGGTCTGACCTGGTTCTGGACGGATGCTACCACCCCCACGCAGAATTCGCTGGGTCCCCGCGTTCAGCCCAGGGCACAAGAGGTCACCTCATGCATACTGGGCTGGCCACAAACATCCACTGCGCTCCACATGACGGCGATGCTAGCGGGAGCGCCGCTGAGTAAATGTCAGTTGATCAAGCCCGCGATCCCTTTCGAGAACCGCGAAGGATTCATGCCATCACGATGCCAGTACTGGAAGCGCCAGGTGTTGCCGTTGCACAGCGCTCCCCCGATCGTGGGCACGCCACCGCCAGGGGCTGAAGCAGCGTTCAGGAGGTCAACGCTGTAGGTCCCCGAAGGACTTATGGCGCCCGCGTCCTTGGTGTAGCGGCCAATAGCCGAGCCCGCGAGACACAACTCAGAGACGCCCGTGGGGCTAATGGCCGTCGTTCCCAGCCCCACCAGCGGATAGGTGAACTGACCAGTGATGCTCGTGTTCAGGTCAAGGCTGATTGAACCACCCGAGCAGTCGCAAGTACTCAGGCTCACATCACCAACGTTGTTCACATCGGTATCACAGAACACGACGTTGCAATTGCCACCGCTGGGGATGCCATCGGCCTCCACGGTGAAGTCCACCGTAACGTCGTGGGCCATCGACTTGATAATGGAATTGAACAGCAGATTGGCGGTCATTCCCGGGGGCTGAATGGTGGGTAGGAACAGGGCCGCATCGTCTATCGTGAAGCCTGGGAAGGGATCATTCACCGAACCAAAGCTGTTACCAACGAGGCCTGCGGTGGCATAGATCCCAGTCGCGGTATAGGTCAGAGTGCCCGGCAGTGACATGGTCACATTGAAGGGACCTAATTGTGCAAGCGTGCCATTGAAGTCCACCACGAAAGAAACACCCACCGGGACCCCGATCCAGAACGAGAAGTCGCTGCTCTTCGGAGGTCCGAGCTGCCCGCCGGAACTGGGTGCGTATTGTATTACCGTTGCGCTGATGATTGGGAAGCTGCCAAGCGGGACGGTAACCGGAGTCCCACCCGCGAAGAACGAGTCCGGGTTGTAAGTGGTGAAATCGCTGTACAGCATGATCAAGTTGACCTTGGTCACCCCCATACTGCCAGTGAGAAGGTCCAAGTCCATGTTGTCGATAGACATGGTCATTGCATTGGTATCCATGCTCATACCGAACGTCCCAGAAATAATCCCGTTGAGTCCGGAATCATTGTCAAGGACGATGTTCATGGGAACATTCTCGTTACCACCCCCTCCAGTTGACCCGTTCACCGTGCGGGTGCCACCAGGATTCGTCGTGGCGTCGTAGGTTCCGATCCCATAACCAGGCAGGGCCACCTCGACGGTGGTAGTCATCGTCGACGTACTTACAGTCGAATCGATGACGAAGTCATAATCCTGAGCACCAGCCGGAACAGCGAGAAGCAGAAGAGGCAGGAATCGGATGTACATATTCAGTCTCGGGGAGGAGTAGCGAGGAGGACCAACCCCAAGCCTAGCATTGTCACGGCCACGTGTTGCCCAAAGTGGACATGCCCCCCCCTCTGAGGCGCCTTGCAGCCCGAAGAAGGCCATTCTCAACCAGAAACCCGGGGGGTCTGGGTGGCTGACGCAACCCCGCCTACCCCAGCAGTGGTGATTCACCGCGAAGGACCTCGGGGGCAGGCCTATGGCCTATGCCAGATTTGTCCCCTGCTAGTTGCCGAGGTTGGCGGCGTACTTGGCCGGATCAGCCTCAAAGGCGCGCTTGCACTTCTTGCAGCAGACTGCCACGACCGTTCCTTCATACGCACAGGTCACGGACCCATCAACGTCCTTCCCGGAAACCGGGCAGGCCCCGTTGACGTATGCAACCGTCTTGTACTTGGCAGCGTACTTGGCGGGGTCAGCTTCGAAGGCACGCTTGCACTTCTTGCAGCAGACGGCCACGACCATTCCTTCGTACTCACAGGTCATAGACCCATCAACGTCCTTTCCGGAAACCGGGCAGGTCTGGTTGATGGGTGCGGTCGCCTGGGCGGGATCTTGAACAGACGCGGAGTGTGAGGAATCGGTCCCGGCGCAGGCAGCCAGACTGGCTACGAGCAGCAGAGAGGTGAGGTGCATGGTGTATTTCATGGACACAATGGTATCCAAAGCCGACCCAGCGTGGGATCAGAATCGAATGCCGCCCAGAATGGCGCAGAGGGGCGCGCCTGCGTGGGCCCCGTCAGGTTCTCGACATCGGTCTAGATGGCAGAGAAAGCGCGTAGGACCTTGGTGACGCGGTCCGCCGGGCCCGCCAGCACGAGATTGTCGACTCCGGAGAGGTGAACGCCCCACTGCTCCGCCAAACGGCGCAGGTCCTTGGAGCTCCCCACTTCCCCAGGCAGGGGACAGGTCGTCATGACGAACGTCGCGGGCGGCAAGGCCTCCGCCAGCAACAGCGCACGATCCACCTGCCGGGCTTCGACCGGCGAGGCGTCTTCGGCCGCGACGATCCGATCCTGGCCATCGCCCGGGATCACGACCAGGCCGCCCCACAGGAGGAGCGCATGGGTAACGTCATCCAGACGGGAGACGGACACCCTCAGGGGCCCGCCCAGGCCCAGGGACTGCAGGGCGTACTGTTCGCTGTCCCGCTGCCACACCAGGGTGGAGGCTCCGGAGGAATTGGCAAGTGTCACGACGTCGCCCAGGGTGGCTGTGGCGGGAACCGAAACCTCCGCCCGCCCCAAGCCCAGAGACTGACATCCACTGAGCAGGAGCAGGGCGGCGAGAGTCGAGCTGGCAATGGACAAGCGCACGGGATCAGGCCCCCGCGACGCGAACGCCCTTTGCCCCACTGACGTCACATGCTTGTGAGGTTTCGGCGGATTCGTCCGCTTTACTCTCCTCGTGGGCGCGCCTTCTCTCTTCAATTGCGCGTCTTTCAGCTTCGTCTGCAACCGCGAGCAATTGCGCAAGGGAGACCACGTTGGGGCCATATCCGGTCAGAACGATGGCATGGGCATTGCCCACGGGCAGCATCTGCTGGGTGTTCGGGTCGGAGAACATCGACCGCAAGGAAGTCGTCACCTGACGCACGTCCGTGTGGGGCACATTGACGACGGTTGTGAAGAGCATTGCAGGGTGAGCCGCGGCCTCGTCCAGGCGATCCGGAGGCAGGTACATTGCTAAGGACTTGATTGTGCTGCGAGCGCCTGTATTGAGGGAAGTGACCGTGAACAGGCGAGGTTCTCCGTGGGTCAGAGGAGTGAACACAAAGTCGTTCACAATGAGGAAAGTCTCAAAGGTCACCTGCAAACGCTCGGGGGCGATAGTCATGGCCTCTCCGGCAAGTGGAGTGGCCAAGGTATTGGTGGCGTACGCCTGGGTCTCTGAATCCATCAAACAGTGTTGCCCGGTCACCTTGCTGTACAAGGCGATCAGATCCTCGATGGTGAATTCATCGGCGTCAGCTAAGTCGCTGTTCGCGGGAATCACGACGGAGCTGTCGGGTATGGGAAAATCAAGAAGGTCGCCGGCTTGGGCAGATTCGGCGACGAGAATCGCGGTGGCGAGGCAGACAAGCGAGAGTTTCATAGCAGTACTCCTTGTACGGCTGAGAGGATGCGGCTGGGGGGAAGGCTGTCTCTGACGACGGTCACAGACACTTCTTCCAGTTTTCCCCCCTTATCTACGGCCTAAGCTCCGCTCTCATTGCGGAGCGCACCCATTGCCCGGTGCACACCGCCTCGCAGTCCCTTCCTGAACTGGTGGGCCGCGCCGCGAACCACGAACGCGCCCACACTTGAGCGCACGAGCTCGATCGGACGGCAGACGCTCTGCGCCCACAGGCCCAC
>PBIX01000044.1 GCA_002720975.1 Planctomycetota bacterium | reverse complement strand
GCCTGTCCTTGAAGAGGATCTCCGGGACACGTTGGTCTTGATAGAGAGTCCAGTCGACCAGCGTGGGGGGCAGCTCCGTTCCAGTTCCGCCAATCCACAGGAATGGCACGTACGGGTTCAGGTGGGCCACCGCTTGGCGCAACAAGGCCTGGGTGCCTACGGGCCCCCCGGCCGGTGCGACCCGGTGGGTGAAGGGGGCGCCCCAGTGATCACCGGAGCCGATGGCGGCCTCCAGGGAATGTGAGCCGAAAATGAGCAACAGTAGCGCCCCCAGTCTGATGCCCCTCTCCCTGGGCGGAGCCGGCCGCAGCACGAACCTAGCCAGGATCGTCGAACCCAGGACGCATCCGCCGAAAAGGGTAGGGATGAGGAAGCGGTCAATTCGGAATGGGTAGAGGGCAAAGGCCAGGGGGCCCACGATGCCCAGAATGACACACATGCGGGTTGCAGGGCAGGACCAGCGCTTGCATCCCCATGCCAGTCCTGCGACCTGCGCGGCGAAGACCGGGAGCGAGTAGCAGGCCATGACCGCCCAAGCCATCAAGAGAAAGCCTGGTCCAGGGGAGTCGAGATCCCCGGCCTTGGTGAGATACTCCACGAGGGTCGCCCTGTGGAGGGCGCCGTGGTCCAACCCCATGGGAAGGGGAAGGATGAACCACCAGCCCAAGCACGTGAAGGCGCCCAGAAAAACGTTTCGCGCAATGGCCACGGGTCGCACCCCTTCGGGGCGTTGATGGAGATCGCAGAGGCCGGAGAGTCCGACGGCCCCCAGGGCGAAGAGGCCATAGGTGGCCTTCACCAGGATGGCCAGGCCCAAGAGGAGGCCGCAAGTGAGGGACCACACCCACGAGTTGCCGTCGCGGGCCTTCAGGTAAGCTCCCAGAACCAGGATTGTGACGAGCGCGGACCATCCCTCCAGGAAGGCCGCGCGGCAGTAACTGACCGTCAGCCAAGACCCGAACAACATACCGACACAGAGGGTGCTCGCGAGGGTTCCAACCAGTCCACCGCCGGCAACCCGTTTGGCCAGAGGGATGCAGAAGGCCACCGTGAGGATCCAGGCCCAGGCCGTTGCCGTTCGCGGAGCATCGAAGTCGAGTCCCCCGAGGTAACCCAGTCCCATGCCCAGGCGCCCGAGAGGCGTGTAGAACTCCGGCTTGTGGAACTCGCGCCAGAACCCGGTCCAGTCACCCAGTCGAATCAACTCGAACAGCTTGAGGGCAGCGGTGGAGTGCATGCACTCGTCCGAGCCCGGTGTGCTACCCGCACCCACTCCCGACAACAGCAAGCAGGCCCCCATGACGAGAGCAACCCAGGGCAGGGCTCTTATCCACGGTGTGGACTTGGGTGCAGAGGGGTCCATGGTGGGTGGGGCGGTTGCAAGGGGGCTGAGCAACCCTGCTCAGGATCGCCAATGGAACCGGGAGACAGCCAGTTCAAAGGGATACAATGTTGAATGCAATGCCCACCTTTCGGCATCCACCATCACCTCTCTGCCTGATCCTTCTTGGCCTGGGGGCCGCCTGTGCGGCCACTGCGCAGGAGCCATCGCCAAGTCCTGATGGGGCGTCGGCACCCTTCGGCCTCCTGGATAACGGCGACCTGCAGGAGGCCTACGAGGGGAACGACCCCAGACGTCGGCAGATGATTCCCTGGTGGCGACTTGAGGGTGAGGCGCGGGTCGTAAGCGAGTCCGAGGTCCGTTTCCTGGAGACGCCCCCAGGCTCCACCGCCTCCCAACCCCTCCCGGCCTACGGCCCCCTGGCCTCCGGTTTGCAAGTGGTTGGGGTTGTTCATGGAATGGGAAGCGTTGAGATTCGGGACGGTGCCGGTGGTGTATTCGAGCGCACTGTGGGGGCCCCCGATGGGCGAGAAGAGTTCGTCATACTCGGCAGTGAAATCGAGCTGGCTTGGGGGCGGCAGCTGCAGCCACGCCTCGTTCTGGCCCTGAGCCCTGCTGGTGCGTCTCCTGCGCGCTGGGCAGGCATGCAGGCCTGGGTCCCGCTCCCCTGCCCGAGCGAGGCGGATCTGCGTCGGGCTGTTGTTGAACGGCTGAACCATGTTTTTGGAGCCTGGCTTGAACTTGGTCGGCCCCCCGGCAGCCCCTTTGTCCAGCGTGCTTTCGACGTCGTCACCGGGGAGCACCCGCGCCTTGCGAACGGCCAGATCTCTGAGTTCCCCGGCGGGTACTTCCCACTATTCTCGTTCCTTCTGGGGGCTCTTGAATGGGAGGACAATCCGGAGTGGCGCACCGCCTTTGAGTCCTTTCTCGGGGCCTACCTGGAACACTGCCTGGACGAGAGCACCCACCTGCCCAGGCGCTGGATGTCGAGCGAGCAACGCCCGGACGGCGAACGCTTTCGGGAGATTGCGGCCGAACTGGAGTTCTTGCTCGATACCTCCCAGGCACCCGACGGCGTCCTGTCCCGGGAGCTGACCGCGCGCGCCCTCGCCGCCGCACATGCTATGGGGGGTGCCATCCTGGAGCGCGGCATCCTCCCGGATGGGTCGGTTGTGGCCTCCTACCGGGCCGTTGACGGAGCGATCAACCTCGCGACCAACCCTCTTCGGCGGCTGGACGTGCCCGCGCAGCTGGCACGCTTGGGGGCTCTCGTGGAGGATCCGGCCATGGAGCTCGCGGCCCGCAACGCGCTCGTGGCCTTTGAGTTCACACACCACTGGCCCGGGGATTGGCACGATGTGGATCCGGGCTTCGACGATGATTTTGGACACTACGGAGCGCGTGCCGTGACCATGTTGGAGGCCTTTCCGGGAGATGCCGGAATGGGGGCGTTGGTCGATGAAGGCTGGGCGCACTACCGGGACATGTGGCATGACGGTTTGCGACTGGGGGGGAGCGTGGCTGCCGATCAGGTGCGGTGTTGGAAGTTGATGCTTCAAAGGGCCAGGCAAAAGCCGTCCCTGGCGGGTGAGTTGCAACCACTGCTGTCTGCTGCAATGCGTGCCCACTTCAAGGCCCAGCAGTACCGCAACGGCGCGTTCGGGGACGTCACCTTCCTCGCGTTCGACCCCAAGACGGGCATCCAGGTTGGAGATCTCCCAGGGGTCCCATCGAACCTGCTGCTGGGTTTGGCTCTATGTTACGGGGAGCCGGGAACCCTGCCCGATGACCGGGTGAGGGCGATGGCTGCGACCCTGCTACTCACCAGTGACCAGCACTATCGGCGAGACCATGGCTACCTCCTTGGCCAGCGCGAGGCCCTGCAGTTCAACTCCGCGGGCGGGGGACTGCGACTATGCCCGGCCCTGATAACCTGGCTCGAACGCCTGGATGGGTCAGGGCGCTAGCTCTGTTGCATTCATTACCAGGCTGACCTGATCGGCGTGACCATCGGCTACGGCCAGGTCCGGGCCGCCCTGGCCGTCCAAGTCCATGACCTCCGCCGCCATGGCCCCGACTCCGGTGCCGATGCCGTCCCGACGAGAGAGACCGAAGCCGCCTTTGCCCGTGGTGCGCCCTTCCCAGAGATCTACGACGTGAGCGAATTGAGCGCAGACCAACACCTCCGGTAGGCCGTCGCCATTGAGATCAGCCAGGTCCAAGTCGCGAGGCATGGTTGAGGTCGCCAGGCGCATCCAGCCTCGAAAGTGTCGGACGCCATCCACTTCGTACTGCAGGACCGGGGCAAGGAGCCCCTCGGTCCCGGCCTCCGAGGTCAGCCCAAGAAGGACGAGATCCTCCAAGCCGTTACCGTCCATGTCCGCCGTCTTGAGAGCGATGGGCACTATCGGCAGGGAGATCGCATGGCTGGGGTTCCAGGGCAGGGGGCCGCTGGGCCCACTGCGATCGAAGGAGCCGATCTGTATTCCCTGCTGCTCTCCACGCGTGATGGCTATGGCGAGCGCAGGTGCCTGCCCGGGCTCGCCTCGGAGAGCAACCAAGGCCCTGGGGCCCCCGGGGAAGGGCTGGGTCTGCAGGTAGCGCAGCGGTTGCCGGCCCGGTGCGGCAAAAATGATCAACTGGTCAAGCTCGGGGGAGAGGGTGAGGAGCTCCTGAGCTCCATCGCCCGTTACGTCGCACAAGATCCAGTCTCCGTTGCCCGTGCCCACCCGCTGGGCTTCGGCAGCGGGGTCCGCGGTGAGGGCGCCGGACCCGTCCCCGAACAGGCGCCGAAAACGACACCCTGTGGCATCCGAAGTGAGCAGCGCGCAGTCCAAGTGGCCGTCCCCATCAAGATCCAGGATGCGAGGCCTGTGCGGCCCGCGGTCGACATGGCTCTCTCCTAACCGGACAAGGCCGCCTTCTTGTCCAATCAGGATCGAGATGGTGTCCTGCTTGGAGTTCACGACCACCAGGTCTGTGCGCCCATCACCATTAAGGTCGCCCTGGGCCATAGCATTGGGGAACCCACCCACAGCGACCCGCTCCGGTTGTTGAAAGGTGTGCTGGTCTTTGCCGGTTATAAGGCTAAAGGCGTTCGAGTCACGATTCGCAATAACGAGGTCGAGAAACGGGTCGGAGTCCAGGTGAATAAAGGCGGCAGCTGTCGGGGTCTGGCCTGCGTACCCGCGTTGGGTTCCTCTGGGCCCGGATCGGGAGAGCTCCCAGAGGCGCGAATAGGTCATCGACGCATAGTTCAGAACCAGTCGCTCGAAGGGGCCTGCAGAAGTGGGGGCTCCCAGCCCGGGTCGTCGCAGGCAGAGGTCGATCGGTACGGAGTGCTGCTTCCACGTGAGCAGCCTGGCCGCCGAGAGCTCCGGGTCGAGGGCCAGCGGACCGCCCGGGTTTTGCCAGCCCAGGACCCACAGACTGTCCTCTCCGCCCGCGACGAGGAGCTCAAGGTCACCATCGGCATCCACGTCATCCAGTGATAGGGCGCGTGGAATTCCGGGGAGTTCGAAGCTGGCGGGCCCGGGAATAACCTCGCCATCACGCCAGAGGTAGCGGTCAACCCGGCGCTCAGCCTGACTTCCCACGAACAGACAATCGCCGGCAAGGGCGATGCAACGTGGACTGCCGGCGGCCAAAGCGAGCACCTGTCGGGTCCCCCGCTCATTCAGTACGACGAGCTGGGGTCCGTCGAGCGCGAGGATGAGGTCAGTCTGGCCATCGTGGCCCATATCCCCGGCGGCCAAGGCCCGAGGAGGGGAGTCGAGGGCCACTCGTGCCACCACCTGCTCACCCGGCGCGCTCAATGGTCGCAGCCAGGCGACGGCCCCGGTAGCCCGTTCCGCGACGATGACGAGTTGGCCCATCCCGTTCGGCTCGGGAACAAGGAGCGGGCGCAGCGGATAGTCACCGACCTCAAGCGAGATGGGCTCCTGAGCAATGCCCGCCGCACTGCCGCTGAAGACGTGCAGGGTGCCAGGTGACAGGGTTGTCGCCAGTAGCTCATCGAACCCATCGCCGTCTATGTCTCCGGCACTCACCCACTCAGGCTTTCCGGGGAGCCCCCTCTGTCGGCGTGCGTGAAAGTCAGGCTGGGGGGCAGGGCTCTGCTCCCTGATGGGCTGGACGATCGGAGCGCTAAGGGTGCCGCGCTCCGGTGACTCCTCCCCGCAGGCCGTGAGCAAGCCGGCAAGAAGAAAGATCGGAGGCGGGGGGAATGTAGGCATGATCGAAGGGTGTCCGTCCGACCCTACCTTGTACGATCATCGCCTTCGATTCCACGGTAGCCACGTCAATGACCCAGTCGGACCCTGATCGCATGCAATTTGATACGCGCCTGATGCACGCCGCCGCTCCCGATCCGCCCATCGGGGGGTCGGTGGTAACGCCAATATTCCAGAGCGCCATGGGCGTTCAGCCCCCAGAGGGCCCAGCCCCCGGGCAGGACCTTCACGACTCAATCCGGTATATCCGGTTGCACAACACTCCCAATCACCTGGAGTTGCAGGGCCGACTGGCAAGCCTTGCAGGCGCCCAGGCCGGGCTGGTATGCGCCAGTGGGATGGCCGCCATCTCCGCCTCATTGCTCACCGTCTTGCAGCCGGGCCAGCATCTTCTCGTCAGCCAACAGCTATACGGCGGCTCCCACGCCTGGATTCATGCCGAGCTCGACCGGCTGGGGATAACCAGCACGACGATCGATGGGACTGCACCGTCCACCTGGGCTGCTGCTCTGCGCCCGGAAACGAAGGCCATCTACCTCGAGACCATCACCAATCCCCTGCTGAGGCTGCCCGATCTTCCGGCGGCTGCCGCCTTTGCCAAGGAGCACGGCCTGGTGAGCCTCACGGACAACACCCTCGCCACCCCCGCACTGTGTCGCCCTGTGGAACTTGGGATCGACCTCTCCTTGCACAGCGCCACCAAGTACCTGAACGGGCACAGTGACATTCTCGCGGGAGCCGTCCTGGGGAGCGAGGAACTGGTGGGAGAGGTTGCCTCCAGGCTGACGCTACTGGGAGGGTGCCTCGATCCGAATGCGTGCTTCCTGCTCACCCGCGGCCTGAAGACGCTTGGGCTCCGAATCGAACGCCAGTGCTCCAATACGCAGGCGCTGGCTGAGTTCCTCGACGGGCATCCGGCCGTAGAGCACGTGAACTATCCCGGCCTGCCCCATCACCCGGACAGCGAGCACGCGCGGTCCTGGCTCTCGGGGTGGGGCGGCCTGCTCTCCTTCGAACTTGCAGGCGGGGAGGCCGCAGCGCGTAGCTTGGTCCAGGCGCTTCGGATTCCGGCCTATGCGCCCAGCCTGGGAGGCGTCGAGACATTGATCACGCTGCCCGTGGATTCCTCCCATGCCATCCTCAGCCCATCTGAACGGGAGGCCGCAGGGGTCGGCCCCGGGTTGGTTCGCGTTGCCCTGGGTATTGAGGGGCAGCAGGACATTATCGAGGACTTCGCACAGGCCCTCGAGCGCTAGGGTTCAACGGGGCTGCAGCGCCAGGCGCCAAGCACTGGCTTCACGGCTGTTGCGCACGAGGAGGACGTCCCCCGCAAGGGCCATGTTGTTCCAGGCCTTCCCGTCCAGTGCCCGGATGCGGCCGAGGTCCGCGCCAGGAGTTCCGGGCTTCGCCTCCGGACTGGCCGCACGCAGGATGATCTCGCCCTCCTCGGTCTGGATGATAAGCAGGTCCCCAGAGCCGATTATCTGGCCGTGCCCGTAGCGCCCACCCTTCCAGATGCGCCGGCCCAACTCCAGGTCAACGCACTCCAGAATGCCATCCGAAAGCCCATAGGCGTGGGGGCCTCTCAGGACCACGTTGGTGAGCTTCGTTCGTAGGACCCGGCGCTCATGCCAGAGCACGCTGACCCCCAAGGTCCCACTCGTTGCGGGAACCAGCCGCAGTCGCAAGGCTCCCAGTCCATACCCCTTGCTGATCAGAACCCCATCCGGTGGTAGGGGAACCGCCTGCGAAGCGGCGGCGCTGGTTGAGCTCCCACTGGGCCAGGGGTGCTCCCAGAGGATCGCTCCATCCGTGGGGTCGTGGCCGGTAACGCTGCCCTCGTTCACGGTCAGGATCTGATCCAGACCGGCCAGGGTGGCGCGGGTCGGAGAGGCATAGCTCAGCTGTCGGCGCGGACTCTCCCACAGGACATCACCCGTGAGTGCATCGAAAGCCGCCAGGCCGACCTGCTTGGTGGCAGAATCACCGCCCCCAGGAATGATAAGCATGCCTTCAGTCACCAGGGGCGAGTTGGCCCGACCATAGAGGACGTTCTTGGTCTCCTGCTCCTGTGTGACCCCGTACTCAAGGGGTAGGTCGTGCTCCCAGATCAATGCCCCGGAGTCGGCGGCGACACATACGAGGCGCCCCCTGGGCCCGTATCCGTAGACGCGCCCCAAGGCGATGGAGGGCGTGCAGCGCGGGCCCGGACCAGCGAGGCTGTGGTCGAACTCACCCGGCCAGGCGTAGGCCCAGAGAAGCTCCCCGGTGGTCAGCGAGTAGCCGTAGAGCCCCGTTGTTCCATCGCGCTCCTCCATGGTGACTGCCAGCTCTCCGTGCACGGCGAAGCCCGACCAACCCTCCCCGACAGCCTGCCGCCACAGAAGCTGTGGAGGATGCGTCCTCCAGTCGGGAACCAGGTTGACGCCATCCGCCCGCCCCATGCGGTCAGGGCCGAGAAAGCCCGGATAACCCCATGGGCTTGCCGCCTCTCCCATGGCCGGGAGAGCAACCTGGTTGAGGGTGACCTCACGAGGCGCGTCGGGCGCGGCCCAACGCCAAGAGACGTGGGGGATCATGTAGCCGCTGTAGCCGTCGAACCGAAGGCACGCGAAGAAGAGGGCCAGGCAGAGTGGTGGAGTAATCAACCAGGTCAATCGGCGGCGTTGGTCTAGGCCGCCAGCCAGGATGAGCCAAGCCCAATGAACAACCAGGCCGACAACGATGGATATGAAGCTGAAGGAGTTGCGTAGCCCCTGATCTCCATGGGCGTCGCTGACTCGCAACCAGATTATGTGAGCAACCAGGATCACCCACAGCAGGCGAATCAGGAGTGGGGTGCGCTTCACTGTGAGAAGCCCAATGCACCCACGGTTCGGCGAATGGCGGAGCACAGGAGGTGCGCCTCTCCCATGTCGAAGCTCAGCGGGGGCTTGATCTTGATGACATTGTGGTGGGGCCCGTCGACACTGAGGAGAAGGCCACGTCCCATGAGGTGCGAAATGACGCGCTCCGCGCCATCAGGGTCAGGCCTGGGAGGGTCACCAGGATGCACCCACTCGATGCCCAGGTACATTCCCACGCCGCGCACGTCTCCCATTGCCGGCGTGGTCTCGGCCACCGAGCGCAACTCGCTCTTGATCCACTCTCCGACACGGTGCGCGCGCTCCCGTAGGCCCTCCGTCTCGATGACGTCGAGGACCGCATTGGCCACAGCGCAAGAGACCGGATTACCTCCAAAGGTGTTGAAGTACTCCATGTCCGGATCGAAGGCGCGTGCGATGGCTGAGGTGGTCACGACGGCCGCCACCGGATGACCATTCCCCATGGGCTTGCCAAGGGTCACGATATCGGGAGTGACCCCCTCTCGTTCGAAGGCCCACCAGTGGGTTCCGACACGGCCGAAGCCAACCTGTACCTCATCCGCGACGCAAACCGCACCGCAGGCCCGTGCCTTGGCATAGATCCCCGCCAGCCATCCCGCCGGTGGGATGATCTGGCCGCCACAGCCGATGAGAGCCTCGGCAAATAGTGCGGCGGGTGCATGGCCTCCATCCTTCAAGCGCTCGTGGGCGACCCTGAAGTGGGCCGCGTAGGCGTCTGCCGCCCCGTCTCCGGTGTGCTGGCCGCGGTACGTGTCGGGAAGAGGCAGGGTGCCCACCCAGGCTGGTGGCCCGCCGCCACCGGGGCCCGAGTGCTTGTAGGGTGAGATGTCGATCATGGCCGACGTGTTGCCGTGGTACCCGCCCTCTACGCAGACGACGCCTCTCCTGCCCGTTGCGGCCCGAGCCATTCGGAGGGCGAGCTCACCGGCCTCACTGCCGGAGTTCACGAAGTAGCACACGCTCAGCGGGTCGGGGAAGAGCCCGCTCAGCCGTTCGGCGAGCCGCACGACTTCATCGTGGAGATAGCGCGTATTGGTGTTCAGGGCACCTGCCTGGCGGTGGGCAGCGGCCACGGGACCCGGATGAGCGTGGCCCAGGTGACACACGTTGTTCACCCCATCAAGGTGGACGCCTCCGGCCTGGTCGAAGAGGTAGGTGCCCCGACCACGCACGATGTGAAGTGGCCGCTGGTAGGAGGTGGAGAGCGACGGCCCCATGTGCCGCTCCCGAAGTTCCTGGATGCGGGCCGCCTCCATGCTGCGGGACGCGTCGGCCGGCGCAGGATGGCCGCAAGCTTCGAGCAGGCCGTGGAAGGCGTCGCGAGGACTGACCGAGGCGAGGACCTCCAGCGCCTGCCAGGACGGTGCCTCGCTGATCCGTAGGTAGCTGTCGGACTCCTGATCCGCTCCATCCGAAGCGGAGACAACCACGCTCTGGACGAGGCGCATGGCCAGCGCAGGCAGGATCACGGCCAGCTCGCTCTCCGTCAGCGGAGCCTGCTCGTGATAGCCCGCCACAATCTGGCTGATGGCCTCCAGAGGGCGGTCGTGGCCATGGATGGCATAGGCGCAGGCGATGGAGACGTCAAAGACCCGGGGGCCCCAGGTGACGTCACCGAAATCGATAACCCCCCTGACCAGGGGGACGCCCCCTGGTTCGGGAACGATCAGGTTGTGGTCGTTGGCGTCCCCATGCAGCACCCCATGGGGCAGGTCCGAGAGGATGGGCAGGACCTCGGCCGCAAACAGGAGCTGGAATCGCTGCAGCGCGTCCAAGGCGGCCGTGCTGGGGGCTCGCCGCTCCAGGCGCCCTAGAAGAGTTGGCGTCAGATTGAAGGTCCAGGAGGCCTCCGAGAGGTCCCAGCGTCGGGCAGGTAGCGGTGGAGGCTGCGGGAGCGTGCTCAGGGCTCCACAGGTCCGGCCCAGGAGTTCCCCGAGGGATCGGAGCAGCTCTGGGCCGCGATCCGCGAGGCATGCGAGGGGCTCTCCATCCACCCACGTCAGGAGGCGCACGCGGTGGGTCTGACCCGAGTCGAGAGTGACCTGGGGAGCCAGGTTGCCTTGAGTGTCCGGGCGCAGACTTGGCGCCACCCCAGGCACCTCTTTGGCCAAACACCTGAAGGCCTGATTCTCCAGGTCCAGCAAAACTTCCGGTTGGTCGGCGTAGGCCACCTTGAAGACATAGGTCTCCCCGCTCGAAGCAGCGACGCGGAAATTGCGGTCTATGTGGCTGGGTAGCTCCGCCAGCTCTCCCTCTATCCCGTAGAGCCGAGCCAGGACAGTGCTGGCTTCCTGCAGGTCAAGCACCGGAGCCTCAGGCCGATCAGTGGATGTTTGAGTGGGGGGAGAACCCATGGGGCAAGATCGTCACCTCTCCCGGCGTGGACCGCAAGGCGGACGTCACGCTCAGAAATCAGAGAAGAACAGCGCCAGCGTCAGGAAGGCGAATAGCAGGAGAGCCGCCCAGAGAGCGGACTTGCCAGAGGGGAGCGGCTCTCCGACCGGGCCACCCGGCTTGTGAGCGCGAGCCACCATGCCGCCGAGGCCGTAGGCGACAGCCACGGCGGTTCCCGTCAGGCTCGCCCAGAGGCTCTGCACGCCGGCCCCCAGGCTCAGCACGAGGCGCTTGCCGGCCCGGCGGTAGAACCAGTCCGAGTCCAGGTGGATGGCACGGATCTCAGGGGGTTCCAGGTGCGCCTTGTACATGAAGATGAAGGCCGCAAGCGCAAAGAACAGCAGCTGCAACTGAGTGACCACGTGGGTCATGTTGTAGGGCACAAAGTCCACGCTGAACGGCAGGAGCGCATAGAGGGGTTCGTACCAGATCCCCAATCCGACGCAGAGCGCCGCCGCCCCACCCATGGCCAACAGCATGTTCCATGGCGCCTCGCGCGTACGCAGGCCGCGGTCGTGACCAAAGAAGCCGTAGAAGGGGATCTTGATGCCCGAGTGGTGCAGCACACCCGCCGACGCGAAGAGGAGGACGAGGAACGCCCCGAGGTGATGCTCCTCAGCGGCCGCCGTCAGGATCATGGACTTGGAGACAAAGCCACTGAAGAGCGGGAAGGCGGAGATGGACGCGGCCCCGATCAGACAGAAGAAGGTTGTCCAGGGCATGGACTTGTACAGCCCTCCAAGGTCGGTGGCCTTGGTTGTACCGGTGCGGTGCAGGACGGCGCCCATGGTCATGAAGAGCAGGGCCTTGTAGAGAATATGGGCGAAGGCATGCGCAGCAGTGCCGTTGATTGCAAGCTCCGTCCCGATGCCGACGCCCACCACCATGAACCCCAGCTGGTTGTTCAGGCTGTAGGCCAAGACCCTGCGCAGGTCGTTCTCCAGGACAGCGAAGAAGATCGGGAAGGCCGTCATGGCGGCACCGATCGGGATGAGGATATCCGTACCCGCATAACCGCGCGCCAGGGCGTAGATGGCGAGCTTGGTGGTAAAGGCGGAGAGGAACACCGTGCCCGTGGGGGTAGCTTGTGGGTAGGCGTCCTGAAGCCAGTTGTGCAGGAGAGGGAAAGCAGCCTTGATGCCAAACCCGAGGAAGATCAACTGGGTGCCTGTGCTCCCCAGGCCCAGGTGGCCAAAGGCCAGGGACCCGCTCTCCTCGTAGTGCATGATGGCGCCAGCCAGCAGCAGGACGCCGGAGAGAACCTGGACCACGAGATAGCGCAGGCCCGCGCGGTTGGCTGCCTCCGTTCGGGAGGCCCAGATCAGGAACACGGAGGTGATGGCCGTGAGCTCCCAGTAGACAAAGAGAGTGATCAGGTCCCCTGCGAAGACCGCCCCGATGCCCGCGCCGGCGTACGCCAGACCGCTCACCTGCTGGATGCGGTCCTTGACGTGCAGGGAGTACAGGACGCTCAGGAAGGCGGCCAGATGAAAGATGATGCCGAAGATGCGGGACAGCCTGTCGACGCGCACAGGTTGGAGTTCATACCCCAGGAACTCCAGCGAGAGACCGTGCTGATCGGGAAGCGCGAGCAGCTGCGCCAAGCCCAGCACTGGCAGGGCCAGCATGTAGAGCGCGGCCACCCTGCCGCGGAGGAGGGGCACCAGCAGGGCGCCCAGGATCAAGACCATCCCCGGAGGGAGATTCTCAATCATAGTAGTCCTCCTCGCGCTTCAGGAAGCGGCGCAACTGTCCAGCGATGAGGACAAGCCCCACGTAGCTGAAGAATCCATAGAGGGCGTGGAACCCCGTGATGTTCTCGAAGCCGTAGTGCCCGTGCTTGCTGTAGAAGAGATCTGCCACAACGGCCCCGGCGCACAAGACGATCGTCAGCGCAATCAACCGGCGTATATTCTTCGGGCGCTCGGGCCAACCCGGCTCATCGCTAGGGAGCGACGGGGGTCTATCGGGGGTTTGGGATTCCATTTCAGCGCAAGACCATGAGGTCCAGGAGATCCTTGAAGAAGGGAGCGCAAAAGAAGAGCGCCATGGTGCCGAGTGCGGTGGCGCAGAGGGGGACGACGCAGAGCAGGGGCGCCTCTTGAACGCCGCCCCAGAATCCCGACTTCTCCGAGGCCTCCCTGCCGTCATCATCGGAGGCCTTGCAGAAGAAGGCACGCGCCACGACGGGCATCAGGTACCCGATGCTCAGCAGGGAGCTGAGCATGAGGACCCCGATAAAGATGGGCATGTGGGCGTCTGCCGCGCCCAGAGCCAGGAACCACTTCGACCAGGCGCCTCCCATGGGGGGCAGGCCGATGATGCTCAGGGAGCCGACCAGGAAGGCCCCCATGGTGAATGGCATCCGGCGGCCAATGCCGTCCATGTCCCGCAGGTCCTTCTTGTGGGTGGCGACGTAGATGGCGCCAGCGCAGAAGAACAGGGTGATCTTTCCCATGGCGTGCATGGGGATATGGAGGGCCGCGCCGGTAATGCCGGCCGTTGTGGCCAGCGCCCCGCCCAGGACGATATAGGCGAGCTGGCTGATGGTGGAGTAGGCCAGGCGCGCTTTTAGATTCGTCTTGGTGAGGGCGATGATCGAGGCGCTCAGCAGGGTGAACGAGGCGGCATACATGAGCCAGATGGATGCTCCCTGCGCGGTCAGGAAATCAATGCCGAAGATGTAGACGATGACCTTCAGGACGGTGAAGACCCCGGCCTTCACGATCGCGACCGCGTGCAGGAGGGCGCTGACAGGAGTGGGGGCCACCATGGCAGCGGGCAGCCAGCGGTGGAAAGGCATGAGCGCGGCCTTCCCCGTACCAAAGGCGAACAGGCCGAGCAGAACCGCAACCATGGGCCCCTCCACCTTGCCGGCCAGGATGCCACCCGGGCGGAAATCAAGGGTGCCCGTCAACCACCAGGTGGTCACGACCGCGAGTAGCAGGAACGCAACGGAGGTGAAGATCAGGTTCCCCAGATAGACGCGCCCGGCCTTGCGGGCCTCGTCATTGCCATAGTGGGTGACCAGGGGGTAGGTCGAGAAGGTCAGGACCTCGTAGAACAGGAACAGGGTCAGCAGGTTGCCTGAAAAGGCGATACCCAGAGCCGCAAAGATAGCCAGGGCGAAGCAGGTGAAGAACCGCGTCTGGTTGTCCTCGCCATGGCCGCGCATGTAGCCGATGCCATACAGGGCCGTCGGAATCCAAAGGCCAGAAGCAACCAGGGCGTAGAGCATCCCCAGGGGTTCCAGCCGGAAGGTCAGCGGGAGGCCCTCAAAGACCTCCACCAGCTCCACCTCAATCACTTGTCCGGCAAGGACACCCTGAAGGAGTGCAACTACACAGCCGAATGTGCATAGGGTCGTGCTGAGGGTGACGGCCTCTCTGAAATTGGGCCAGCGCCCACTGAGGGACACCCCCAGGGCTCCCCCCAAGGGAAGGCAGAGGGCCCAGAGCAGGATGGTTTCCGGGCTCACGGTGTCACCCCGAGAATGGCGCGTGCTGCGGCGGCGGCACCACCAACAGTGACGTCCGTCCAGATACCAAAGACCAGCGTGCCCCCGATCAGGATCCAGGTGGGCAGCCAGCAGTTCCAGGGCACGTCGCAGACCTCGTGCTCCGGCTCACCGAAGTACGCGACCTCCACCAGGCGCCACACGTAGACCACGGCGATGAGTG
>PBIX01000043.1 GCA_002720975.1 Planctomycetota bacterium | reverse complement strand
GTCCGCGGATTCGGTGCGGTCGACTTCCATGTCGTGCAATTGCCAGACCGCACCCTTGGCTCTGGATCGCACGATCTTCCAACGCCCCTGCCGCATGGCCGCGCCTCTGCCCCAAGACCAATAGAGGGGCTCGGCGCGCTCAAGACTCTTCCCTTCAAGGAGGGGGACGAGGCTGATGCCGTCCGCAGGGATCACCTCAGCTCCCCCGTATCTCTCGGGGTACGTACCCCCCCCCAACCCGAGCAGCGTGGGCAGGACGTCGATGAAGTGGGTGGGCGTCCGAACAAACTCGCCGCGCGCTGCGATTCCGGCGGGCCAGTGCGCGATCAGAGGCGTGCTGATACCACCCTCATGGCTGAAGTTCTTGTACTTGGAGAAAGGCGTGTTGGAGACGTTGGCCCAGCGGCCCTTCTGCGAGGACCAGCGGTCGATGGCACCTATCTCGCCCTCGCCGATCTCCACCACTTCCGAGGAGGCGCCGTTGTCGGACGCAAAGAGGATCAGGGTGTTCTCCCAGTCACCCCGGGCCTTAAGCATCTTGATCAGTCGCCCGACGTTTCGGTCCACGCAATGGACCATGGCCGCGTAGACCTCCATGCGTCGGGCTTCCGTGGCACGGGCGTTCGCGTCCAACTTCTCCCAGTCCCCGAACTCGGCGTCGGAGAGGCCAACGCTCTCGCCGAGCAACCCCATCTCCTTCTGCCTGCGATAGCGCGCCTCGCGGATGGGCTGCCAGCCATCATCGTAGACTCCCTTGTAGCGAGCAATGTCCTCCGGCCAGGCCTGCAAAGGGTCGTGAGGGGCCGTGAAGGCCAGATACAGGAAGAAAGGCCGGGCCTCACCTGGATCTCGCGCCGCCAGGAAGCCCAAAGCGTTGTCCGTGAATGCATCCGTCGTATAGAAGTCATCGGGAGCGGCATAGGGCTGGACCGTCTTGCCGTCGAAACACCAGGTCCTTCCCGCTCGCTTTTGGGCGGGGGCCGACTCTCCCTCTCTTCGCGGCCCCGGATTGAAGTGATTGCAAGCCCCGTCGCGCAGGGTGAAGCAACGCTCAAAACCCCGGTCGAACAGGTTCTCGGTGCCGTGGTGTTTGCCCGACATCAGCGTGCGATAGCCGGCCGCGCTCAGCACTTCGCCCAGAGTGACACCAGCCGTCAATGAGACTGGCTGGGCGTCCATGCCCACGCGTTGGGCATAACAACCGGTCAGCAGACACGCCCGCGACGGGAAACACTTGGAGGTGTTGTAGAACTGGGTGAAGCGCAGGCCGTCCGCCGCCAGCTGATCGAGGTTCGGGGTGGATATCTCGCCGCCATAACACCCCAGATCCGAAAACCCCATGTCATCGGCCAGGATCAGGACGATGTTCGGGCGCTCGGGTGTAGGAGTCTGGGGCAGGAGCGAGAAGCAGAGCAGAGACAGGCACAACATGGTTGCACCCTAGCAGGCAACCCGCTGATTCTGTGGTTCGACCTCTACTTGACGGCCGAGATCGCCACGGACTGACTCTCCCGGGCCGGCATGAGTCGCAACAGGGCTTTGCGCGCGTGAGCGGGCAGGGGGGCAGCCAAGGCACGCTCAAATTGCTCAAGGGCCAGCCGGGTCGCCTTACGCTGCAACAGATTAATGGCGCGACTGGTGTGCAGTACGGTGCCCAGGGGAATCTGCTCGCGGGCGGGACAGGCCGCGATCACTTCGATCCAAGGCTGCCCCAGGAACTGGGCACGTACGCGCCCCACCACCACGATGCGATCGTGTGGTGCCGCGCGTGCAAGCAGACGCTCGGCAAAGGTGCCGCGCCGCACGAAGTAGCGGGCGCGCGGGTTGTCGTATTCGGCGCGAATCCAGGGCAGTTGGCTGTCGGACCAAGCGCGCACAGCCAGGTGCGTGCGCTCGGAGAAGGGCGTGCAGTAGGGCTCCCAGTCATGCTCGATGGAATGGAACTGGAGCACCAGTTGCAGCTCGCCCTGCATGGGCTGCGCCCGCGGCACGCTGACCTCTTCCCAGGAGACTTGTTCGGCCTGGGGGGTGGCCGCGGCCGCTACCAACAGGGAGCGCAGACCCGCAGCCAGCAGACCCGTGATTTGGGGGGAGAACAGCAGCATGGAATATTTTTCGACCACGCCCGCCCATTCCTTGAGGACAAGGCAGGGAACTGCCCCGGCCCCCGCGTCTCAGCCCTCGCGGGGCTGGGCTCTAGCCCTGCTGGGCTGCCCGAGCCGCAAGCCTGCCCGGCCGGCCGCTGATCCCGCCCCCCGGATGGATACCCGCCGAGCCACAGAAGAGTCCCTCGATGGAGGTCAAATGCCTGGAGAGCTCCAAGCCCGGACGCATGGGGCCGAGCTGATCGAGAGCCAACTCCCCGTGCATCTCGTGCCCGCCCTCGAGCCCGTAGCGCTGCGCAAGATCCGCAGGTGTCAGCGTCTCTGTGACCGTGGCAATCGACCGGACCTCGGGAGCGTAGCGTTCGAGTGAAGCCAGCACGGACTCCGTCAGCTCTGAGCGGCGGGCGTCCGTCCAGCCGCCCTCCAACTGGAATGGGGCGCAGCGCACCAGGACGGAGGCCTCCCCACCGGACTGACGGATGTCGAGGGGCGGATCGGTGGGCATGCGCCGGTGCTTCACATGGTCGAAGGCCCGTTCGAGGTCGAGTGGGTGTTCGCCGACAAGGGAACGCTCGGGCGCAAATCCCGGGCGACAGGCGTACTCGATGGGCCCGGACAACTTGAGGGTCAGCCGGGCCAGGGTGCCGCGCACCCGCACCTTGCGGATGTGTCCCGCCGTACCAACGGGCAGCTGCTCGGGAGCCACCAGATCCAGGAGAGTGCGACGCGGGCCGATGCACGACAGCACGGTACCTGCATCAACAGAGGACCCATCCGCAAGTTCAACGCCCACGGCCCGTCCTCCTTCGACGCGAATACGACGCACTTCCGCACCCGCCTGCAGCTCAACCCCCCCAGCACGACAAGCCTTGACAAGGGAACCCACCAGGGCGAGCGCACCGCCGACAACCTCCTTGGAAACCTGAGCCTCATGCAACAGCAGGGTCGCCGTTGAAGTGGGCGAGCGCGATCCCATGAACGTGCCATGCAGCGCCGGCGCGGCAAGAGCCGTCTTGAGCAGAGGTGAGGTGAACCACTCCGAGAGATAGTCGTCCACGCAGGCGGGGCCCACGCGCAGAAGCTCGTGGATGTCCTTCTTGCCCAGACGCCGGAAGGCCATGCCGGTCTTCATCAGGGGCCACAGCGACGCGTTGCCGCGAACATCGGGGGCCGTCCGATCAAGCTGGGCCCTCGCGAACGGGAGCACGCGGTCCAGGAAAGCGCGCCAGTTGCGGTACGGTTCGGCATCAGGACCCAACTCCTCGGCGGCGAGATCCGGATCCCGGTGAAGAAGCAGGCCATGACCTTCCCTCGAAGGAACAAAGACCGGGGCGGGATCCTGCAACTTGAGGCCGTGGGGGCAGAGGTTGAGGTCACTCACCACCTCAGGACTGAAGGATTGGGTGTCGTGCAACAAGCCGTCCGCCACCCCACCGAATTGCCCGCGCTGCTCAAACACGCCGACCCTGTGACCCTGACGGGCCAGGGTCGCTGCTGCGACCAGGCCGTTGTGGCCGCCTCCGATGACGATCGCATCCATCAGACGGCCCCCGCCTTGAGCATCTCCTTGGCCGCGAGCGCACCCGGCGCCCCCATGATGCCACCGCCCGGGTGCGCCCCGGACGATCCCAACCACAGACCATCAATCGGTGTCTTGAAGCGCGCCCAGCCGGCGACCGGCCGTTGAAACAGCAGCTGCTCCAGCCCGAGCTCTCCGTGGAAGATGTTCCCTTCGGTGATGCCCATCTGCTCCTGGATGTCCCAGGGTGAAAGAACCTGACGGTGCAGGATGTCCTCCTTCAAGGTCGGCATGTACTCGGCCAGGGTGTCCACCACCGCATCGCCAAAGGCCTCGCGATGCTCGGGCCAGGTCTCGGCGCCGCTGGCCAGGTCGTAGGGTGCGTATTGGACAAAGCAGGACATGACGTGCTTGCCCGGGGGAGCCATGCCGCGATCCAGAAGCGAGGGGAAGACAACATTGATGAACGGTCGGCGGCTGAAGGTGCCGTACTTGGCCTCGTCGAAGGCCGTCTCGAGATAGTCAGTGGAGGGCGCGATGGCCACGTCGCCTGTGACGTGCGGACCTATCCCGGGACGGTGAGCAAACTCGGGGAAGCGGTCGAGGGCGATGTTCACCTTGCCGGAGCTGCCCCGGTTCTTGTAGCGCTCGATACTGGTGGCGAAGTCTCCGGGCAGGTGCTCGCGACCGACGAGGCCCAGGAACGTGAGGCGCGGATCGCAGCCGCTCACAACCGAGCGTGCGGCGATCTCCTCGCCGCCCTCAAGTACGACCCCTGTCGCGCGGCCGTTCTTGATGCGCATCTGGGAGACTGCCGCTTCGGTGCGGATCTCGGCTCCGAAGGAGCGCGCCGAGGAGGCGATGGCCTCGCTCACCGCCCCCGTCCCGCCCACCGGGAAAGCCCAGGCACGAGAACTGCCGTCGATCTCCCCCATATAGTGGTGCAGCAGGACGTAGGCCGTGCCAGGCGAGTTCACCCCCAGCATCGTGCCGATGATGCCCGAGCAGGACATGGGGGCAATGAGTTGATCCGACTCGAAGAACTCACGCAGGAAGTCCACCCCCCCCATCGTGGTCAGCTTGAACTGCAGCGCGGTCAGATCATCCCCCAGGCTGCGGAACCGATCCGCAGCACGCTTGAGCTGCAGGAAATCCGAGGGTTTGAACGAGGTCGGATCGGGGGCGATCTCGTCGATGAAGGGCTTGGCGAAGCGTGCCAGCTTGCCCATGAGCTTTCCAAACTCGGGGTAAGTGTCCGCGTCCCGGGGGCTCAGGCGCCGGATCTCCTGACGGGTCAGGTCGGGATCAGCCCAGCGGCAAAGACCCGGTCCATCGAGCTGGGGTGTATAGGAACACTCGAGCGGGACCATGCGCAGACCGTGCTTGGAGAGTTCGAGGTCGCGAATGATCCATGGACGCAGGAGGCTCACCACGTAGGAGCAGACTGTGTACTTGAAGCCGGGGTAGATCTCTTCAGTCACCGAAGCTCCACCCACGAGATGACGCCGCTCAAGAACGAGCACCTTGCGCCCGGCTCGTGCGAGATAGGCCGCCGAGGTCAGACCGTTGTGCCCCCCACCAATGACGATGGCGTCCCAGGGGTTCTGTTCGCTTCCGAGTGTTGCCATTACGCAGGGGTCTTGGGCGGGAAGTTGGGCGTAGAGGTCTTACGCGGCGGATCGAAGAAGGGGCGGTCCACAACGGTCGCGGTCACACGACGGCGCTCAAACTCGACAGTGTGCTCGACCTGCAGCTTGGTACCGATCGAGGTGTGTCGACGGTGAACCTGGGCTAGGGCCAATGACCTCTTCAGCGTCGGGGACCAGGTACTCGAAGTGGCCTGCCCAACCTGCTTGCCGGATGCAAGATAGACCGGCACCGCCTCACGACAGGCACAGGGCGCTAGGTGGGGTGGCAACTCATACTCGGCATGGAGGTCCTCAATCTCGGCCCAGTCGAGCTCAAGCCCCACCAGATTCCACTTGGGCCCGTTCTCACGCTCGCGCAGGAGCGCCTCGCGCCCGATCCACCCCTCGCGTTCCAGGTTGACGGTCCAGCCCAGTCCCGAATCCTCCGGGGTGGACCTGCGCGCGTCGATGAGACAGCTGCGTGACGAAACGTAGTCGATCCCCTGTAGCACGAAACCAGCCTCGATACGCGTGACGTCAAGAGCGTCCAGACCGATGGGCTGGACTCCATGCTCAGCACCTGCCTCAAGGATGGCATCGTAGAGAGTGATCGCGTCCGCATTGGGCACCCAGAGCTCATATCCAAGGTCGCCCGTATAGCCGGTACGCGTGATCCAACCCTCGGCCCCCGCCAAGTGACAGGCAGCGAGACCAAAAAAGCGCAAAGAGTCCAGATCCGCATCCACGACATTGCGAAGGACCTCCCTTGAGAGGGGGCCCTGAAGGGCAAGCGCGGCGATGCGGTCGGTGCTGTCCTCGATCTGAACGTCGAACCCCCGGCGATGCTGCTCAAACCACCCCAGCCAGGCCTCGGACGAGGTCATCCGATACCGCTCGGGCGCCAGACAGGCAACGGTCCCATCGTCGAGCACCATGCCGTCCCCATCGCACATGCAGCCGTAAGCCACGCGGCCCGGCTTGAGCTTGGTGATGTCCCGGGTCCACAGGCGTGCGAGGAACCGTGCAGCGTCAGGCCCGGTGACCTCATACTTGTAGAGGGGCGTCACATCGATCAATCCCGCGCTCCGACGGATCGCAAAGTACTCGCGCTCGGAGTGCGCGTCGTAGTTGCAGGGCGCCGCGTAGCCCGCCCACTCCTTCCACGCATAGCTCTGCATGAGCGCTGCCGTTCGCTCGTGAAAGGGGGTCGTACGGGGCATGGAAGCGGAGGATAGAACGCCCCCAGGCGGCAAGCCACTTCCTTCGGGTCCATTTTCAGCTAAGGAGCGCGACCGGCGTGTGGCCAAGGACCGAGAAGGGAAGAAGGGACCTTCGCCGTGCAAGTTCCCCAAAGGCGAGCGTGCACCTTGTGCTCGCACACTCGAAGTAGTGTTTCAGCGCAGTCTCCCAGGATGTTGAATCTTGTGGAGGAACCGGGTAACTCCTAGCTTCGCCCGAAAGGGCGGGGATGGGAATGACCCATCCCCGCCCCGCGGGCACCTCTCCTAGAGCGCGTCATCAATCACGATCACACTGCGCGCGTTGCCAAGCAACCGCGAGCCGCCGAACAAGGCGAACGGCTGGACGTAGACACGCAGGGCTTCTTCACCCGGCGGCAGAAGGGGCGGAGTGATAGAAATCTGGAGCGAACCACTTCCCGGGACCTTACCCAGGTAGGCGAACTTCAGCTGATTGCTGCGCAGGTGCAAGATGCCGAGATCAAGGCCCAGGTAGCGCCACGCCGAAGCGGGAGAATAGACCATCCAGGATCGGGCGCCCTGCGGTCCGGTCAAGGTCAACGGCATTGGATCGCTCTCGCGAACCACCAACGGGCTATCGAGGTGCAAGAAGGGATCGTTTCCCGACAACACGCTGGCCGTCCCGTCGTTGTAGACGGCCTGCCCGTCCTTTTCGTCCCAGTCGCAACTGCCACAACACCAGTGCTCGCCGCGCAAACCGCCAACAGGCTGAGTGCCATCCATGTAGACGAGACTGTTCGAGCGGGCACAGATGCCGTGCCCCCCATTGGATCTGTAGGCCGGTGTACAGCCCAACCCACCGCTGTCTTCCGATAATCCGCCCTCGCCTCCCTGGACGACACAGGAATACAGGCTCACCGTGGAGTCCATAACCCAGAGTCCGTTCTCGCCGTCAGCTCCATCCTTGCCGCTCATAAAGCTCGTCGATTCCCCATCGCGGCCGATCAAGGACGAGTCTGAGAACACAACGTCCTCACAGCCCAGCACCTGGTGCATTCCGGGCTCGTCTTCGGGCGTGGTGAGGTACGCGTCCGCGAGGTTGGGCTCAACAATGGTGCAATCCGTAAAGACGACCGTGCCCTTGCAGCCGGTAACGATGAAACCGGCCTTCAGGTGCAGACCGGAGAGGCTCAGGCCTTCACCCTTGGTCAGACCTGAGAGCGTTACGAGACCGGTCACTCGTGGCATCAGGACTGAATCGGCGGCGAGGGCCAGCCCCTTGTTGTCGATACTGAAACCGCTGTAGGCGCCATCCATGATCAGAAGCGTGTCGTCCGGGCTGGATGCATCCACTGCATCCTGAATGTCCAGAAAGTCTCCCGCGCCGGACGCGTCGACAACCAAGACGTCACCCGGTGCCGCGAAGGCACGGGAGCTGGCTGCCGGGGCAGGGGTGGAGAGAAGTGCGGTCATCGACAGTAAGGTCAAGACGGGGAGCAGTGCTCGGCTGGGATTCTTCATGTGAGGAAAAGGTGTCAGGAATTGCGGGGGGGCGGCGAGGACTGGCTGAACCCCCTTCGCCACGGGGGTGGCCTCCCGGGGGAAAGACCCTGGTCACCCCTGTGTTCGACGACCCTTCGCGGGCGTTACAGGGCCTGAATGGAACCCGCTACCGGGGCCTCCTGTGGTGAACAGTGGCCTGGGCGGTAAAGAATGGGAGGAGAACCGTGAGCGCGAGTGCGGCTCCGCGTCATCGGGAAAAAGGCGACGGGTTGAGGCCCTTGCGATATCCTCTGGGCCATGCGTATCTGGATCCTCCTACCCTTGCTCGTCGGCTGTGCTGGATCACCCACCCGCCACGTCGAGGACGCCGGTGCTATCGGCCCCTACTCCAGCGCGGTCGTTGCTGGGGACTTTGTATTCGTTGCAGGCAAGATCGGTGAGCGCGGGAGCAGCTTTGAGCACGAGGTGGAGACCTGCATCGATGCCGTGGAACGCACCCTGGCAGACCTGGATCTCAACCTGGGTGATGTGGTGGAGACCCGCGTGTACCTGTTGGACATGGAGCGCTACGGCGACTTCAACGCCATCTACGCCAAGAGGTTCCCCGACCCCTATCCGGCGCGCACCTGTGTGGCTGTTGCAGGCCTGCCCGGTGGTGCCCGGGTAGAACTGCAGGTCGCCGCGCGTCGGCGCTGACTCAGCGGGTCGAGCGCACGAACTCCAGCAACCGCTCGTGGAAGAGATCCGGCTGGTCCAGGTACGCCGGATGAGGAGCGCCCTCCAGCAGCATGAGTTCGGCATCGGGTATGGCTGCGGCCAGGGACTCGGCTCCGGCGACCGGAAAGACGCTGTCGGCCGTACCCCATAGGACCAGGGTCGGCACCCGGATCTCACCCAGACGCTCCGCGTAGCGCGCCACGGCCGCCGGAGCCACGGGTACGAAGCCCCCACAACTCGCGCCATGGTCCAGGACGAAGGGGAAGGCGAAGGTGCCGCTCATGGATGGGGCAACGACAACGGGACGCTCCAAGCTCATCGCACCGACGAGTTGCTCAAGGAACACGCTGGCCTCAAGTTCGGTCGACGTGCTTCCCCCATAACCCGGTAGGTCCACAGCGACGACCCTCAGGCCCGCGCTGGCCAGGTGTTCAAGAGTGCCCAGCTCCCGCCAGGTCTCGCTGGAGAAGCGTGCCCCGTGCAGGAGCAACAGTGCGGGAGCATCCGGCGAGCCCGCGACGAGCGCCACGATCGACGCGCCGCCGACCTCGACCCGGGTCTCCTCGATGGTGTTGGACAAGGGAGCCTCCGTTTTGGGAACCAACGCTGACGGCGCATGCCCTTCGGGTCCCCCACAAGCGCAGAGCGCAAGGCAAGTGACAAGTGCACGCATGGGCCCAACCTAACAGCCGCGCCACGCGTCCGCGCCTCATACCCGCCGGAGAGGGGTCTGTGCCCCGATCTGGGCAATCGGCCACGGAATCCGGGCCAGCCACTATCCCGCAGCCCATTGAACGCCTACCTTTCCCGCCCCGGTCGCACCATTGCGACCCCGGCGCGCAGCAGAATCCGCCCGTTGCCCCATGGCACGAGTGCGAACCGCGCCTCACCGTAGCTGACTTGTTCCTGCTGGATAGGTTGGACCCGGCGACCCTGTCGCCGGCACACGACACTCTTCAGGACATCAGTCAACATGACAGGTAAACGACCCACCGGGTCGAAGAACGCATTTGCGTCCTTCGGACTCGGCAAGAATATTCTGCGCGCTGTAACCGAGGCGGGCTTCAACGAGCCGCGGCCCATCCAGGCCAAGACCATCCCCCAGGTGCTCAAGGGCCGCGACGTGCTCGGCCTGGCCCAGACCGGCACGGGCAAGACCGCCGCCTTCGCGCTGCCCATCATCGAGCGCCTTGTGGCCAGCCGCGGACAAAACCCGCGGGCCCTGGTCATCGCCCCCACGCGCGAGCTGGCCATGCAGATCCACAGTGACTTCCAGATGCTGGGCAAGTTCACCAACATCCGCTCCACCACGGTCTTTGGCGGCGTCAGTGCCGTGCCCCAAAAGCGTGCCCTGCGCAGCCGGCCCGATGTGATCGTCGCCTGCCCCGGGCGGCTACTCGACCTGATGGGTAGCAAGGACGTGCGCCTTGACGGGCTGGAGGTCCTGGTCCTCGACGAGGCCGACCATATGCTCGACATGGGTTTCCTGCCCGACATCAAGCGCATCATCAAGCAACTGCCCGAGCGGCGTCAGAACCTGCTGTTCTCGGCCACCATGCCGCGCGAGATCCGCAGCCTGACCGACAACCTGCTGCACAACCCGCACGTCGTCGAGCTGGCCATCACGGCCCCCATGGAGACCATCGAGCACGCGCTCTACCCGGTGGAGCAGAGCCGCAAGACAGATCTTTTGACGCACCTGTTGCACGAGCAGAACTTCACCTCGGCCATCGTCTTCCTGCGCACCAAGCACCGCACCCGGCGTCTGGCCCGGGATCTCGAGCGGGCGGGCATGAACGCCATCGCCCTGCAGGGCAACATGAGCCAAGGCCAGCGCCAGCGGGCCATGCAGGGCTTCCGAGAGGGTCGCTACAACGTCCTGGTGGCCACCGACATCGCTGCGCGAGGAATCGACGTGGCGGGAATCAGCCACGTGATCAACTACGACATCCCGAACACACCCGATGCCTACACGCACCGCATCGGCCGCACGGGTCGGGCCGAACAGAGCGGCAAGGCCTGCACCTTTGTCACGGGAGAGGACTTCGCCGGTGTCCAGGCCATCGAGCGCAAGCTGAACATGCAGATCCCCCGCATCAAGCTGAAGGGGTTCTCCGGTGGGGTGAGTGAACGCGCCACAGGACGCTCCCAGGGAAGACGCCAAGGGGGCGGCGGAAACAAGAAGCCATCGGGTCGGCGCAACTTCGCTGGAGCCGGAAGCAGCCACAGGCCCGCCCAGGCCAAGAGCACGACGAGCCAGAGCCAAGCACCACAAGAGAGCTTCGGAGCAGGCGTTGGCGGCGCGACCTCGGGTCGCTCTGGCAAGCCCAAGCACAAGCTGTCCAAGGCGGGCAAGCGACGCCAGCGCATGCGATCGGGAGCGGGAGCAGGTTCCCGGCGCGGCAGGTCAGGCGGACGAGGCCGCTGAGGCCAGGACGGACACGCGGCCAGCGGGGTCGCGGCCAAAGAGGTGTGGCGGCGAACGGGCCTCTGACCGTAGGTTGACTGGCAAGGAGCCTTGTTATGTCCCAACCCATCGCTATGAACCGTCGTCAGTTCGTCGCCGCCGCCGCGGTAACCCCTGCCCTGTGGACGGGCCCCCTGCGAAGGGCGCGGTTCGCTCCGCAGGATCAGGTGCACATTGGCGTGATAGGCATCGGAATCCGCGGCCGCAACCTGATGAATGGAGCCTTCCTGGCACAGGAGGGGTTCCGGGTCGTGGCCGTCTGTGACGTGGACACGAACAGGCGGGAGGACGGCAAGCGCCGGGTGGATGAGCGCTATGGCAACAGCGATTGCGCCACGTTCCTCGACCACCGCGAGCTCCTGCAGATGCCCGGCCTCGACGCGGTCGTTATCGCCACCCCCGACCACTGGCATGCCAACCAGATCGTTGATGCCGCCGTCGCAGGCAAGGACATCTACTGCGAGAAACCTCTGACCAACTCGTTGCGCGAGGCACAGGTCGTTATCGAGGTGGTGCGCAAGCACGGGATCGTCTTTCAGACCGGGAGTCAGCAACGAACCGAATACGGCAAGCGATTCGTCGATGCCTGCGAGCACGTGCGCAATGGCCATATCGGACGGGTGCTGACCATCAACGTCGGAGTCGGAGATCCATCCCGAGCCTGCGACCTGGCCATCGAAGACCCCGAGCCCGGACTGGACTGGGACCGATGGCAGGGTCCCGTTCCCGAACGCGGCTACAGCAGCGTGCTCAGCCCGCGCGGTGTGCACAATCACTACCCCCAATGGCGCTCCTATCAGGAGTACGCGGGCGGGGGTGTAGCAGACATGGGCGCGCACCACATCGACATCGGTCAATGGGGCATCAAGCGCGACGGCTCGGGTCCTGTACAGGTCATTCCCCCTAGCGACCCCGGCGCCCTGCGTGGTGCGTCCGTGGTCTACGACGACGGCACGCGCCTCATCCACGGTGGCCCCAATGGGACGACGTTCATCGGAGACGGCGGCATGCTGCACGTGGACCGCGGTCGCATCTCCAGCGTCCCCGATGACATTCTCAAGCGCGAGTTCGGCGAAGACGACGAGCGTCTCCCGCGACCCGCCAACCACGCTGCAAACTGGCTGGAGTGCATCCACTCACGCGCCAAGCCCATTTGTGACGTCGACGTCGGAGCGGGCAGCGCAGCCGTGTGCCACCTCCTGAACCTGGCCTACCGCCACCGCTGTGAACTGCACTGGAACCCGAAGGCCTGGCGCTTTGTGGGATCCGATGGAACGAGCGACAACCTGCCCCACAACGCTTGGCTGGACGGTGAACGCAGGGACGGGTACGCGTTGCCGATCTCTTGAACGGCACCCCTTTGTTGGAGAGCGCCGGATGGGTGTGCGACACCTCTCGGGGCTATTTCAAGATATGACGAGCGCATGGGCTATCATCGAACCATGAGACGCTCAACGGATCTGGTCCCCGGTAGCAGGCGTGGGACGGCCGAGTTCACCCCGACACGCTGGAGCCTCGTGGTGGCGGCCAAGGGCGAGGACACGGCCGCCCATCAGGCCCTCTCGATCCTGTGCGAGAGCTATTGGTATCCCCTCTACGCCTACGCGCGCAGACAGCGCCACAACTCCGCCGATGCCGAGGATCTCGTCCAGGGGTTCTTCACGCGCCTCCTGGAGAAGCGCGACATCGCCGCCGCCGATCCGGTGCGGGGGAAGTTCCGGGCCTTCCTCCTGACCGCCTTCAAGCACTACATGGCCAACGCGAGAAAGGCAGCCAACGCTGACAAACGCGGTGGCGGACAGCCGCATGTCTCCATCGACTTCGATAGCGCCGATCAGCGTTTCGGAATGGAGCCCGCCGACACACACACACCAGAGCGCGCCTTTGCTCGCAACTGGGCACGGGCAATGCTGGATCAGTCCCTGGACCGGGTGCGAGATGACTACCAGGCACGGGGTCGAGGGCGGCTGCTCGAAGAGTTGGAGCCCTACCTGGGTGGCGAAGAACCGCCGTACGCGCAGACCGCCGAGGCACTCGGGATGACCGAGGGTGCCGTCCGGGTCGCCGTACACCGTCTGCGGCGCGCGTTTCGTGAGGCCCTCCGACTGGAGGTAGGCCAGACGGTGGAAGACCCCCAGGACGTGGACGGGGAGCTGGGCAACCTCATGGAGGCCCTCGCCCCCTGAGTTATCCCGGGAATCCCCGTAACATCCCGGGTCGGACGCTTCAGATAGGGTTGAACCCCGAAGGAGCGCAACCATGACCTCGAACACGACCTGTCCCCGCTGCGGCGAGCCATTCGACCCCTCCCAGAACCCGGGAGGCCTCTGCCCCGCATGCCTCCTGGCCCGCGGCCTGGAGAGCGAGCCGGGCAACGACTCCGGTGGGCCGGAGGGCCCCGCAGGCGGTGCGCCCGCACCTTCCCCAGAAGAGCTCGCCCCGCATTTTCCCAACCTCGTCATCGAAGACCTGATCGGGCGGGGCGGAATGGGCTCAGTCTACCGCGCCCGCCAGGTGGAACTGGACCGCACCGTGGCTCTGAAGATCGTGCCCATACGGCCCGAGCACGGCCCCGCCTTCACCGAACGATTTCGCCGCGAGGCACGCGCCCTGGCGACCCTCAACCACCCCGGAATCGTTCAGGTCTACGACTCAGGTCAGGCTGGGGAGTGGATCTACTTCGTCATGGAGCACGTGGACGGCGTCAACCTGCGCCAGATCCTCAGCCAGGAGCGCGCGGATCCCGACAGAGCCCTGTCGATCGTGAACCAGGTCTGTGACAGCCTGAGATATGCCCACGACCAGGGTGTCGTCCATCGCGACATCAAGCCCGAGAACATTCTCATCAACCAGGCGGGGACGGTGAAACTCGTCGACTTTGGTCTGGCCCGTCTGCTGGGCACGGCCCAGCCCGAGGTCACCTTGACACTGACCGGCCAGGCCATGGGAACGCCGCACTACATGGCTCCCGAGCAGTGGAAAAGCCCACAGGACGTCGACCACCGCGCGGACATCTACTCTCTCGGGGTGGTCTTCTACGAACTCCTCACAGGGGAACTGCCCATCGGCCGCTTCGAACCGCCTTCACACGCCGTACAGGTGGATGTCCGTCTGGACGAAGTTGTCCTCAAGACTCTCAAGACGAAACCGGAACACCGCTACCAACACACGAGTGAGGTCAAGAGCGACCTTGAGCAGGTGGGCAACTCTCCCGCCCCGACCACGACTCACAGTCAAACAGGAATTCCTGCATCCCAGGCGAAGGACCTCAGTGGCTTCGAAGCCCTCCCCCTGGTCGTCGGATGGTGTCTGGGTTTTAGCGGCTTGATTCAGGCGATCGCCTGGACGACGCATCGAATCCAATATGGTGCCCCCGGCGGCGATGCCCTGGCTGAGTACCTGTTCACAGGTATCGGGATCGGCGGCGTCTGCCTGCTCATCTCCTGGTTTTGCCACTCATGGGTCCTGAAGCGCGAGAACCGACTGGGCATCTCCGGCCCGCGTGTATGGCTCCAACGCCCCGGTCTGCTCCCGTGTCTGTTCCTGATCACCTTCGTGGGGTTCATCTATGCGAGCAACGCGCGCCAGGACACTCCAATGACGGAGAGTACCTGGATGAGCGCGTTCCTCCTCCTTTTTCTCTGCGTCGTGGGTGGTATCACCCGGCTCCTGGCCGGGCTGGTAAGTCGTGAGCGGGGTGAACGCTCCTGATCATCTGATCGGGCCCGTCCCAGTCCTTCCTGCTCAGACCCAAGGTTGGCTGCAAGGACTGGTGAGCCGGGTCCATGCATTGGGAAACCCGAGCGACCCTACTTATCGATGCGGCCCAACCGATCCGCGGCTATGCTAGAGGATGTGACGTCCTCCACTGACAAGCCCACGCCCGCGGTCCCCGAGTCCGTCGCCCTGCTGCAGCGTTACCAGGGCGGGGATGAGGCTGCCCTGAACGAGTTGCTGGAGCGCTACTACCCTCGCGTTCTGCGCATCGTCAATGCCCGCTTGGGCCCCAAGCTGCGCGAGAAAGTGGATGTTGAGGACATCGCCCAGGGCACCCTGATGCGCGCCACCCAGGCTCTGGGGAATTTCGAGGTGCGTGAGGACGCCAGCTTGATCCACTTCATGGCCAAGCTCGCACAGAATGAGATCCTGCACAATGCCGAGCATTTCGGCGCGCAGAAGCGAGACGTGTTCAGGGAAGAGGGGCTGGAGAAGCATGGCGCAACCGGGAGCGATTCGGTCTTCGAGCGGCCCTTCGTCAGTGACTCCACCAGCCCAGGCTCCAGGGCGGAACGGCGCGAAATGGCCGAGCTCGTCGATGAGTGCCTGTCGGAGTTGAACGAAGATCAGCGCGAGGTGATTCTCCTGAGGGACTATGCGGGAGGGTCCTGGAAGTTCGTGGCGGAGAGCCTGGAACGACCCTCGCCCGAGGCCGCCATGCAGCTCTATCAGCGCGCGCGGATCACGCTGGCGGCGATCGTCCAGCGGCGGATCTGAGAGCCGGGTTCGGTGAGGGGCTGGCTCACGAATCCAGGAATTGGCGAGAAAGAGCGTCAGGTACGGTCAGATTTCCCGCTGCACCCCCTGACAGTGTCCTCTTACCTTCGCGACACCCAACTTCTCGAGGAACCCATGAAGCTGTATTTCGCCGCCCTCCTGGCTCTCGCCGCCCCATCTGCCGCCGACGTGCTCGACGTGCGTGGCCCTTCACCCGACTACCAGCAGATCTCCGATGCCGTGACGGCTGCCGTGGACGGGGACCTGATCCGAGTCTGGCCCGGTAACTACGCGGGGTTTTCGATCAACGACAAGACCCTGACCGTCATCCGGGCACTTTCTACGGGAACCGTCCAGGTGAACGGAGCCTGCCTGATCGAGAACCTCTCCCCTGGCCGCCACGTGGAGATGACCGGCATCTCGGCGTCCGGCAAGACAGACTACGGCCTGCACGTCCGGAATTCCCAAGGCTCGGTACGAGTCCGTGAGGGACAGTTCTGGGGTGCGAATGACGACACGGGGACCTGGGACATGCCCTGGGCCGGGGTCCGGGTCGACACTTGCAAGGACGTGGAATTGGTCTTCTGCACGGCAGCCGGTGGTTCCTGCAATGGCTGGTACGGTGGTTACGGTGAGAACGGTGTGTCGGCGTACAACAGCACCCTGTCCTTGTTCAACTCGACCTTCTCCGGCACGGGGGGGTCCACCGGTTGGGACGCTGGCGACAGCGGTGGAGATGGAGGGCACGGGGTCTCCATCAACACCGGCTGCCTCGTATTCATCTCCGGCTGCACGCTGGTCGGCGGGGACGGCTCGGACGCCGATCCTTCTGGCAGCGCCTGGGGCGGTTATGGCTCGGGCGGAAACGGAGGCTGGGGAATCAAGGGTATGGGCAAGGCCCTGGTGCAGGACGTCACGTTTGATCCGGGTCAGGGCGGAAGTAGCCCCGACTCCTCTCTCAATGGAAACAACGGACAGAATGCCACCCATGCCCAGTACCTGCCCGGCAAGAAGCGCATTCTGCGCAGCAGCGCCCTGCTCGACGACAGCGAGCTCTTGACCCTGCGCTTCGTCGGAGTCCCCGGCGATCGCGTGTACCTGATCACCGCAGCTGAGCCGGGTTTGCGCTTCCACCCCGTGCGCGGTCCTTTCCTGGTGGCATCACCTCCGTCCCCCATGTCCGCCGCCTGGCGCTACATGGGCCAGATCGACCAGAGCGGAGTGCTCACGGTCACCCTGCCCGCACCACAGCTGAATCCCCTTGGGCACACGACGCTGCACTTCCAAGGTGCATTCATGAAGGGCAAGAACTACTTCGGCAGTTCGAGCTGGTCGGCGATCCTTGACACGGCCTGGTAGCAGGCACCTCAGAGGGGGCCGGTTGGGGTCACCCGGGCCGGTCCCCCCAGTTTGTATTGCCGCCTGATCTTGGGGTGGCCATCATGGTGGGTGGAGAACCGCTTCCCTGCCCGCCCCCCCTGATCCCCACCGCACCCCCGAGGAGATCCTCGCCGCCTTCCTCGAGGCGCACCCTGAGCCCTCGCGCGCCGAGGTCGAGGCTCTTTACGCTGAGCACTCAGACCACGCGGCCGATCTGCGCGGTCTCTTCAAGGCGCACCGCGCCGTCGGCGCCGCCTTCCCCTCTACCCTGGACGAAGGCGTCCCCGGC
>PBIX01000042.1 GCA_002720975.1 Planctomycetota bacterium | reverse complement strand
CGTGATCACCTGCTGGCCCCCGAATACCCCGCCGCCCTGGTTCTCGTACCAGGCGATCTTGGCGTCTTCGAAAGAGGCGGACAGCACGTCCGCATCACCGTCACCATCCAGGTCGGTGGCGTAGACCGACGAGGCGCCAACCGCTGAAGTCGTAATCACCTGCTGGCCCCCGAAGTCCTGTCCTGCAGCGAGAGCGGAAGTCGCGAACGAGAGCAGATAGGAGCTCGTGACCTTCATCGCACCATTTTCGCACATCCCCCCAAAACCGCAACACTGGGCTGGGTGGGGGAGAGATTTTCAGAATTTTGGGTCACAAAGGTGAGGGGCCCATCGCTACTGGTAGTGGTGCGGCAATGAGCACGCACTTTCGGATGTTGTCCCTGGTCATGCCTACTTGTGAGGAAGTCATGAATGAGTCAAGCGCTGAGAAAACAAGTTGCCGGATCTGTCGTTCTGAAGAGGTCTACGTTCGCAGCACAGATGCTACTGGGCATTGGGGACCCAATCTGCTGCCCGGCCTGGGTAGCAATCTGATGGGGTTGCTTTCGCTTGGTATAGCTGGTCGCCCTCAACTGGAAGTGCACGTTTGTGCGGGCTGCGGCTACATAGAGTTTTTTGCCGATGCCAAGGCAAGACATAAGGCGGCAGATGCCTTCGGTTGGAAGAGACTGGGATGACCCGAGATCCGTAACGCCGGGCTGGGGTCAGGGGGTGCCGATGACGAGGATGTCGTCCACTTCCCCGCGCTCCTTCTGGCCCTTCGCGTTGGTCACGAAGCGTAGGCGCAGGTCAGGGTTGTTGGCTGCGCCAGCAGGTAGGGAGAAGGTGTAATTGTCCCAGGCGTGCTTCTCGACCGTGGCGTAGGACTTCCAGGTCGAGCCGTTCCACCACTGGAGGTCAAGGTACTCACAGCTGAGCGTATTGTTGCGGAAGTGGGCGGCCAGGTTGATCTGGACGGAGGAGTAGCCCACGGTGCTGATGGAAGGGGACTCGATCCACGTCGCGTCAGTGCCGACGGTGCATGCACCCGTACCGACCCCTCCTTTCTTCAGGCGGGCCCCGAAGTTCCCACCATAGGAGGCCTTGGTCTTGACCTTGCAACGGCTCGCATCAGAAACCGTCCAGCCCCCAGCCGCAAAGCTCCCACTCTCGAAGTTTTCAGAGAGCAAGACCTGTTTCTCAGAACGGAAGTTCGTGAACGTGGGCGCTGCAGTGTCGAGGCTACGAGCATTGTCAGCTGAATCCGAGTTTGGATGAGCGATGCCCAGAACCCAGCCATTGTAGGTGACATCGGGCGTAGAGAAATACTTGATGCGGGTGCCCGGGGAGTACGCCATGACCGTGCGGTATTGGTTGTTTGGCGTTCGGTACCCGAAGGAGTAGGCGTAGGCCCCTCCGCTCGCGTTGTCGCGATCGTGGGTGCAGCCCATGTTGTGGCCGATTTCGTGCCCGAACGAATAGTATCCCGTAGAGCAGCTATCCAGCGTGACACTGAAGGCGCTGCTCGCAAAACCCTGACTGACGTTGGTCATGAGGTAGGCGATGCCACAGTACTGGCCAGCACTCGTGATCATGGCTACGAAGTCCGCTCCTACGAGGTTACGTGCAGCATGGACCTCGTCGTACCAGCCATCCGATGTGGACTGCAGGCGACCGAGCACCTGACCCATGTCACTCGTCTCGTCCTGTACCGTCTCGAGGGCAAGGACCAGTCGCAGATCATGGCTCACGATTGAGTTGTTGTAGGCCTGGTTCGTCTCCAGTACCGCAAGGTTGATCAGTGACAGGATGCCGTTCGGGCCACCATTTGAGGCACGAGCTTGTGGCGAGTAGGCGACCAGGACGTCCGCGTACAGCTGGGCACCGGCGTAGGACTCATTCAGGTCATCGGGTGTGTGGACCTGGTGACTGTGATCCGTACCGCAAGGTAGGTAGTTGTTCTCGTCGACCAGAGTCAGGCCATGCACGCCGTTCGATCCCGGTCCGATGCGCAGCAGCTTGCCGGCGTGGCGGATGCTGGCCGCTACCTTGTCCCCGTGAACGACCATGCACACACCGCCGTGGGGCTCGCCGACGACCTTGCCCACCCAGGTGAGGCCACCCTGGAGGGTGCTGCCGGAAGACTCGTGCTGAACCTCGATGGTGTCCTCCCCAAAGAGGCTCATGCGCAGCAGGCCATCTCCGCTCTCAGCTGTTTCGAAGAGCAGGTCGATGCGCACCTCAACCGGCCGGGTCAGGCGGACCTCGGACTCCTGACCGAAGTCGGAAGCCAGTGACTGATGGGAGGCGAGGAGAAGGTCCCTACCCATATCCTGACGGGTCTGTGCCGCAGTCAGAGGTAGAAGGGAAGCGAGGATGCCGAGGGCTAGAAGAGATTTGTGCACGAGTTGGAGGCTGAAAGAGGTGCTGCGGAGGAGCCGGGGAGGGAGGCGATGCCGTGAGGGGCTGAATCGAACGCCGCTGGGAAGTTTGAGTCATCCACCGCAGGCCGAGTTCCGTTCAATCATGACATTTTCTCCCGAATGGCCTGAACTGAACTCACTGAATCCGATTCTCAAGGCGTAACGGAAGATTGACTACTGGGACTGAGTCAGCAGGGGCAGGGATTCGTCTCCCCATGAGGCCTCCAGAGCCGCAACGCTAGACTGGGAGAGGGAGGGTCGGTCTCCCACTGGGCATTCGGACGGTCAAGGTTCAAAGCGAGGTCATGCCAACCACCACAATCAACTCCGCGACCATCAACTACGAGGTTGATGGGGAAGGCCACTGGCTCATTCTGCTGCATGGCTTTGGCTCCTCGCTGGGAGACTGGGAGGAGCATCGGCCCATCTTCGCGAAGTCCTTCCGCGTCCTGAGCCTGGACTTTCGCGGCTTTGGCGAATCCTCCAGGGATGTGGGCCCTTTCTCGGTGCCGCAGATGGCCCAGGATCTGAAGGCGCTCATGGACCAGCTTGAGATCAGGCGCGCCCACATGGTGGGCTATTCCATGGGCGGGGCGGTCGCTCTTGAGCTAGGCGTGGCTCAGCCGCAACGGCTGGACCGGCTGATCCTGGTCAATACATGGGCCAGCTTTCAGGTGACCACCTGGGCGCGCAAGCGGGAGCTTGTGATGCGGCGGCTGGTTGTGAGATGGCTCTCGCTCAACGTCATGGGCAAGATCCTTGGCAAGAGGTTGTTTGGCAAGCCGGGCCAAGAGGAGCTCAGGCACACGTTTGTGGAGCGTTACAAACTAAACAGCAAGAGCGTCTACCTCGCCTTGTTGGAGACCTTGCCGAAATGGAACGTCATGGCGCAGCTCGAGCGCATCACCTGCCCAACCCTGGTGCTGAGCGCCGAGCACGACTACACCCCACTCGAGGAGAAGCAGGCCTATGCTTGTCTGCTGCCAGACGCGACGCTTGAGATCATGGAGGGCACCGGGCACGGAGCTCCCTATGAGCGTCCTGAGTGGTTCGGTCAACGCATCTGCCGGTTTCTGGTCTCGCCTCCCTAGGTGTGCTTCCAGTCAGGTCCGCCACGAGCCCTCTTCTACCTCCTGGAGCAGCGCGTAGACGGGCCAGGGGAGGCATTGGATTGCGCTCTCGGGGCCTTCTGGTACTCATGGGGTATGAAGAACCGCCACACCATCACGACCCTGGCGACGCTCGGACTGGTGGGGGGGCTGTCGACTCTCGCGATGGCCCAGCAGACCGCGGGTGAGGTGGGCTTGAACTTCATCCGGTTCGGCTCCGCCTCGGTGAACGCGAATTACGATGAGCCCGATGAGGTGTTTCCCGACCTGGTCGCTCTCGGGTGCGACACGATCCGGCAGGTTGCCACAGCCGATGTGAACTGGTGGTCCACCTACCTGGGTGGAGACTACGCCGATCCGGCATCCTATGACTTTTCTGGTCCCGACCAGGCTATCCGTAATACCTACGGCCTGGGGATGACGCCCACCCTGTTCCAGATCGGTGGGGATTCCGCAGTCAACGCCGGGGCACCGGACAAGTCCTACCTGTACACCCCCGACGCAGAGATCCTGGACGTGACCGATCCGGTGGTGGAGGCCAAGGTGCGTGGGTACGTCCGGGTGATGGCCACGCGCTACCTGGGAGAGGTCGCCTACTGGGAGGTCGCCAATGAGGTGGCTGCCTATGGCAAGTACACGGCCAAGATGTATGCAGATCTACTTGTGGTTTGCGCCGATGAGTTGAAGCAGGTCGATCCGAATAATCAGGTCGTCGTGGGGGGGATCGCCGGGACGGTGCACCAGGTGTTGTTGAATCACACCACGTGGCTACAGAACGTGATTCAAGCTGGAGGGGCCGCGGGTATCGATGTGTACAACTACCATTACTACGACCGTTGGGATCTCATGCTCAGCGGGGTTCAGAACCTCAAGTCCATGCTGGCGCTGGAAGGCGAAGGGGGCAAACCCCTTTGGGCGACGGAGTTGGGCAGCTCCTATCTGCCCTCCAATACACCGCCCCACTCTCCCACCGGATCTGAGACCGAGCAGGCCGCCGATGTGTTCCGCCGATTCGCTGTAGCGACCGGCAACGGTGCCGAGTTCGTCGCCTGGCACACCTGGCTCTCCTCCAGTGAGGCGCCCAACTACACCTGGAGTGGATTTGGATTGCGGAAATCGACGGGTGCGCCCGTGCTGTCCTACTCCAGCTACGGCCTCTACACCTCCAAGCTTGCAGGGGTCCAAGACTGTGTTCCCCTCTCTGAAGGGGTCGGTGGGATCTGGGCCTACCGATACGACATCAACGAAGGGCCAGGTCTGGTGCGGCGTTGGGTGGCCTGGTGCGACGATGCCACAGGAGCGACCACATTCAATCTCAGCGAGGCCAACGCCGCTCGAATGCTGATCACCGAGGTGGTGCCCAATCCAGGGGGCGGGTGGACAACACGCCTCGAGCCTCCCGATGCAATCGCGCTGACCACTCAGCCGGTTCTCATTGAACCCAACTGTCTGGCGCCGGATGGGTACGGGATCGGGAAGGTCACCTCCCTGGGAACCCTACCGGTCATGGGTTGGGCCGGGACCGCCACCCTGAGCGCCAACGACCTCATGTTGACGGTGAGCGGGGGCGTCCCGGGAAAGGTGGCACTGATGTTTCACGGTCCGGGCCGGAACTCCATGCCCTTCTTCGGAGGCACCCTGTGGGTCTCTTTCCCCCTCGTACGAATGAGCCCGTTCGTGCTGGACTCCGCAGGCTCCTACACCTCTTCGTTCAACGTCGACAGCTCCCTGGTGGGGACCAGTCGCTGCTTCCAGATGTGGTTCCGGGACAACAAGCACCCCGATGGGACGGGGGTGGGCATCAGCAGCGCGGTCGAGGTCTTCTTCTGTCCCTGACGATTGGGCCTCGGCTCATTCTCTTTGGCTCAGGGTAGAAAGTCCCCAAGAAGCCGCGGGTGGTTGCGATTGTATTGGCCGGCGCCCCAGAACATTCTGCGGGTTGGGCAGCGGGGCGGGTGACGGTGTATTCTGGGGGCTACATGTTCGGTTTCCTGGTTCTTGCTGCGTCGGTCTGTGGTGGGGGAGACGTGCGTGTTGTCGACGAGCTCACAGCGCTGTTCCCCGATCGCATGCCCGAAGCCAAGCAGGCGCTCGGGCGCCTGGACGTGCCGCGCGGGGCGATCGTGGGCCTGCACCTGGTGGTCTCCGGGCAGGACCCCAGGCACCCGATCACGGTAGAGGTCTCCGGGCACGGCGATCTGACGGCGAAGCTGTCCCGGTTGTTGGCGGTGCCGGTGGAGGAGAATACGGGTCTGGAGAGCCGCACCCTGCAGTGGGACGGCCGTCCCAACCCGCACGTGGTCCGAGCGGCCCCCTTTGAGATTTTCGACCCCGTGCAGCCCCTTCAATGGGGGAACCCCATCACTCCCAGCGGATCGAGTGGTGTGACTGCTATTCGGATCGAGTTCGAGGTCGGTGCCCAGGTCACACCGGGGCAACGGGATCTGGTGCTCAAGCTGGATCAGGGACCGGGGCGAGGGAGCCTTGAGTTGAGGTTACCCCTGGTCGTTCATCAGGCGAGCATCCCGCCGATCGGGCGCGACAGCATGCGCTTCACCAACTGGTTCGCCCCCAACACCCTGGCGGCGCGTCACGATGAGGCCGCCTGGAGCGAGTTGCACTGGGAGCTCCTGGGGCAGTACGCCGATCTGATGGCGCGCACCCGCCAGAATGTCTTCGAGGTTCCGCTGTCCTCCTTTCTCTCACAGGACGACGACGGTGTCTGGGTCTTGGCGCGCGAGCGCCTTGAGCGCTACGTAGAGGTCTTCAGCTCCCGCGGACTCTACTGGATGGAGGGCCGCCACATCGCTTCCCGCCCCGGTGGGGACTGGGGAGCCAAGCGCCTTGAGGTCCGCATCGGGGCAGCTCCCAGGCCTCTGGTGGGGACGCAGGAGGCCAGTGCGAGGGTGGCGGCTTTCTTCGAGCCGGTGCGTGAGGTCTTCGAGGACAACGGTTGGAACGACCGCTGGCTCCAGCACCTGGCCGACGAGCCCACGGACACCAACGCCGCCTCCTACGCTGAGCTCGCGACCCTCGTCAGGCGTGCTCTACCCGGAGTGCGCCTCCTCGAAGCCTCCATGAGCACGAAGCTGGTCGGAGCCGTGGATGTCTGGTGCCCCCAGACGCGTGCCTTCCAACAACACCTGCCCTTCTTCCGCGAGCGCATGCAGGCCGGCGACGAGGTCTGGGTCTATTCCTGCCTCGCTCCCGGGGGACCTTGGCTCAACCGCCTCCTGGACCAGGAGCGCCTGCGCCAGGTCTACCTCGGCTGGGCTGCCAGCCGCGACGGTGTCACGGGCTTCCTGCACTGGGGTTACAATCGCTGGAGGGTGGACCCCTATGAGCAAAGCGTGGTCGACCACCCCCAGCGACCCGGGACGAAGAACAAGCTGCCCGCGGGTGACACCCATGTGGTCTACCCGCTTCCCTCCGGAGACCCCGGCGTCCTCTCGAGCCTGAGGTTGGAGGCGCACCGCATCGGACTCGAGGACCGCGAGCTGCTCGAGGCCCTGCGGGCGCACGACTCCGAGCTCGCCGACACTCTCACGGAGCGGGTATTCCGGGCCTACGATGATTTCGAGACTTCTCCCGTCGCCTATCGCGCCGCCCGGCGGGCACTCCTGGAAGCCCTGTCGGGAGACTGACCTTCGTGGCCGTCTGCCGGGTGCGGTCAACCGATGCCTGTCAGTGCACGTCGTGCGGCGCTGGGCAAGGGACAGCTATCGATCTCCTGCAGTTACGTGCGCACTAGAACGAATCCCGCCCGGATCTTGTGCTAGGTAGCGGTGCTTCACTGGCATGCAGCGTGACTTGCGCGTTCTGTGAGCCGAAAAGGTAGATACCGATCTCTACCGGACCATTGCCTGTCCGTATCCGCGGGTAGAACGAACCGGACCTCTCGATATCTCAGGATGATTCACCTGAGTTACCTCAAGCAAGTAAGTAAGTCATGTCCAACTCCGATTCGCGCCAAGGGCCCGTGACCTTGAAGCCAGTGGCTCGCACATCCAAGGAGCTTGCTATCGCTGGCTGGAGCTCAAAGCTGACCGCCTTCGTGGTGGGTGGGTTGGTGATTGAGATACTGACAGGGTTGTGGGTGCTGTGCACACCCTTCTCCATCACAGCGCAGCTGCAGCTCATTCTGCACACCCTCGCTGGGATCATCCTGATCCTGCCTTACGCTGTTCACCAATGGGGGCATGTGGCCACCTGGTACAACCAGAAGGCCTCTGTGGACATGGTGCTTGGCTATGCGAGCCTTGTCGCCACGACTGTCTGCATGGTCAGTGGCGTTGCTGTCACGGTGCAGACGGCTTTGGGAACCCGCTTGCATCCTACCTGGGACCTCATCCACATGGTTTCAGGGGTGCTGACAGGTGCGGTCGTGACCATTCATGTCGGCCTCGTCTACGCGCGCCGTCGGGAGCAGACGCGCAAGAGTCCGGAGTTGGCAGCAGCCATCGGGCAGCTTGGCCGACGCGTTCTCGGGTACACGGGGGCAGGCGTCGGCGTCGTTTGTCTTGGCATGCTACTGGCCCCCGTGGCTCCTACCCGATTTGCTCCACCCGAGGACTACTCACTGCCGACGTATGCCCAGAATTTTGAGGAGTACCGGGGCAACGTCTTTGCGCCCACCTACGCCCGTACGGAGAGTGGCATGTTCGTGGAGCCGGCCGCACTCTCGGGTTCCACGAACTGTGGCACCAGCAACTGCCACGAACAGATCCTGGCTGAGTGGCAGCCCAGCGCCCATCGCTTCTCGGCAATGAACCCACCCTTCAAGATGGTGCAGCGTGACTTTGCCGAAGACCGCGAACCCCAGGAGACGCGCTACTGCGCCGGCTGCCACGACCCCATCTCGCTCTTCGCTGGTGCCGAGAACCTCCACCTGATGGGAGACGATGCGCCAGGCATGCAGGAGGGCACGTCCTGCGCTGTCTGTCACAGCATCTCCAGCGTGGATGCCCGGGGCAATGCGGACTATGTGCTGACTGCGCCTTCCAAGTACCTGTGGGAGGATGAGGACGGCCTGGGGAAGATCCTGTCGGACTTCTTGATTCGAGCGTATCCCCATCAGCATCTGGCGGACTACGACCGCAATGTGTTGCGCACCCCGGAGTTCTGTGGGGCGTGCCACAAGCAGTTCATTCCCGAGGCCCTCAACCGCTTTGGCATGAGTCCCGGCCAGAACCAGTACGATGCATGGCGCAAGAGCCACTGGCATAGCGAGCACGAGAGTGAGGATCTGAGCTGCCGGGATTGCCACATGCGCCTGGTCTACGACTCGCGCGACCCGGGCCACGGTGAGGATGCCGACCGTCGGCGTACGAGTGACGATGGTGCACACCGTCACCACGGCTTGGTTGCTACTAACTCGTTCATGTCCGAGGTCCTGAAGTTGCCCCACTGGGAGGAGCAGGTGCGCTTGACCAAGGAGTGGGTGGCGGGTGAGACCGTGTTGCCCGAGATCGCGGATCTGTGGCCCGAGGGACCGGTAGCCAGCCTCGATATCGACGCGCCAACGAGCGCTGTTGCCGGCGAAGACATCACCCTGCATGTGGGGGTGGCCAACCGCAAGGTCGGGCACAACTTCACCGCGGGGCCCCTGGACTTCATACGCGTGTGGGTGCACATGACCATTCACGATGGTGCTGGAAACCTCGTTGCGGAATGGGGGCAGCTGGATCCCACCACGAGGCGTATCTGTGACAGCGCTGGCAAGCCTCACGAGCCGGGCAACTCACGCAACTCCGGGACGCTCGTGCTGGAGGCCCAACCACTTGATGAGAATGGAGAGTTCCTGCTGGAGCACGAGCTGTGGCGTATGGCCGGTGGCATGGGCAAGCGTGTTATCTTCCCCAATCACTCCGACCGTCATAGCTATACATTCACTGTTCCCAGCGATGCGGAGGGGCCCCTGCGGGTTCATGCAGACCTGAACCTGCGCCGCTATCGTCAGGATTTCTTGGACCGTGTCGTACCCGATATGGAGAGGGACTCAGGTGTGTATCAACCCACTCTGCGCCAGGCCCAAGCGAAGTGCGAGATAGGGTTGCTGTCAGGTACCCCAAGTCCGGGGGGACGTTGATGCCGTCAGCTGTGCGGCCTGGGCCCTCCAAGCGTAAGCGCCGCATCCACGCATCATTGCTGTGGATGATCTTGGCTGTCGTGGTGTTGAGCGTGGGGGGGGTGTGGCTTGAGCGTGGGCGCAACACCGACCTCATCGATGGCAAGGACTCTGTTACCTCTGCGTTCACCGGAGTGGAGTACACGGATTCGCCCATCCGATACGCAGATGTGAGCGCAGAGGTTGGGCTGGAATTCCAGCATGGGCCCGGTAAACGCAGGCGCTTGCTGCCCGAGGACACCGGCTCCGGGTTGGCCTGGGGCGACTACGATGGGGATGGGGATTGGGATCTGTACGTGGCCAACTTCCCTGGTGCGAAGGCGGGGGAGTCCGCGCACAACGCCCTGTTCCAAAACAACGCAGGTCACTTCTTGGAGGTTGCCCTGCAGGCTGGGGTGGCCGACGCCGAGGGTTTCGGCATGGGGGCAGGCTTCGCGGACTATGACGATGATGGCGACCTCGACCTGTTTGTGACCAACGATGGCCCCAACCGCCTCTTTCAGAACCAGGGGGATGGCACCTTTGTGGACGTGGCGCAGGAGGCGGGCGTCCGAGGAGATGAGTGGTCCTGCGGCCTTGCCTGGGGTGATGTGGACCGTGATGGCGACCTGGACCTGTATGTGTGCAACTACTTGCAATACGAGGTCAGCCTGGACGAGGCGGCCTCCGCCGGTGCGACCCAATTCGGCGCGGCCTCTGTTCCCTTCACCTTGAATCCCAATGCGTTTGACCCCGCGCCCAACGAGCTCTATCTGAACACCGGGTCGGGAACCTTCGTGGAGTCGGCCGAGGCTCTGCGGGTTGACAATCCACAAGGCCGCAGCCTCGCCGTGACCCTATGCGACCTGGACGGTGACGGTTGGTTGGACCTGTACATCAACAACGACGTCTCCACCAACCGCCTGTACCGCAACCTGTCCGGTCGTCAGCGGCCCGATGGGAGCACACCGCTGGGTTTTGAGGACGTGTCGCCTGTTACGGGTACGGCGGATCCGCGTGGCTCCATGGGGCTGTCCCTGGCCGAGATGGGTGCCATGGAGGGCAAGTATGACGGCTTGCCGGACCTCTTCATCACCCACTGGATCGCTCAGGAGAACGCCCTCTACCAGAGTTTGCGCTACCCCGGCGGACGCTTTGAATACCGGGACAAGACGCGCCAGAGACGCTTGGGCGAAATCGCCCTGGATCAGGTGGGCTGGGGCTGTGCACTGATTGACATGGACCTCGATGGTCAGCTCGACGTGGTCGTCAACAATGGCAGCACTCTGGAGGAGAACGATGATGCGAGCCGGCTTCAGGCTCAGCCCATGTTCTTGTTCCATGCTCAGGGTGGGCTCTTTCAGGAAGTCTCACAGACTGCGGGCCCGGCATGCGTGGAGAAGCGTTGGGGGCGTGGCCTTGCTGCGGCAGACTACGATGGGGACGGAGATGTGGATCTGGCCCTCCTGGATAATCGCCACGGGGTGGTGTTGTTGCGGAACGACACCGAGCAGGAGCACGGGTTCCTGAAGGTGCGGCTGGAGGGCCCTGCGGCCAAGGTGTTCGGGGCTGCCGTGGAGGTCGTGACACCGTCCGGTCCTCAGAAACGCTGGATGGGAGCGGACGTCTCCTATCTGAGCATGCACGCCCCGGAGCTTGTGTTCGGTCTGGGCTCACACTCGCAGGTCGCTGAGGTGCGGGTGCTGTGGGCGGACAACACAGAGCAGCGACTGCAGAATGTCGAGCCGGGTTTGCTTCGCGTCTCCTACTGATCGCCAGGGGGCGTGGCCCCTAGCTTGCTGCGGGGGACTCCAGGTGCCTACGGACAGAGGGGACCATCAGCCTGTCGGTCGTGTTCGCGCTTCCGTTTGGGTGTCGGTCGGGAACATCACTTCATGCGTACCAAGTAGATGTTGGAGGAGAGTGAAACCGGGAACGAACGTACGGTCTCGCCCGAACCGGCGCGTAATACGAGGACCTGGCCCTGGGTCTCTATGGCGACCAGTCCGTCTCCGCTCGCCAGGTCCAAGGCCCAGGCATCTGGCAGACCGGGAGTGGGTGCGTACGCACGCCAGGACCAGGCTGTTATTGCGGCAGGGTCCAGGTCGATTCGACCCGCCCAGCCCGAGCCGCCCCATCCACACACCACCGCAAAGGTGTCGTCACTGGAAATGTCAATATCAAATACGGCGGGGCCCAGGTTTGCCGCAGGGCTGCTGTTGGGGCCGATATGCTGAACGCCCGACATGCCAGGGTTGTGGTCGATCCAGGTCATCGAAGACAGGTCGAAGCGGGCGATGGCGGAGGCCGCTCCACCGCCGCGTTGGATAGAGATCAGCACGCTCCGGTCGTCCGAGGTCACCACGGCACTGGTGATGATGGGGAAGGGGCCGTTCACAGGGATGGCTCCCTCAAAGAGGACCTGCATATACGTTGGGCTGGAGGGATCGGTATCGACAATATGCAGGTAGCGAACGAATGCGGAGATAATCGCCGCGCGGTTCCCGCTGGCTGAGAGGGCGAACCGCTCGATCAAGGGGTTAGAGGACAGGTTTTGAGTTGAAGCCACCACCTGTAGGTATGTGGGGCTCTGTGGGTCGTTGTCCAACGTCAGGAGCTCACTCACCGCCGTTGGAGTTGGGTGAGCCAATACGTAAAGCAACTGGCGAGCGTCGTCGGAGTGCACGTCGAATGGGCCGCGCCCCAGTGGGTCGTATACGACGCTCCAAGTGGGGGGGAGCGTCGTCAGGTCACCGCGGCTCAAGTAGGCAACATTCGCGTCTCCGCCGGCCAGGAAAAGCTCACGGCCTCCGTTCGCATAGGCGCCCCCCGTGACGTTGTTGGTCTCCACCTCAGAGTCGTTCCATAGCACCTGATCGCGGACAACGTCGAACAGCCAGGCCGGATCCGCCTGGCCAGCGACAGAAGACCCGACGAAGAGCACATCACCCGAAAGAGGCTTGGACGGGATCAGAGGCGCCGCCGCTCTTCCGGCGGGTGGAGGTGACGGAGGGGCATACCTGCAGGGCCAGGCCGCTGAACAGCGCGAGACCCATGGCAGGACCCCGGTGGGCGGCGTTTGCGCAGAAAGCAACTCTGACGAGGGAACGAGAACAGCGAGGACGGTAGGGGCAAGCGAACGCAGTCGACACGCGAAGATCTTCATCCAGCCATCCTCGCACATTCCCCAAGAACCGCAACGCTGGGCTGGGGGGGGGGCGCTGGAGGACACCTACGGACAGAGCGCGACCCTCAGTCCGCCCACCGTGTTGGAGTCTGCGGCGCACAGGGGAACAGGCGGGAGTGCTTCAGCGTTGAGTGTCTTCTTCGGGTGGTTGAGTTTTTTTTCCGGGCTGTCTCTGTTGGGACTCCGAACGCCTTCCAATTCCCGCGGTGTCATCAGATCCCGTGGCGCTTGATTTGCCGCCAGGGCCCAGCACTCGCAGACCAAGCGCCTGGAACCGGGCACCAGGAAGTCGGTCCTCACGGGTGAAGGGAGCGAGCAGGTGGGTCTGTTCAACGGCCTCTACCGGGTCCATCCGGTGTATCAGGAGCATCGAGAGGTACACGAAGTCGGCGAGTGCGCTTGCGTCCCACGCGACAGCGGTCGTGTATCCGGTGATAGGGAGCTTCTGCGCAGGGCCGATCGACTTCTGAATGGCCGCGGGGATGCCGCCGGCCATCATGCTGCAGCCGGAGAGGTGCAGGACCTCAAGATTGTGGCAGCCCCGGACGCAGTCTGCGAGAGCTTCGGCTCCGATCACCTCGCCGGCCACCTGGACGCCTCGGGGCGTTCCGTGGGTTGAGATCAGGAGCGCGACCGGTTCGGCGAGGTAGCGAATCTCTCGGCTCCACCGACGGAGATCCTTCTCGTCGTGAAACGTCCGGTAGCGCACACGCACGTGGTGAGCGGACTCCATCGTGAAGTAGCTGCGCAGCATGTCGCCGAAGGCGTACTCCTTCTCCGCGAGGCTCGTCTCCCAGTGCGCTTCGAGGATCACCAGCCAGATGATCCCCTTCTCGGGGTGCACCCGTGTTCCCTTCCAGCGGCTCCAGCGCTCACTGCCCTTCTCTCTCCAGCGGCCGTGGAATGACTCGCCGTCTTCGGCGAGCTCGTACCAGCCCTCACCTTGCGTCTCCCCCTCGCTGTACCTGAACGTCAGCCGACTCCCTTCGATCTCACCCGCGATGGTCGAGGAGGAGGTGTAGGAGTATTCCCCGCTCACCGTCGAGCCCTTCTGGATCAGTCGCATCCTCCCGTAGGAGGTCTCCCAGAGGCCCGAGTAGGTCGGGTTCGTAGCCTCGCTCTGGGGTTCCTGTGCGTTCGTCGCGGATGTGGATACAAACGCGGTGAGAGCAAGGGGCACAAGAAGGCCAACGGAGGCCATCGTGGGCAGCCGGTTTGCAGAGATTCTCATGCCCCCCATCCTCGCAGATCCCCCCAAACTCGCAACGCCGGGCTGGGGTCTAGTGCGCCCCTGGGAGAAGATCAGTTGATCAAGCCGGCAATTCCCTTCGAGTACCGCGAAGGATTCATGCCGTCGCGGTGCCAATACTGGAAGCGCCAAGTGTTGCCGTTGCACAGGGCGCCGCCGATGGAGGGCACGCCACCGCCGGGAGCGGAGGCGGCGTCCAGGAGGTCGATACTGAAGGTGCCCGTGGCGCTGATCGCTCCGGCGTCCTTGCGGTAGCGGCCGATCGTTGAACCAGCGAGACACAGCTCAGAGACTCCTGTGGGACTCACGGCTGTCGTCCCCAGTCCCACGAGGGGGTAGGTGAACTCGCCTGTGAAGCTCGTACTCAAGGCGAGCGTGATGGCGCCGTTTGAGCAGTCACAGGTGCTCAAAGAGACGTCGCCCTGGTTGTCGCCATCGGTGTCACAGAACACGATGTTGCAGCTGGGGACGCCCATGAAGTTCTCGTGCCAGGCAATCTTACTGCCGTAGTACTGTGCGGTCAGGACATCGGCGTCCCCATCGCTGTCCAGGTCCGCGGCGTAGACGGACCAGACGAAGTCCGCTTGGTTTGTGATCACCTTCTCGGCGCTGAATGAGCCACTGCCGAGGTTCTCGTACCAGGCGACCGTGTCGCTTTCATACGACACCGAGAGTGCGTCCGCATCTCCGTCCCCATCGAGGTCTGCTGCGTACACGGATTTGGGCCTACCGGGATTGGACGCGATCTTCTTTAGGGGGCCGAAATTGCCACCGCCCAGATTCCTCACCCAGCCAATCTTGTTGTCCCAGAAGGAAGCTGTAAGCAGGTCCGGATCTCCATCCCCATCCAGATCCTCGGTATAGACGCACCTGGGCCCAGCCGCCTTGGTCGTGATCACCACCTCCGATCCAAAGGACCCACCGCCAAGATTCTCGAACCACGAGACCCGGTCAGAGTTGAACACCGCCATGAGCACATCCTGGTCCCCATCGCCGTCCAGGTCCTCTGCATGGACGGACCCTACACCCCACGCGCCAGCTATGAGAAGCTGCTGTGGCCCGAATGTTCCGTCGCCATCGTTCTCGTACCAGGCGACTTTTCCGTCGGTGGATGACGCCGAGAGCACGTCGGCATCTCCATCATTGTCGAGGTCTGCTGCAAAGACACAGCTGGTGCTCTCGGCATCCGTCGTGATTATCTGCTGCTGCCCAAAACCCTGAGTCTTCTTGTTGAGGCGATTCTCATACCAGGCGATCTTGTCGTCGATGAACGACGCGGAGAGCACGTCGGCGTCTCCATCGCCGTCCAGATCAATGGCAAAGACGCGTTGGACCCCGTCGGCATCGGTCGTGATCACCTGTTCAGGCCCCCAGGTCCCCGCGCCCAGGTTCTCATACCAGGCGACCTTGTCATTCAGGTCTGCCGCGCCCACGACATCCAGGTCTCCATCCCCGTCCAGGTCCACAGGATAGGCACAGCGGGCCCCCCCCGCTTTGACGGTGACGGTTTTCTGGGCGCTGAAGTCCTGGCCGCTGGCGAGGCAGACGGAGAGGCCGATCGGGCAGAATGAGAGCAGGTAGCGGGTGTAGGCCTTCATGGTTGGCTTGTGGGATCTGAGGGCGGTCCATACTCGCACATTGAGCCCAAGCGTCAACTCTGGTCTGTTCCAGGGGGATGGCTGAGCTCTCAGGGTGGTGTGCCCGCACTAGGACGAACCGCTCTCCTCCCGGATCAGGTAGAGGAACGGCAGAGGGATGAGGATTGCGATGGCCATGACGCAGAAGATCGTCTCGTAGCCTCTGTCGGAAAGAGAGGCCACGATGGCGGCGCCGGAGATGCGTGCCACGTTGGCGAGCGCCATGTAGAGGGTGTACTGCGTACCCGCGACCGCTGCGGTGCACAGGCGCATGAACAGAGCGAAGCCAGCGACCGTCATCATGGAGATGCAAAACAACGTCCCCAGGAGAAACACGAGCGGGAAGGACTGGCTAGCGCGCAGCCCCTCGGAGAGTCCCATGGCGGCGCACAGACCGCAGATGCCGAGCAGGCCAAGCGTGATGACCGTCTTCACGCCAAGTCGATCGGCGAGATAGCCGCCGAGGAGCGCACCGAGGACTCCGGCCCCCGAGCCGATGCCACCCTCCACCTGGGCGAAGTGCGCGTCGGTCCAGCCGACCTCCTGGGTGTAGAAGACCGGCATGACGGCGACGCGCATTCCTACCGTGATGGATCCGGCGAAGGCGAACAGGACACCGAGAAATGCGGGCCAGGACTTCAACGCGCCGACCAGGCCCCGGGTAAGCCCCGCGATGCTCTCGGTTCTCTCCTCACCCGGTTCGAGCTTGGCCTCGCCCTTGGACCAGGGGAGGAGCTTCTCTCCTGCCCGCTCCCTAATGAAGAGGGGCAGGCAGAGGATCCCAAGCAGCACAGCCGCCTGCAGGCAGAAGGCCGGGCGCAGGCCGTAGTTCGCGATCACCGTCCCCATGCCCGCTCCACCAATCGCCGTGCCGGCATAGTTCGACGCCCACATCAGCCCATTGACGGTTCCGCGCTCGCTGTCCAGCAGCACGTCTACGGCCAGGGCGTCGGAGGCCACGTCCTGCAGGGAGACGAAGCAGTTGTGAACGAAGACCATCCAGGCCAGGGTCTCGAACTCCGCGGTCAGGTCCCCGATGAGGATCATCGCGAGGAGCGTCACGCTCATGGCGAACTGGGCCAGGATGATCCACGGTCTTCGCCGCCCCATGGAGCGCAGCGTGAAGCGGTCGATTATCGGTCCCCAGAAGAGCTTGAAGGTCCAGGGGAGCGTTGCGAGCGAGGAGATCTTGGCCGTCTCCGCGAGCCCGGCCCCCTGCCCCGCCAGGTAGGACAGGAGCGCGATCGTCACAAATCCCCAGGGCATCCCCTGCGCCGCGTAGAGCACACAGAGAGTGGTTGTTCGTGCGACCCGGCTTCCGGTAAGAGTGAGCATGGGGCATAGCCTATAGGGATCCACCGCCAGAAGAGGGAGGCATGTTGGCGGCTTTGAGAAGTGCCCCTGCCGTCCCCGCCCGCGCCTCATCCCGGCCGGGAGGTTCGGCTGTCGAGTCTTCAGATAATAGGGATCGCAGGGTCGCGGATCCCTCCGGTGCGGTACAACCCCCGGCTTCATGGACTCCGCTGGACGCACCCCCCTCACCAACCGTCAGGTATTTAGTACCTGGTGGCCCCTGGCGGCCAGCTGGCTGCTCATGGGGGCGGAGATGTCGCTGGTCAGCGCGGCCGTCGCTCGTCTAGCCGATGCCAAGCATCACCTCGCCGCGTTCGGCGGCATCGTCTTTCCGATCTCGTTGTTGATCGAGGCGCCTATCATCATGATGCTCGCGGCCTCGACCGCGCTCTCCACAGACCGCGAGTCCTTCAGGCGCCTGAAGCGCTTCACAACCTTCTCTGGTGTGGCGCTCTCGCTCCTGCACGCGCTCGTTGCGTTCACGCCGCTCTACGACGTCCTGCTCATTCCCCTCATCAATCCTCCGGTGGAGGCGATCGAACCCGGTCGTCTCGGGCTGATGCTGATGACACCGTGGAGCTGGGCCATCGCGGATCGGCGCTTTCACCAGGGGCTTCTGATCCGCTTCGGGAAGTCCAAGACGGTGGGCATGGGGACCATGGTGCGGGTGATCGTCACCTGCTCCCTGTTGCTGGCGGGGGTCGCCCACGGCTCTCGAAGGTGTCGGCCGTCAGGTTCTTGTACCAGGCGATCTTGCCGTCGTACAGGGAGGCCGAGAGCACATCCGGGTCACCGTCACCATCCAGATCTGTGGCGTGGACCGAGATGGCGTGTCGTGCCAGCTGGGTGATGGTCTGCCTGGGTCCGAAGTCCTGGCCCTGGGCCAGGGTGGTGGACAGCACAAAGGAGATCGTCCAAGTCGGGATGTGCTTGGGGGTACGCATGGCGATTTGCGGGGGGCTTTCGTGGACATTTGCGGGGAAGGCCAACATCGCTCATCCTGACAGATCTCCCCGAGGCTGCAATTACGAACCGGATGGGGGGCTTTGATTGCCCTTTCAGGCCTGAACGATTCTCATGGCGGGCATGAAGACTCTCCAATCTGCTGTCCAGCTTGTGGCCATGGGGATGGGCCTCGCCGCGGGCCTGGCCCATGGTTCCCAAGTGCCCGTGGCGGACACGGTCCTGACCGGTGGACCGATCAGCACCCTCTCGGTTGCCACCCCCGAGGTCCGCGCTCTGGCCATTACGGATGGGCGCATCACGGCCATCGGAAGCGAAGCGGAGATTGCCCGGTGGATCGGATCTGACACGGAGGTCATTGCGCTCGAAGGACGCCGTGTGGTTCCGGGTTTCATTGAGGGTCATGGCCACTTCCTCGGAGTCGGTGAGGCGCGCATGCAGTTGGACCTGCGCACCGCCACTTCTTGGGAGGACGTCGTGGCGCAGGTGGCCGAGGCAGCCAAGCGCATCCCCGAGGGCACCCTCATCCGCGGGCGGGGCTGGCACCAGGAGAAGTGGGAGCGCACACCTCCAGGTGCCGTGGAGGGTCTGCCCGTGCACGCTTCGCTCTCCGCCGTGTCTCCGCAGCACCCTGTTCTCCTCAGGCATGCGAGCGGACACATGGTGTTCGCCAACCAGAAGGCCATGGACCTGTGCGGCCTGAGTTCCGAGACACCTGACCCATCGGGCGGGACCGTCGTGCGGGACCTCAAGGGGAACCCGACCGGGGCCCTGCGCGAGGCAGCGGCGGGGCTGGTGGCCGGGGCGGAGGCACGTGCACGGCCCATTCCGCTGAAGGACAAGGCCGAGCAGGCCATGGACGAGTGTCTGGCGAAGGGAATCACCAGCTTTCAGATCGCGGGCACCAGCCTGAGGACGGCGAGCGCCTTCAAGACCATGGCCCTGGCGGGCGAGCTGCGCGTGCGCCTATGGGTGATGCTCAACGAGCCCGTGGAGATCCTCGCGCGCGCCATGCCGGAGGCCCGGGTTGTCGGCGTGGGAGACCACCACCTGACCGTGGCGGCCATCAAGCGCACCATCGACGGGGCCCTGGGCTCCCACGGTGCCTGGCTGCTCGAACCCTACACAGACCTGCCGGACACCCACGGCCTGCGACTGCTCTCTCCTGAGCAGATGGAGGCGGTCGCCACCCTGGCGCTGGAACACGACCTTCAGCTGTGCGTGCACGCCATTGGCGACCATGGCAATCGTGAGGTTCTGGATGTCTATCAGCGGGCTTTCGATTCCCTTCAGGGAGGGGAGACCCGAGGTGCCGACCGGCGCTGGCGGATCGAGCACGCCCAGCACCTGCACCCCGACGACCTGCCGCGCTTTGCGCGCATGGGGGTGATCGCCTCCATGCAGGCCATCCACTGCGTGTCGGACGGGCCCTGGGTGCCCAGCCGCATCGGACCCGAGCGCAGCGCGAGCGGGGCGTACCGTGCCCTCGACCTGCTGCGCTCGGGAGCCGTGGTCACCCAAGGGACCGATGCGCCCGTGGAGGACGTGGACCCCCTGGCCAACTTCCGGGCCGCGGTGACCCGGCGCATGAAGAACGGCGAGATCTTCGAACCGGGCCAGCGCATGACGCGCGACCAGGCCCTGCGCGCGGCCACACTGAACGCGGCCTACGCTGCCTTCGAAGACAAGATCAAGGGCTCCCTTGAACCCGGCAAGCTGGCGGACATGGTGGTCCTGTCCCATGACATCCTCACCATGCCCGCCGAGAAGCTGGGCGAGGCCCGGGTCGAGTTGACCCTGGTGGGAGGAGAGGTGCGCTACCGCGCCCGGTGAGCGCTCTTCACCGGGCGCCGGGTTCTACTTGTCGAGGACGTCACTGCTTGAGGGCTTGGGACTGGCATTCTTCACGTGCTTGTCGAACCAGTCGATCATCTCGGCCAGCGTGTGAAGCACCGACTCGCGGGCGCGATACCCATGGCTCTCGTTGGGCAGGTAGACCAGCCTCGCTGTCCCTCCGTTGCCCTTGATGCCCTGGTACAGCCGTGACGACTGCACCGGGAAGGTACCTGAGTTGTTGTCGATCTCGCCGTGCAGGAGCAGGATCGGCTCATTGATCTTGTTGGCGTGCATGAAGGGCGAGATGGCGAAGTAGATCTCGGGTGCCTCCCACAAGGTGCGCCGCTCCGACTGGAAGCCGAAGGGCGTCAGGGTCCGGTTATAGGCGCCGCTGCGTGCCACACCGGCGCTGAAGAGGTCGCAGTGGGCGAGCAGGTTGGCCGTCATGAAGGCCCCGTAGCTGTGCCCCCCGACGCCGACGCGCGTGGGATCGGCGACCCCCATCTCCACGGCCTTGTCGATGGCGGCCTGGGCCGCGGCCACGATCTGCTCGATGAACGTGTCGTTCATGGTCTCGGCATCACCGATCACCGGCATCGTCGCGGCGTCCATGATGGCGTAGCCCTGGGTCAGAAAGAACAGGTGCGAGGAGCCGCCGATGCGCGTGAAGCGATGGGGGCTGCCACCCACCTGGCCGGCGGTCTTGGGGTCACTGAACTCACGGGGGTAGGCCCACACCACCAGCGGCAGGCGCGTGCCCTCCTCATAGCCCGCAGGGAGGTAGAGGATCGAAGACAAGGCGACCCCATCGGCGCGCTCGTAGGTGACGAGCTGCTTGGTGATTCCCCGAAGCTGCGGCGTCGGGTCGGCGTAGTCCGTCAGGGCTTGGACCTTCTCGCCGCTATGCAGGCGGTAGTTGGGTGGCTTACTGGCAGTCTCGCAGCGCGTCATGAAGACCGGCCCGGAGGCCGTCACGTCGATGAGGGCCGCCACGGATTCATACGTCCTCTCCTCGCACTGCCAGAGGCGTTCGCTCTTCAGGGTCTCCAGGTTCTGTCGATCCAGGAATGGTCGCGCGCCCGCAGGCCCAGCACCCTGGCCGCTGCGGTGGATCCAGGGTCCATCCACGCGCACCAGTCGATCGCCGCTGGCGTCGACCAGGGTGAGTGGCGAGCCTGGATCTCCATAGCGGTCGTTGCTGCTGCGGTCCTCGACCAGGCGTGGCTCGGCGTCAGGATTGTCGATGTCCCGCAGCCAGATCAGGTTCCAGCGGCGGTCGCGGTCGTATTCTCTGGCCAGGGCGCGGTGGCCGTCCTGCAGCCAGCTGATCCCACGCAACCGGAACTCGGTCCGGAACGCCTCGCGCACCTCTCCGCCAAAGGGCTCCGCCAGCATGCACCGATCGCGGTGGGGGACCTCCTTCTTGGGGTCTCCGCCGTCCAGCGCCTCGGTCCAGACCAGCGTCGCCGGGTGCCCAGGACGCCAGCCGATGCTGCGCGGTCCCGTGCGCACGCCGTGCAGAGGAATGCCCTCCGCGATGGGGACGCTGACCACCCGCTTCTCGATCTGGCCGTCCGCGTCCCAGACCTCGACGTTGTGGCCGAAGAGATAGGCGGGCATGAGATAGGAGAAGGGGCGCTGGATGGTGGTTACCAACAGGTGTCCGCTGTCGGGGGACGAGGAGACTGAGCCGTAAAGAGCCGGCGGCCCGATGGGAGTGCGCAGGCCGCTGGAGAGGTCGATGCGGTTGAGCGCACTCGTGGCGTAGTACTCAAACAGTGCCTCGTCGTGTGTGCTGGAGAGCAGATCCTGGTAGGTGCGCAGGGGCGAGCTGGAGCCACTGGTCTCGCGGACATTGGGGCCGGTGGGCACCAGGGGCTTGACGGGGGGCGCCCCGCGCTTGGCGGGCACCTCGGTGACGATCAGGCTCGTCCCGTCGGGGCTCCACTGATAGCCGGAACCCAGCACCGAGGAGACCCTGCGGCTGGCCTCGAATGCGGCCCGGGGTGCGCTGACGCGGGCCACCCACAGGGATGTGCCGGAATCCGTGAGCAGGGTGTAGGCGAAGTGCCGCGAGGTGTGCGACCAGCGTACTCCAACCAGGCGCGAGCCCATGGGGAGGAGTATGCGGGTCTCTTGGCTGCTAGTGAGATCCCGCAGGAAGAGACCGCGGTTGAACGAGCTGCGGTGGCGGGCATTGGCGGTGGGGTCGATACGCAGCCCCGCAAGGCGCAGCATGGGCCGCGAGACATCGGCGATAGACGGCAGGGTGTCGGGCTCGACTCCCAGTGCCCAGCGGCCATCGGGGCTGATGCTCAGCGAGGGCGGGGACGCGGCGTCAACCAGCTCGACCACCTCCGGGGGAGGCAGTCGATAGGCCTCGTCGTCCACCATGTGGGTGGAGACCAGCGGCAAGGGGGCGACCAACAGCGTGTGCAGTAGCAGTGAGGGTTTCATGAGGTGGTGCCTGGTAGGATGACTATCAGATCGACGCGAAAGCGCGGACGGAATGTGCTCCATGCGGTGGGGAGGGACGGGCAGGGGTTTCAACCAGCGCGACGCAGGATACCCCATGTGGGTCGTGTCCGGTTGGACCGCCGGACGAGCGATACCTGCGATGAAACGGGTAGCGCGGGTACAATTTCCGTACCGGCGAGAGCCTGTACCGCAGATCATGAGCCCCCTCCGCTACTCGCTCACCCCCCTGCTCATGGTGGCTACCTGGACCAGTGTTCTTGGGGCGCAGGTGCAGAGTACAGCGACGCAGCAGGAAGAGCATTTCGAGGCTCGCATCCGGCCTGTCCTGATCGAGCATTGCTACGCCTGTCACAATAGCGTGGACAAAGCCCGAGGCGGTCTGGCCCTTGATGGCCGGGAGCGGATGCGCATGGAGTCGGACTCGGGATTTGCCGTTGTTCCAGGGGACCCGGATCAGAGCCTCATCCTGCGGGTCATGCGTCACGAGATTGATGGCTTGGAGATGCCAGAGGACGGCAGCAAGCTGGATGCAGCGGTTGTCGCAGACTTCGAGGAGTGGATTCGCAATGGGGCTTACGATCCTCGGGATGCACCGCCCTCGAGTCAGGAACTCAAGGCGTTGACCTCATGGGCTGCGCAGATTGAGCGGCGCAAGGAGTGGTGGAGCCTCAGGCCCATCGTGGTGCCCGAGCTGCCGGAGGCCGATGACTGGTCCGAGCACCCCGTCGACCGGTTCATTCAGCAGGGCATGGGGGCGCACGGCCTGGTGCCCGGCCCTGCGGCAGAACGCCGGACGCTGGTTCGGCGCCTGTACTACACCCTCGTTGGCTTGCCTCCAACGCCGGAGGAGATCCAACAGTTCCTTACGGACGAGGACCCGGAGGCCATGGCGCACCTCGTCGATCGACTGCTCGCCTCACCCCGCTACGGCGAGCGGTGGGCGCGGCATTGGATGGACCTCATGCGCTACGCGGACTCGCATGGATCGGAGGGTGATCCGCGCATCCCTCACGCCTACCGTTATCGCGACTATCTGATCCGGGCTTTCAATCAGGACCTGCCCTACGACCAGTTCGTGCGCGAGCAGATCGCCGGGGACCTGCTCAGCGAGCCGCGCGTGAATGCCGACCTGGGGATCAACGAGTCCGCCATCGGAACGGCGCATTGGCGCTTCGTGTTCCATGGGTTTGCGCCCACCGATGCGCTCGATGAGAAGGTGCGCTTCACCGACGATCAGATCAACGTCTTCAGCAAGACCTTTCTGGCTCAGACCGTCTCCTGTGCGCGGTGTCACGACCACAAGTTCGACGCGATCAGCCAGGCGGACTACTACGCGCTCTTCGGCATCCTGGGTTCGTCCCGGCCGGCCATGCTGGACGTCAATACAGCCGAAGCACAGCAGCGACACAAGAGGGAGCTCGGTGAGCTCAAGGCCTCGATCCGCTCGGCCCTGGCTGAGGCTTGGGGTGGGTGGGAGAGCAGGCGGCAGGAGCCGTCCGATGAGCTGCGCGAGCAGGCCAAGAGCCGGGACCATCCTCTGCACCTGCTATGGAACCTGGAGCAGCGCTTAGGCGAGGGGCTCTCTTTTGACGAGGCCTGGGAGGCGGCGCGCGCCGCCGCGCAGAAGAGCGGACCACCGGTAGAGTACGAGAGGCGCTGGAACCTCACCAACGCCACCGGAATGGGCGAGTGGTATCCCTCGGGGAACGGCCTCGGTGGAGAAGCGTCACCCGCGGGTGAGTTCGCGGTCGCTCCTGCGGGCGAGCAGGTGCTGAGCGGGATCTACCCGGCAGGGGTCTACACCCACCTCCTCTCCAGTCGGCACCGCGGCGTCCTGCAGTCCGCGCACTTCTCCCTCGAGGGTGAGTACGAGCTCTGGTTCCGGGTCCTGGGCGGAGGAGGGGCCAAGCTGCGCTATGCGGTGCAGGACTACCCGCGCTCAGGCACGGTCTTTCCCATCAGCGAGATCAAGAGTGACAACTGGTCGTGGTCGCGCCTGGACCTGTCCTACTGGGATGGGGACCGCGTCCACCTCGATCTCTACACGGGTCAGGACGCTCCCATTGAGGTCGGCGGCGGCGACCGCTCGTGGTTTGGCGTGCGTGAAGTCCGGATGTCCAAGAAGGGGGCGGGCCGACCCTCCGACCCGATCCTGGACGTTTGTTCGATCCTGGCCTTCACGGACACGCCTCGGTCCATGGACGAACTTTCCGAGCAGATCACGCATCGGATCAACGAGGCCATCGAGGGCTGGGAGTGTTCAGAGTCCACCGATCAACAGGCTCTGTTGCTCGACGCCTGCCTGCGCGGGGGCCTGCTCGCCAACGACCTCGCCCAGCTTCCAGAGGTGTCCGCGCTGGTCGGCGAGTATCGCGCGCTGGAGGCCACCGTGCCTCTCCCGACGCGCGTGCCTGGCATCGTCGAGGCCGACTCCGCGGATCAGGCGCTCTTCGTGCGTGGGGACCACCGAAACCCCGGAGAAGTCATCCCGCGTCGGTTCCTTGAGGCGATTGACCCCGAGCCCTATGAGCCCGGTGCGGAAGGACGCCTGGAACTGGCAGAGGATCTTCTGCGTGCGGACAATCCCCTCACGGCGCGGGTGATCACCAATCGGATCTGGCACCACCTCTTTGGCCAGGGACTCGTGACGACACCGGACAACTTCGGCCGCCTGGGCACGGAGCCCTCCCATCCCGAGCTGCTGGACTACCTCTCGGCGCGCATGGTTGAGAACGGCTGGTCCATCAAGGAGACGATTCGTTTCTTGCTCCTTTCCAAGACCTGGCAACTGAGCTCCACGGCGTCCCCTGCGGCCTTGGCGTTGGACCCCGGGAACAGTTGGCTCTCCCATGCGAACGTTCGCCGGTTGGATGCCGAGGCTATTCGCGACTCGCTCTTTGCGGCCGCGGGGCGATTGGACGAGCGCATGTTCGGCCCCGGCTTCGGACCGAATTCCGGTACGTCCCGGCGCGGCGTCTACGTGGAGTCGCGCCGCAATGTCCGGGATGCCTTCCTCCAGAGCTTCGACGCGCCCGTGCCATTTGCCCCGGTGGGTTCGCGTCAGGTCACCAACGTCCCGGCTCAGGCGTTGACCATGTTGAACGATCCCCTGGTGCGCGATCTTGCGAAGAGCTGGGGGGCGAGCATGCGCGCCCGCGGTGCTGGCTCGGATGAGGATGCCGCTCTGGCCCACATGTTCGAGACCGCCACCGGTCGTGCGCCTGATGGGGAGGAGATCACGGCCCTGAGTGCCTACGCCGAGAGTTGTGGTTCCGCCATCCATGCGGAGCAAGAGCGCCGTCGAGGGCTGGAGGTGGAGCTCGCCGGAAAGCTCGCCCAGCGCGATTCCATTCTCAACCCGGTGCGGGCCCGCCTGCTGGATGAGCTTGGAGGGGAGCAGGCCCCGAGCGGTCCCCTCCCCTTCGCACGCTGGGATTTCCGTGCGGGCGTGATGGACACCGTCGGCATGCTCCACGGTCAGTTGCACGGGACGGCGCGACTGGAGGGTGGGGGGCTGCGCCTCGACGGCGGCGGGCATGTCTCGACGCCCGCCATATCGACCCAGGTCAGCGAGAAGACACTGGAGGCCTGGGTGCAACTATCGGACCTCGATCAACGCGGCGGCGGGGTGCTTACGCTGCAGGATCTTGGCGGAGGCGTCTTCGACTCGATCGTCTACGGAGAGCAGGCTCCCGGCCAGTGGATAGCGGGCTCGAACAACTTTCAGCGCACCCAGAGCTTTGCCGCCGAGGTCGAGTCCGCCACCGCTCCCGAACCCGTGCACCTCGCCATCGCCTACGATGCGGATGGTCTCATCCGGTGCTACCGGAATGGAGCGCTCTACGGGACGCCCTACAGGAAGGGGGGGCGAGCGACGTTCAAGCCGGGCGAGAGCCAGCTCCTCTTTGGACTGCGCCATGGCGCGCCCTCCGGGGGTCGTCTGCTCAAGGGCATCCTCTTCGAGGCGCGGCTCCATCTCAGGGCTCTGTCTGCGGAGGAGGTGCTGGCCTCGGCGTCAGGGAGCGGCTTTGTGGGGCGCGCCGAGGTACTCGGGGCGTTGGATGCGGGTGCGCGGGCCACAGTCCTCGAGCTGGATGGGGCGATCGCGACCGCCAATCGTGACCTGGAAGAGCTGGGGCAGCCCATTCGCGAGGAAGAGTCCTGGGCCCGAGTGGCCCACGTGCTCTACAACCTCAAGGAGTTCCTCTACCTGAGGTAGGTAACGTGATGAGCGGTCTCCATTTCTCACGGCGCGAGCTTCTGCGCCAGACGTCCAACGGTTTCGGCATGCTGGCCTTGAAGGGCCTCATGGGTGAGGGGGGCCTGCCCGACCTGGTGGATGGTCGACAGGTTGCGCACCACCTGCCGAGGGCGAAGCACGTGATCTTCTGCTTCATGTCCGGAGGCGTTTCCCAGGTCGACTCCTTCGATCCAAAGCCGATGCTGCAGCGTCTGCACGGCAAGCCCATGCCCGTGCCGGTGGAGCGCACACAGTTCAACCAGAATGGCAATGTGATGGCCTCGCCCTTCACGTTCAGTCGCCGCGGGGAGAGCGGTATTCCGGTCAGTTCGATGTTCCCGGAGATCGGGAGCGTGGCCGATGAGCTTGCGGTCGTGCGTTCGATGACGAGCTCCGTCAACGAGCACGCGCAGGGGAACTACCTCATGCATACCGGCTTTCCGTTCATGGGGCACCCGAGTGCGGGCGCTTGGATGAACTATGGGCTGGGCAGCGAGAACCAGAACCTGCCCGGATTCGTCGTGCTGCAGTCCGGGGGTGCGGTTGCTCCTCATGGTGGGGTGGGTCTCTTCAGCAGTGGTTTTCTCCCGGCCCACCATCAGGCCTCGGTCGTCTCGGCGGACCGGAGCCCAGCCGTGCACAACATCGTTCCAGGGCTCGATGCGGCGGATCAACGGCGTCACCTGGATCTGGTCGAGCGCCTCGACCGCCGCCGTACGCGGGACACTTCGGACCCTCAACTGGAGGCGGCCATCCGAAACTACGAGACGGCCTATCGCATGCAGGCTGCCGTGCCGGAGGTGTGTGAAGTGTCGGGGGAGACCGCGGCCACCCGCAAGCTCTACGGGCTGGACGCCCCGGAGCCGACGAAGGCGGCCTATGCCCGCCAGTGTCTCCTGGCCCGTCGCCTGGTTGAGCGCGGTGTACGCTTCATCGAGCTGAGCTGTATCACGAAGGGTATCGGTGCAGGTGGTGCACCCAACCCCTGGGATCAGCACGGAGCACTCAAGGCCGGGCACGCAGCGATGGCCTACCAGGTGGACCAGCCGATCGCGGGCCTCATCAAGGACCTGCGCTGTCGGGGTCTGCTCGAGGAGACCCTGATCATCTGGGCTGGCGAGTTCGGCCGCACACCCTTCTCTCAAGGCTCGGACGGAAGGGACCACAACCCCTACGGCTTCAGCGTCTTTCTCGCGGGCGGCGGCGTACGTGGGGGAACGATCTATGGGCAGACGGATGAGTTTGGCTACCACGTCGTCGAAGATCGCTGTGATGTGTACGACCTGTGGGCCACGGTCCTGCACCAGCTGGGGCTCGACCACAAGCGCCTCACCTACCGCTACGCCGGTCGAGACGTGCGCTTGACGGACGTCCACGGCAATGTGCTGACCCGGATCCTGTCCTGATGACGTCCTCCCCTGGCACCCACCTGATCCGGAATGCGTCGGGCCTCAGTGTCCGGCTGTCGCCGCTTGGGGCGGCTCTGGTCGAGGTTTTGGTTCCGGATCGCGAGGGCCGTTTCGCGGACGTTCTGTGCCACGCCAAAGATCAGCGCTACGCCGGGGTCACAGTCGGTCGCGTTGCCAACAGGATCTGCCGTGCCCGATTCGCTTTGGAGGGCGAGGTCTATGAGTTGACCCGCAATGAAGGGGAGCACCACTTGCATGGCGGTGGGGAGCAGTCGCTGGAGAAACTTGTCTGGGATGCTGAGCCTTCTGACTCCTCTGTCACCTTTGAGGTGCGAAGTCCGGACGGTGCCGATGGCTACCCCGGCTCTCTGGACGTTCGGGTGACTTATGCGCTAGCTGAGAGCGATGAGCTGGTCATTCGCTACCATGCGACGACCGACCGCCCGACTCCCGTGAACCTGACCAATCACGCGTACTGGAATCTTGGGGGAGCCGTCGAGGAGCACGAGTTGGCGCTCCATGCCGCTCAGTGTGTGCCGACGGACGACGACCTGATCCCGACGGGAGCAATCCAGTCCGTGGAGGGGACAGCGCTCGACTTCACGTCCCCAAGGCGATTGGGGTCGGATCCGTTCGATCATACGTTCGTTCTTGAGCCTGGAGCGCCAGCGGCGACGCTGAGCCATGGGGCCACGGGGCGGCGCATGGAGGTGTTCACAACACAGCCCGCCCTCCAATTATTCGCCACCCGACAGGCCCTGTGCCTCGAAGTGCAGGGGTTTCCCGATGCGGTCAATCACCCCCAATACCCATCGGTGGTTCTGCAGCCCGGCGAACAATACGTGCAGGAAACCACGCACCGCTTCGACGCATATTGAGTACGGTGGCCGCGGAGCACAGGCGCTCCGCTTCCGCCACCCCGGTGCACCTTGAGCGACACTCCGCTAGCCCGACCCTACATCCTGAGCGCTGAGCAGATCGCCCAGTTCCGGCGTCTCGGCTACGTCCACCTCCCGGGGGTTCTGACTGAAGAGGAGGTCTGTCAGCTTGAGCCCAGCTATGGCCGCTTCATGCGCAATGAGGTGCCGGGGATGGGCCGGGATTTCTGCGACATGAGCGGGCCCTATGATCGCCAGTTCGAAGACTACGCGCTGATCAATGCGATGTTGCCCCGGGTCTATATGCCGGATCTGCAAGGGAACGTGTTCGAGGCGGCGTCCAGTGGGATAGCCGGGCAGTTGATCGGAGACGATATCCGGCTCGACTACGATCAGTTCTTGGCGAAGAAGCCCCGTCGCCCCGGCGCTCAGTTCGCGTGGCATCAGGATCAGGGCTACTGGCCTGAGGGAACACCGGACACGCGTACGGTGACGTGTTCATTGGCCATGGATGACTCACTGAAGGCCAATGGCTGCCTGCGCTGTATTCCAGGATCGGGAAGCGCGAAGACGCTGAGACCGCATCGCTCCGCGACAGGCAGTCGTGAGGAGGGGCACACCCTCGTGGCGGACGTTGCGAGCGAGGAGAGCGTCGAGTACCTGGAGGTCCGGCGCGGTGGGATAACGGTCCACGATGAGTGGGTTGTGCACGGTTCGGGTGGCAACCCTACGGACGGGTGGCGGCGGACCTATGTCATTGCCTATCGATCCCCTGCGACGGTGGAGTATGAACGCACCATCGGTTTCACCCATTCACACAATGACACCATCAACTGGACCACGACCTTGGGCGCGTTCCAAGAATCCTGAGTCTGGGCCCAAAGGGACTCCCCCCCTGTTGCCGGCTGCATCAGAATTCAGTTGATCGTGCCGGAGATGCCCTTCGAGAACCTGGAGGGGTTCATGCCGGCACGATGCCAGTACTGGAAGCGCCAGGTGTTGCCATTGCATAGGGCCCCGCCAATGGTGGGTACCCCGCCGCCGGGGGCGGAGTTGGCATTTAGGAGGTCGACGCTGAACGTGCCCACAGCGCTGATCGCACCCGCGTCCTTGGTGTAGCGGCCGATCGCTGAGCCGGCCAGGCACAGCTGGGAGACTCCCGTTGGACTTACCGCGGTCGTTCCCAGGCCAACGAGTGGGTAGGTGAACTGCCCGACGAAGCTGGTGCTCAGATCGAGGGTGATCGACCCCCCAGAGCAGTCACAGGTGCTCAGGGTGACGTCACCGACGTTATTGGCATCGGTGTCACAGAACACGACGTTGCACCCCCCCCCGGGCAGGGTGAAGACATAAGCGGCGCCGGAGTCGGTCCCCAGGTCATCCTTGAAGTAGGCACCGCCGATGGCCCGCGTCCCATCCATGGCGGCGGTGACGGCAAAAAAGTCACCCTTTGCTCCGTCACTTGGGAGAAGCTTGGTTATCAGGGCACCCGTGGTCAGGTCGATGAGCTGCGCTGAGCCGGACCACGCGCCATTGTCGATGGCCGCAGGGGCTCCGATCAGGGCAGTTGAGCCAGCGACCGAAACGGAGTACCCGAACCAGATCGCCGTCGCACCATCGGGCGAAAGCAGCTTGGATGTCTGAGCTCCGGTTCCTGTATCAAAGGCGTAGGCTGCCCCGCATTGACCCCCAAGGTCGTCGTTATAGGGCGCCCCGATGAGCGCCGTCGCCCCATCAATAGCCACGCTTGTCCCGAACATGTCAGCATAGGCACCGTTGGTGGGGACGAGCTTGAAGAGTTCCGTTTGACTCGGCAGGTCGAACAGGTAAGCGGATCCGGAATCTAGAGCCGGAGCATTGTCGCCCGGAGCTCCGATGAGGACCTTTTTCCCGTCGGTCGAGACGGACCAGCCGAAGGTTGCGTTTGCCGAGGCATCAGCGGCTACCAGCTTTCCGATCTGAGAACCGGTGGTTGTGTCAAACAGATAGACGGAGCCGCAGCTGAGCATTCCGCAGGCGTCTCCTGGAGCTCCGATGACTGCGGTATTGCCCTTGAGTGCGACGGAGAAGCCAAACATGTCATAGGTGTCACCATCTGCCGCGAGGAGCTTTGCGATCTGCGCTCCGGTTGTTGCGTCGAACAGGTAGGCCGAACCCGAGCGCTCGCCCAGGTCGTCGTCCGAAAATGCCCCAACGAGTACGGTTGTTCCAGAAATGGCCACCGAGCAGCCAAATGAGTCCGAGACGTCACCGTCCAGGGGGAGCAGCTTCACCGTCTGGGTTTCAGTCGCCGTGTCGAACAGGTAGACGGACCCCGAGTTGCCGCCCAGGTCATCATCCCCCGGCGAGGCAATTACCGCCGTCGTTCCCTCAATTGCGACATCTTGACCGAAGTAGTCAGATGTCGCTCCATCGGCAGGCAGGAGCTTGGCTGTTTCGTTGATGGTCTGGGCACGCGCAGGCGTGACGATAGCGATGCATGCGAAGAGCCGACAGAGGCTGTTGGTTGTTGGGACGTTCATATTCACACTAGTCCCCCAGGCTACAGGGTTGCACAAATCGCGGTGATCCAATGAGGTCTGCCTGAGAGCTGGTGGATCGCGTTGGCCCGAGCCTGGTGGCCAGCGACATCCCGTGACCGCCTTCATCCCCATGTGCCCGAGTGTATTTCTGGTGCGTGAGGTGGGCAGGCCCCACGCTACACTGGGGCCCATGGCACGCGAACTTCGATTGGGCAGACGGGATTTTCTTGCCGTGACGACGAGCGCGGTAGCGCTTGGCATGCAGGAGGACTCAGCGGATTCGCGACCGACCACAGGATTCGTTCGGCACGATGTCGCGGAATGGGGTGTGGAAGGTCGTGGTTGGGAGGAGACGGAGCGTTTCTATTCTCGGCTGCCGCAACGTGCAAAGGAGAAGGTGCGGCCGGTTGTCTGGCGCCTTGGCCAGCACACGGCGGGGATGGCGGCCCGTTTCCGAACCTCGGCAACGAATCTGAACTTCAATGTCAAGCTGAACCTTCCTGACCTGGATATGGTTCACATGCCAGCGACCGGTGTCAGTGGGGTGGATCTGTATGCCTCGGACGGAGCGGGATGGCGCTGGGTGGCCTGTGGTATGCCACGAACGCAGGAGTATCAGTTGAGCGTCGCGGGGGTGAGGGACGGTGAGCGTGAGTACCTTCTCTACCTGCCGCTCTACAACGGGGTGGAATCGCTCACCATCGACGTGCCCGAAGGAGCTCGCTTCAAACGAGTGCTGCCCCGCCGCGAGCCACCGATCGTCTACTACGGGACCTCGATCGCTCAAGGTGCCTGCGCATCAAGGCCGGGGATGGCCTTTACGAATATCCTCCATCGTCGCTTGGATACGCCCGTGCTCAACCTGGGGTTCAGCGGCAACGGGCGCATGGAAGCGGAGGTGGGCGCGCTGATCGCGGAGATCGAGGCCTCCTGCTACGTGATCGACTGCCTGCCCAACATGGGCCCGGAGGACGTCAGCGCGCGCGCGGGGCCGCTCGTTCGCCAGCTTCGAGCCGCGCGGCCCGAGACACCGATCCTGCTCGTGGAGGATCGCCGCATGCCCAGCTCGGTGTTTCTTCCTGCGCGGGACGCCTTCCACGACAAGAACCAGGCTGCGCTACGCCGCGCCCATGAGGAGCTGGCGGCGGAAGGGGTTACAGATATTCACTACCTTGCGGACGTGCCCTTCCTGGGCACGGACGGGGAGGGAACGGTGGATGCGTCGCACCCGAACGATCTGGGGATGATGCGCTACGCGGATGCGCTTGAGTCGGTGCTCAAGCCGCTCCTGGGCGCGCGCTGAGCCTGAGGCTGCCAGGCGCCCGGCACGTCGGCCGGGAGGGGTCAGTCCACCGGCACCTGGTAGGAGCCCGTGGACTGGTGGGGGGTGAGGGGCCAGGTGTCCGTGCGGAAGGGAAAGGCGGGCAATTCCCGGGAGTTCATCAGGCCTCCTGCCGGGAGGTTGGACCAGCCGTAACGGGCGGCAACAGGTTCGGGGACCTCATCGCTCCAGATCACGAGAGAGCTGTCGCCACCCTGGACGCGCACCCGGGCATGGTGGAACTCCTTGTCCGCCCCAGCGACGTAGAAGCCCACCTCTTCGTCCTGGTCGAGGCGTAGACCGTTGGCCGTATCCTGAACGAAGCGGATTGTGATCTTGCCGGCCTCAATCTGCATCGACTCATACAGAGGGCCACGCCACTCGAGCGCCTCATCTGAACGGTAGCGCTTGATCCCGTGGACCTCGGACAGGGCCCAGCGCGCCGCCCGCTCGCCCACGGGCAGCTTGCGCCCGGGGTGGATACTGCCGTTGGAGTTCGTGTCGTAGGTCACGATCAGGCCCGTGTTCGCCGTCCGCTGCCAGGTGATGTGCTGCAGCTCGCGCACGATGTTGGTGTGGTGGTTCATGTCGTAGGTCATGGAGCGCCGGTTGCTCCAGCCCGCGATCTGGATGATCCCGAAGGGCAGCTGCGGCTCGTCGAAGAGCGCACGCCAGTCGGAAATCACGGCGGGGAAGGTCTGGTGGAAGGGCTTCCAGCTCTCACCGAAGGAGTTGTTCTCACCCTGGTAGAAGAGCACGCCCCGCACCCGGGCTCGGGCGATGGGCCGGATGACGCCATTCAGCATTCCGCCCGGCTGCCCCTGGGCTGCGGGGTCCTCGTATTGGCGCTTGTCCGGTCGCCGGGGCTCGCGCTCCCCGGCCGCTACGGCCGCGGCACGCGCGGTCTCCCAGGCAGCGACGTCTTCGGCGTAGCGTAGAGCCGCGCCCTCCTCGCCGCCGCCCTCACGCCATGCGCTGAGCCGGGCCTCGAACTCGTCGAAGTAGCTCTGCATCTCGGGGAAGCCGCGCAGGGTGTCCTGTGTGACCCAGTGCTGTGCCATGGTCCCACCCCAGGAGGCGTCGATGAGGCCGATCGGCACGTCCAGTCGCCGTCGCATGCGTCGGGCGAAGTAGTACCCGACTCCCGTGCAGTCGGCGGCCTCTTCGGGGATGCAGCGCCGCCACGGGCCGCCATTTTCGCCAGCGCGTACGGGGAAGTCCTCCTGGGGCTCCAGGTGAGCGACCTTCGGCAAGCGTAGGTAGCGTACCTCCTGCATGTCCGCCGACTCCACCTCCAGGTCCGCGTCCCGCGAGGAGCGCAGGGTCCACTCCATGTTGCTCTGGCCACCACAGACCCAGACATCCCCGACGAGGACGTCGACGAAACGGTGAACGCCCCCGTCGCTCTCCACGACCAGATCGCTTCCCACGAAGTTTGCTGAGGGCAGGGCCTCAAGTGTGACCTCCCATTGGCCGTCCGGGGTGGCTTGTACCGTTCCCTTGCGTTCGGACGTTGTCCCCATGGCGAACCCCACGCGGATCTCCTCTCCGGGTGCTCCCCAGCCCCAGATGCGAATGGGCTTCTCCCGCTGCAAGACCATGTGGTCACCGAACAGGTTGGCCACTCGCAACTCTTGGCTGGCCTCAAGGGATGGGGAGAGTGCTAGGGAGCCAATGGTCGCCAGCAGCAGGCGAGGAAGTCGATCGGGCGTAGGGGCCATGATCCTTGTGCCCATGGAAGGGCCTCGGGTTCGAGTAGTTGTGAACGAGGGTAGAGGATAGTGAGTCTCGTCCTCCTACGCTCGATCGAGTCGATCCGAGCCCTGCCAGCGCTGCCGCTGAAGCCCGATCAGTAGATCAGACCTGCGATGCCCTTCGAGAACCGCGAGGGATTCATGCCATCACGGTGCAGAACTGGAAGCGCAGGTGTTGCCGTTGCACAGGGAGCCTCCGCTGGCGGGCACGCCGCCGCCGGAGGCAGCCCTCTCGGTGGGGGGTTGCTTCGACCACCTAGGGACAGAACGTGACCTTCAGTCCAGACGTCGTGTTGGAACCCGCGAGGCCTCCAGCGGGATCTCGATACCACAACTGAAAGTGCCAGGTGGAGAATGCGGTCACCTGCCCGCCGGATGGCAGTGCGCCGTAGTTCAGGGCAAGCGCCACACTGCCCGTGAAGCCCGTGCTGACCACCGGCTTGATGCGGAAGACCTTGGGCCCGACGCACAGCTGGCCGTCGCCCAGGCTCTTGTAGTACTCGTTTGCGCCGTAGATGAACATGCCGATCTGGTTGGTGGGCAGGTTGTTGGCCGTGAGGGTCAGGTCATTCGCCAGAATGCTGGCCGACCCCGAATAGCCGATGGTGCCCATCATCCCGGTGGAGTTCAGATTGGAGGCGCAGAAGAGCGCGAAGGTGCACTGGCAACTGTCGAGGGTTCCGTCCAGGTCCAGGTCAAGGCTCGGATCGTCCGCGATCTCACATTCGTCGGGTATCCCGTTGGAGTTACAGTCCGTGCTCGTGCCGCTTGCGATGTCCTGGCTGTCCGGGGTGCCGTTGCCGTTGCAGTCGGGGGGGCCAAGCTGCTCGAACCACTTTAGGCAGCCATACCACGATGAGCCGATGGACTGGCCCTTTGAAGTTGCCACGACATCCGCATCCCCATCGCCATCCAGGTCGGTGGCATGAACCGATGTGCAACCCGGGCTCATGAGGCCGATGTTCTGCCGCCACCCGAATACGCCTCCACCCAGATTCTCATGCCAGGTAATCGCGCCCATTGAGACGGAGGGAAGGGGTGTATAGGTATGTGCCGAGAGGACGTCTAGGTCACCATCACCGTCGAGGTCCGCGGCATACACCGACCTGGCCTGGTCCGCCAGGCTGGAGATCACCTGCTGAGGGCCGAATGAGCCCCCTCCCAGGTTCTCATACCACGCGATCTTGTCGTCATTCTCCGATGCGGAGAGCACATCCACGTCCCCGTCGCCGTCCAGGTCAACGGCATGGACGGCCCGGGCACCATCTGCATAGGCCGTGAGCACCTGGCGGGGTCCGAACAGATCGTTGCCCAGGTTCTCATACCAGGCGATCGTGTCGTCGGTGTAGGACGCCGAGAGCACGTCTGCATCCCCATCCCCGTCCAGGTCTGCGGCATAGACGCACGTGGCGCCCACTGCATTGCTCGTGATCAACCAGTCGTCTCCGAACTGCTTATTGCCGCCGTTCTTGTACCAGGCGATGGTGTTGTTTGTGCTTGATGCCGACAGCACGTCCGCATCGCCATCACCGTCCAGGTCGGTAGCGAAGACGGAGCTTGCTCCGATGGCGCCCTTTGTGAGGAGTTTCTGTGGACCGAAGTCCTGCTCCAGCTGGTTCAGGCGATTCTCGTACCAGGCGATCTTGTTGTCGTTTGCGGATGCCGAGAGTACGTCCAGATCGCCATCGCCATCCAGGTCCTTGGCGTAGACCGACGAGGCGCCGCTGGCCTGGCTGGTGATCACCTGCTCGGATGCGAAGAGACCCCCGCCAAGGTTCTCGTACCAGAGGATCTTGCCCTCGTAGCTCGCTGCAGAGAGCACATCCTCATCCCCGTCGCCGTCCAGGTCCGCGGCGGTGACGGACACCGCAGAGTGGGTGCCACCGATGTCGATTCCTCCAGCGAAATCTTGGCCAAGCGCGGTCGTTGCGATCAAGAGTGCGGGGGCGAGGAACAGCCCGCGACCGGCGTGCTGAAGAAGAGTCGTGCGGGCGGACAGGAAGGTGCTTGCAGGGGAGGGGATCATGGCGAGGGAGGGTGGGGGTTTAGCGCCGGCCGAAGCCGAGCGCTTCCGAACACTCTCTCATGACCGCAATCGCCCCCAGTGGACACTTTTTGGGTTGATTTACGCGGCCCTCACCCTGCATTCGCCCCCTTCCAAGCTCAACGGGGACAGGTCCCCGTCTGAGACCCTACTGGACGTACTCCACCACGAGGGTGGGCTCGTAGTGGTCGCCCTTCTGGAAGGCCTGGGCCCGGCGCTGGCCGAAGCCCTCGAACAACAGCAGGGCGTGGTTGCCGGACTGCCAGCCGGGTCGGTCCACGAGCTCCTGCAGGAGTGGGGATAGGTCCGGCGTCGCCTGCCGGGCTCCACGCGCGCCGGCGTAGCGCCAGATCCCGGGCTTCCAGACGACCTCGGCCGTGGTGCGTGGGCGCGAGGAGAGCCCGTAGGCGGCCTTCCTGATGGGTCTCGCCCGATCGGAGGCCTCGGCGGTTACCGAGAGCTGCGACCCGAGCGTGCTGCGGTCCTGGGCACTGAACTGGATCCAGGCGCCCGTGATCGTCGCACCGGGGGGCACGTCTAACGACATCCGCAGACCGACCAGGGTAGGGGTCGTCTTGTGCAGCCCGAGGTCCAGCTCGGCTCCATTGCGGACGACCGCGCCGTTCATCTTGTTCTCCTGGCCGTCATCCCGGATGCGCGCGACGCTCGTGGTCACGCGTGTGGGCTGGCGCACCTGGATGGGGACGCCCAGGGAGCAGACGGACCCTTCGTTGTCGACCATGGCCAAGGCGTTCAGGACATAGGAGCCAGGCGTGTCCGTCGACCAGCTCAGTTGATAGGGGGGGGTGTAGTCCATCCCCAGCAGCTGATCCCCGTTCACCCAGGTGTCGACACGGTTGATCGCTCCGGTCGTCTGGGCCTGGATGTCGACGATGGAGCCGGGGTTGATGACGGCCCCTGACGCCGGGGAGGTGATGGCTACGCTTCCGCTGCTGGCGCAGTCGGGGAACAGGTACACAGAGTCCGTTGTCTGCAGGCCATCGGCATCGGTCACAATGAGGCGAACCTCATAGGCGTATGAGGTTCCCGAACAGGACGAGGGGAACAGTATGGCCTGTGCCGTCTGCGTGAAGAACTCATCGCCCAGGTGCTTGTGGTTGTCGTGGACGAGGTACACCTGCCAGAGGTAGGAGAGGTCCGTGGGCCCGTGCTCGGCGTCGCTGACCGAGGCCGCCAGATTCACATAGGTCAGGTCGGTCGTCGAGTATTGGCTGCCATTCTGAACGCTCGTGATATCGACGACCGGGGGGGTGTTGTCGATGTGGACGTTCAGAAGGGTATTGTCTGTAGCGCCCTTCACGTCGGTGACCGTGAGGCTCACCACCTGGGTCGTCGGCAGGCCGCCGGGGTTGTCGAGGGCAATCCGCGGGCTGGGCTCGGTCGAGGTGCTTCCATCGGGGAACTGCCACAGGAAGGACACGTCTCCGCCTTCGGGGTCAAAAGAGGCCGTGCCGTCCAGCTGTAGAGTGCGGGGGCTCGGACCGTAAGGAGCGTCCGCCAGGGGGACCGACTGGGGTGGGGCGTTGCTGTCACCGGTGTATCGGATCCGACGCACCTGGTTCAGCGACCAGGGGATATAGAGCAGGTCGCCCAAGCTGCGCTCTTCCTCAAAGGTCACCGGGCGAACAAGGATGCCGAACTCCAGGACCTGCTGGAGGACGTCCTGGGTGTCGAACACCAGGGAGCGCACCCAGTTGGCTCCCCAGTCCCCGATGAAGTACTGGCCCTTGTAGGGTGCACCAAAGCCCTTGCCGGAGAGCGTCAGGCCGCCGGTGGCGCTGTTGCCCTTGAAGGGGGTCCCGTCCACCGGGCAGCCGGTTGAACCCAGGAGCGAGCGGCGCGCCAGACCGTTGAGGAAGATCGGGACGTAGGCCTTGGTGTTCCAATGGCTCCACTCCAAGCGCGGGCGCCGGTGCATGAACGTCGGAGTGGTGGGGGGGATGGCGACCGAGTTGTCACAAGGATTGCGAAAGCTCGGGTTGTGGTCTTCGCGCTCCTGCTTGATCAGGTCCTGGAAGTAGAAGTACTGCTGGAGACAGGTCACCCCGTCGTAGAGGGGGTTGGGTGCGTCCCGGTTCTCCGTCAGGGCAGCCACGTAGTCCTCCTGCCTGGTGAGACCCTCGAAGAGCGGCCACCCCATGTTCATTCCCGCCTCGGACACCACATCCATCTCCTCCCAGTCATTCCATCCCACGTCGCCCAGGTAGATCGAGCCCGGATCGCCAGCGCTGGGGTCGGTGGATCCTGTGCCGGGCCGAATGTCGAACCGGAAGGGGTTGCGCAAACCCAATGTCCAGACCCGTGACTGCACCGATCCGGGGTCGGACGGCTCGTAGAACGGGTTGCTCGGCAGGCCCAAGCCGGTGTCGGGGTCGAGGCGAAGGATCTTGCCGTTCAGGCTCCCGATCATCTGAGACCGGAAGGCGCCGACGGCTTCCTCGCTGCGGATGATGCCGTCGCTCAGCGCCTGGGTGACGAATGACCCGGCGCCAGGATTCCCCGTGTCCACAAAAAAGAAGGAAGCTCCGTCACCTGCGGCCACCAGCAGGGTCCCATCCGTGCCGAAGCCGATCCCCCCTGTCCCGTGGGAGGTGGAGACGATCGGGACACCGTTGTCGATCTGGTCTCCGAGCAGGATCGTGCGACTGCCGGGCACCAGGGTCTTGAAGCCGGTGTTGGCGTCGGCGGTGTAGCGCGTCACTCGACCGATCGTCGCGCTGTTGTACAGGTTGGAGTTCGGGTCGTACTGGGGGGTTCCGTAGTAGAGCAGGTGGTGTCGGTCCACCACGTAGTACAGGTACATGTACCCGTTCAGGAGGAAGTCCGGGTGCAGGGCAAACCCGCACATGCCCAGGTCGTTCCACCGGCCGACCTCTTCCTTGATGTCGACCAGGGGATTGAGGACTCCATTGAGTAGGAAGTGCACTTCCCCCAGGGCGGTCCAGACGTACATCCGATCGTTGCCGTCGTGGGTGATCCCGACAGCGGCGTTGGGGGTGCTGACCACCAGTTCGTCCACGTAGCCGCTGGGGAACTGTGCGGATAGAGGGGCTCCAAGTGCGAGGGTTGCTGCGAGTGAGTAGAGGTGTCTCATGTTGATCATAGGGCCGTGGGGTCCCACTCTAAGCCTACAGCGGTACGGTGCGTTGGGGGCTGGTACTTCCCTCTTTGAACCGCTGTGGATTCCGGCGACGTTGCTACCCCGATTCCTGTATTCCCTTGGGAAGCAGCCCAGGGGTCGCGCCTTCTGTGCGCACACGTTCCGGCAGCGCTCGGCGTTGCCGTCCAGGTAGTCGATGGCGTTCGGCGGGGAGAGTTCTGGGCAGGCTGCTCCATGGGGTCTGAACGACACGGTGTGCCTCGGTTGGCTTCATGGTTCCAGCCCGAAAGCCCTTCGGTGGTGGAGGTGCTCGTCGTGTCGGGCGTTCGCCGCAGCGACGCTTCAGGCACTAGAGCCCAGCAGGACCACTACCTGTCAGCACCGGAGATCTGTTCCGTCTCGGCGTACTTCAGCCAGCGCTTGTCCAGGAAATCGAAGACGTCCTTGCCGGCCTGGTACCCGGAAGGTGAGCCGTCTGCGTCCGGCTGGCCGTACAGCTCCTCGGTGTACTTGCGCAGCTCCGCCATGAAGGTGTCCCGGTTGCGGGCGAGGCGGCAGCAGGAGCGCAACCAGCGCTGGCCCGTGAGATCCAGGTCCGTGGCGACGTAGTCGAGGAAGCTCCAGGACTTGGCCAGGTCCTCATCCTCCATGGCGTATAGGTACTTGAGCAGGAGCCTGTCGATGCGTGGGGCGTACTCGCGGGCCGTGGCGTTGAGCATCTCCCGGTAGCTCATGCCGATTTCCTTCTTGCCCTCTTCCTTGGCGCGGCGCACGTAGGTGCCTGGGTCGAAAGCGCTGCAGGTGACACTGTTGCGGCCCAGCAATTCGAAGGAGAGGTAGTAGCCCAGACCCTCCTCCAGCCAGGGTTGCTGCATTCCGGTCGCGCTACCATGGAAGTGGAAGTCGGCCAGGGAGTGACCCAGGCCGTGGGTGATCAGGCCCTCCATGTCCTCGCGCTCCGGTACGCGCCAGGCGTCCAGGCAGAGGCCGGGATTGGGCGAAAAGCGTGAGCCCGAAGAGTTGCGGTGACGCTTCTTGTTGGCATCGTCGCCCCAGATGAAGCCGTAGTAGGCCTCCACAAAGTGCTCGTGGTAGGTGATGTCGGATGGGCCGAAGTAGAACTCCTGGAAGACGCCCTCGGGGATGCGATCTTCAAAGTCCGGGCTCACGTAGGGGTCTACGAACTGGTTGCGGAACAATTCGATGACCTTCTCGCCGAGCCTCAAGAGGTCGCTGATGCGTTCGTCGCTGAAGCGCTCAAAGTAGACCACGCGCAGGTGCTGGGACTCCTGAACCCTGAAGACGTGACTGTCATCGCCGGTCTTTTCCACGGCGTCCTGCAGGTCGTCCGGGGTGCCCAGTACTTTCACGGAGTTCAGGGCGGCCTCAGCGCGCAGGGTGATGGCCTCCTTGGCAACCTGACGCTTCTCCTTGGCCAGGGTCTTGGCCAGGGGTTCCACGGCTGCCGTGAACGAGCAGCTCATGAGCCAATTGATTGTGCGCTCGTAGGCTCCCAGGAGTAGATGGTGGGCGGCGAACCAGGGCCTGGAACCGCGCTTGTGCTCGTCGCGTGCGTCCTCGCAGTCCTGGATGCGCCTCAGCCGAAATGTGTACTCGCGTGCAAGAGTCTCGATGGTCTCGGTGGGCTGAAACAACCTCAGGGCCTTGATGTCCTTACCTCGGACGGAGAGCACGGAGGACTTCTTGGTGGCCTCCTTCTCGCCCTTCCTGTTGATCTTGTAGGGAATCTGGGACGGGTCGCGCACGTCGAGGAGGTAGAGGTCGTTGTCACCACCGCCCTGGTAGTGAATCGTGGAGCCCTGGTCTTTCTTCTCGATCCAGAATCCGCCCCCCTCCACGGGTTCTCCCAGCAGAACCTGCTCACCGTTGATCAGAGCCAAGGCCTTCTTGTAACGCTTGGCTGCCTTGGCGTCCTTGAACTCCACCTGGATGATCTGGGCCACCGCGCCGGAGGCGCAGAACAGGCCCAAGAGTGCAAGGGTGATCAGGAAGCGCATAAGCGGAGCATACCCCAGGCTCATCCACCCAAGGCCCAGGTTTGTCCTAGCAGTCTTGCGGTACGCGGGGGAGACCCACTGAGGCCTTGTCCGGGGAAATAAATGCGGCCCCCGATGGGATTCGGGGGCCGCTGCGAGCCACGGCTCTCTCTCGGGCCTCCCTCCTGATCATTCCATCCCCGGCCAGGTGCGATCTCTGGCGGGTGGATAACAGGGACAGGGGCGTAGCCACGCCGCTGTATTGTTAAGAGGCGCGCAGTGGCTCAAATCGGACGCGGGAAAGCCGATAAATTTCGGAAATGCCGGGATCCTGGGGGTCGCTGAACCCAGGACGAGCGGGTCAAGAGCCGGCGGTTCCGCCAACCGAGCTCTCAGGTCCCGTGTTGGTCGGAGTGATAGGATTTGAACCTACGACCTGTTGCTCCCAAAGCAACCGCGCTACCAAGCTGCGCCACACTCCGCTGACAGGGGCGGGAGGACTCAACTCCCGCGTATCCCGCACTCTTTCTACTGTATTCAGGACAGGGGAGATACGCCCCCACTCAGTACCTTGGGATTCTCCGTCCGCAGCCCGAATTCTCGGCGGCTGGGACCCGAATCCCAACCGCGGGCCGAAACGGGTCTAGACCGGTGCCCGCCCATCGCGCTTGCCGTCCTCGGCATCCACATCGTCAAGCAGGGCCATGAACTCCTCGGCGGTGCAGAGTCCCTTCTGGACCAGCATGCGCTGCAAGGTCTTGATGCTCAGGGCCAGTTCGCCCGCAACCTTATCGATGTGGGGGCCGCGATCGGATCCCACTGTGGCGTTGGCCCGCATCTGGGCCAGCTCCTGACGTACGGCCTGGGATTCCTTTTCAGCCCGGTCGATGCGGCCGTGCTGGTGAATATCGAAGATCCAGTTGATGAGTGACATGGGGCCTCCTACGCACCAAGTTCAGATGGATTCACGGAGCGACCCTCCGTGGCGGAGAGATCGGCGGCAAACATGACCCTGTGGGTCTCCTGGGCCGTCTTCAGGTCTGTACGTGGCATGGGTTCACCCTTGGATGTGGCGTCTGCAAAAGCCTGGAATTGGGGTCGGTAGGGGTGGTCGGAGACGTCGCCCGAGTCGATCAGCGAGGTCTCCAGTTCGCTCCAGCGGTCCTTGTTCATGCCCTCCAATTTGTGGCTGTAGATCTTGTTGTCGAGGATGGAGCCGTGGCTGCCCACGAGATGAACGTGGAAGTAGTACGGCTGCAGACAGTCCACGACCGAGGCGCACTTGGCGACGCGTCCGTCATCGAAGCGCAGCAGGCTGGAGCTGGTGCTCGGGTATTCGTAGGGCGCGAAGATCTCGGAGCCCGAGCGGGTGGCGTAGCTGGTGACCTCTTCCACCCGACCCGGGCCGCCGACGCCCATGAAGAACAGGAGGGCATCGAGGGCGTGACAGCCAGCCGTTGCCAGGGACGAGGTTCCCATCTCCTTCTTGACGTTCCAGGGAAACTGGCCATACCAGGGACCGATACCGTGGTAGTAGTCGACCTCGGCGTAGTGGATGTCTCCGATCAGGCCTTCGCTCAACACGGAGTGCAGGAGGCTGAAGTGGGCCGAGAAGCGACACTCAAAGCAGACCATCGCTTGGACTCCCGCTTCCTGCACCGCGTGCTCGATGCGCAGGCAGTCGGCGAAGTTGGTGGCCATGGGCTTCTCGATGATCAGATGCTTGCCTGCCTTGGCGGCGGCCACGGCCTGCTCGGCGTGCAGGTTGTGGGGGGTGCAGATGTCGATCACGTGGATGTCGGGGTCCTCGAGCAGATCCTCGAAGCGTGTCGTGGCCTGGAGAGGCAGGCCGTAGGTGCTCTCCAGGTCAGCAGGGTCATGCTCGCGCCGGGAGCACACACGCGTCACGCGCGCCCCCGTGACGTCTTTGAAGGTCTCGATGTGGGCGCCTGCGACGGCGCCCAAGCCCACGATGCCGATATTGAGGTCACTCATGGTGGCGAGTGTACACTGCAGCCATGCAACTCACCCGCCGCCACTTCCTCACCAGTTCCGGTTCCCTTGCCCTCGCGTCCCTGGCTCCCGGGCGCCCCCTGCGTCGGCCCCGGCGGGACAAGGTCCGCCTGGGTGTCGTGGGGGTCTGGAACCGGGGCCGCTCGAACCTGGAGGGGGTGCTCGGCGAGGAGGTCGTCGCGTTGTGCGATGTGGACCGGCGCCACCTGGGGCAGGGAGCCGAGGTCGTCGCCCAGCGCACCGATGGCTCACGCACGCCCCTGCTGTTCAAGGACTACCGCCGCATGCTCGACTGCCCCGAGGTTCTGGACGCGGTCGTGGTCTCCACCGCCGACCACACTCACGCCAGCGTGGCCGCTGCGGCACTGCGCCGTGGTCTGCACGTCTACTGCGAAAAACCCCTGGCCCATTCGCCCGGGGAGATCCGCTTGCTACAGGGCCTGGCACGCGAGAAGGGCCTCGTGACCCAGATGGGCACTCAGATCCACGCGGGGGACAACTATCGCCGGGTGGTGGAGCTGATCCGTAGTGGCGCCATCGGCGAGGTGCAGTACGCCCAGGTGTGGGTCAGTAAGGGCTGGGCCGATGGCCGCTTCGGCCAGACCAAGCCCGCCCCGGCCCATCTCGACTGGGACCTGTGGCAGGGACCCGCTACAGAGCGCCCCTACTGCGACGGCTTGCACCCGGCCAACTGGCGCAGGTTCTGGGACTACGGGACGGGCACTCTGGGTGACATGGCGTGCCACCTGATGGACGTGGTGCACTGGGCGCTGGAGTTGGGCCAGCCGGTGCGTGTGATGTCGGAGGGGCCGGCCTGGCATCCGGTCGGCACTCCCAACTGGATGCGCGCACACTTCGTGCATCGTGTACCCAAGACGGGCGGTGGCCAGCGGGACCTGGTCGTGCACTGGGCGGACTCGGGAGCGTCCGGGGACTACGCCCAGCAGGGCTTCCCCAGCGGGATCCGGTTCGTGGGTACCACCGGATCGCTGGTCTGCCACTACGGCAACTATCTGCTGGAGCCCGCAGAGAAATTTGCGCAATTCGAAGCTCCGGAGCCGTCCATCCCGCGTTCGGTGGGGCACTACCGAGAGTGGTTGGGCGGCATCACCGAAGGCACTCCCACCACCTGCAATTTCGACTACTCGGGGGACCTGGCCTGCACCATCGTCCTGGGCAACGTGGCCTATCGGGTGGGGGAGGCCTACGACGGCCCCGAGCCCTACCCCTACCTGAAGCGCACTGGCCGCAAGACGGAATGGCGTGGGGAGATCGAGTGGGACGCGGCCACGGGCAGTACGGGGCAGGCGGCAGCCGATGCCCTGTTGTTGCGTGAGTACCGCGAGGGTTGGGAGCTCTAGGCTACTCCGCTCGCGGGTGCGCTTTCTCGTAGCCCTCGCGCAGGCGTTCGACCGAGACGTGGGTGTAGATCTGCGTCGTCACCAGGTGCGCGTGGCCAGCAGCTCCTGCACCAAACGCAGGTCGCGCCGTAGTGCCCCGCCTAGCGCCCAAACGAGCGCAGGAACTCCAGCAGGTCGACGATCTCCTCCACCTCAAGCATGTCCACCAGGCCCCGCGGCATCGGTGAAAAGGGAGAGTCTCGCATCTCCTCCACATCGCGGCGGTCCACCAGGATCGTCGCACCGGGGTTGTACATGTCCGGCATGATCTGAATCGAGTCTCCGCGTAGGTAGACAATGCGTCCGCTGATGATCTCGCCGTCGCTCATGAAGAGTGTCACTTGCCGATGGAGATCGCTGACCGTCGCGTCGGGCTCGACAATCGCACCCAGCAGGTCGCGCACGCTGAAGCGTCCACCGGCTCCGGTCAGATCCGGGCCGATCGCGCCACCTTCATTGGCGAAGCGATGGCAGGCGAAGCAACCGACCGCGGCGAATATCCGGCGGCCACGCTCGAGGTCCGGCTCGTGCGCCGCCTGCTCGACAAGCGGGACCAACTCCTCCAGCGTCCACTCCCGGCTCACCGTACGCGGACCCAACAACTCCTGCAGGGTTTCCTGGGGTGACGGTGACGCGGGTTCGGCATCGAGAAGATGTTGCAGGTGTGCCTTCTCCTCTTCCGTCAAAGCGGCAATGGCCTGCTCCTTGATCTGCTGCACGAAGCCGGCGAAGCTGGCTCCGCCGCGATATCCGGCGGCCCTCGGGAACCATTTAAAGTAGGCCTCGCGCAGCGGCGGTGTCCAGCCAGCTTCGAGGTGACGCAGGGACTTGATGTACTCGAGCTGCTCCTCCTGCGTCGGCGCCTTGGCGACCAGTTCCAGGGCCACAGCGGCCACGCCCGGCGCTTGCAAGTAGACGAGCAAGCTGCACAGCTCGGCGTTCAAGGCGCGACCGTTGCCCGGGAAGCGTGGCGAGAAACTCTCAAGCAAGCGATCCCGGTCGGCGGCCGCAGGCGGTCCGAAGCGCGTGAAGACCAGCGTGTAGACTCGCAGGAGGTCAAGGCGAAGCGCGTCGTCAAGCTCGGCCCAGTCGATCTTCCCCAGGGCCTCGAGCACTCTCGACTGCAGGTCGCGATCGGGTGCGGGTGCATCCGGCGCGCGGTGCTCCGAGTCCCGGCCGCTCACGCGGGCCAGGGCAGCGAGGGCCGTCAAGGCACTCTGCGCATCCTCCTCCTCGAGTGCACGTTGCGTCCAGAGCCTGGGCGGCTGCCACTCCAGGGCCACGCGGGCGGCGAAGCGTACGTGCCGATCAGGGTGGCCCAGGGCGGGCCAGGCGCTGTCGACCGCTCCAGGATCCAGGCGACCGTGAAAGCCCTCCATGCTGAGGCGGAGCGCCCGGGCCTCGTTGCTCACCGCTTCCGTGGTCTCTCTCGGGGCCTCGACGACTGTGTCCTCCCCCCCTACGTAGCGGACACGGTAAAGCCCCGTCTGAATGTTCCAGCCACCGGTGATGAAGTAGAGCGCACCGTCGAACGGATTGACGATAATGTCCGTGGTCGGAAGGGGCGAGCCACTCATGAATAGCTCAACATCGCCTCTGTAGGCCGCACCATCGGGCTTCACGTGGGCGAGGTGAATACGTCCGTAGCTCCAGTCCGGTAAGTACAACGCATTCTGGAAACGCTGCGGGAAGTCGGCTCCATAGCCGAAGGCAACGCCCACCGGAGAGCTGGGGCCGACGTTGATCAGGGGGGGCAACCCATCAAGCCAATACGACGGCCACTTGCCTGAGCCATTGCGCCAGCCGTACTCGCTGCCACTCGTCGCCAGACAAACACGGGTAGGGCGGTACCACGGCGTGTTCATGTCCCACTCCATGTCGGCATCGAACGTGAAGAGGTCCCCGTCGCGGTGGAAGGCCGCGTCGTAGGGGTTGCGATAGCCGCTGGAGAACAGCTCCCAGTTGCTGCCTTCGCGGTCCACGCGATAGATGCAGCCCCCGGGCGCGAACACATCCGTCATGAACCCGCCACCATCGGGCAAGCGCGGGAGCAATTGGTCCTCGCCCCAAATGCCGGGCACGCGCGAGCTGCTCAGCTCGGGAAGCTCGCCGGCGTTACCCGCCACCACATAGATTGACTCCCCGTCGGGGCTGGCCACCAGGCCATGCCAGCCGTGGTCGCCCGCACCGCCCAGAGCGCGCAACAGCTCCACGTGATCGAGCTGCCCGTCACCGTTGGTATCGCGAATCCGGTAGAGCCCGCTGTCGTATCTGCCGTTCCTGGTGACCAGGGCGTACAGGCTGTCGAAGGCCCACAGCAAGCCCTGGGCGCTGCTGAGGTCCACGTCGATCTTCTCAACGAGGGTCTCCTCGGGCGCGCCCGTCAGCGATGGCGGCGTGAGGCGGTACAGACCACGGTTGTATTGATCACTGACGATCAGGCGTCCCACATCATCGACACACATGCTGACCCACGACCCCTGGATCTGGGACGGCGAGTACAGGAGCTCGACCTCGAAGCCGTCCATGATCCGGAGTTGCTCCGCGGGCGTGGCTTGCGCGCTCCCGAGTGCCGGTTGTCCGGTGACGGAGTATTCTGTGATGCTGGTCCAGGGACCATCCCCGAGCGCGCCCACGACCTGGGCCCGTAACCACTTGCTGTCGTCGAAGTCGAGCGTCCGCCACCCCGGCGCCTCCTCCGCGGACAAGCGCCAGCTGCCATCCGTCTGCACGAGTTGGGTGCTTCCGTCCGCCATCTCCAGGCGCAGCTCGAGCATGAGGGCCGCGGCACCGGGACCACGGTTGAGACCTCTCACCGCGAGCACGTGCTCGCGCTCATCAGCACCATCCTGTGCCCACTCCAGCTCTTCTCGAACGGGCTCCGACCAGAGGTCTCCCATCGCGATCTCCTCGCCATCCAGCCACACAACCATCTCGTCATCGCAGGTCGCGAAGAGTTGGGCGTGGGAAACCGAACCCGCGACCGAGAACTCGTGGCGGAAGTGGCGAATCTCATTCCGCCCCGCCTGGGGGCTGGACCAGATCCACTCGGGCTGGGAGGCCACAGGAGCAGACTCCCCGGACGCGCCCTCATCGTAGACCTTCAGGCGCAGGTCCTTGAACTGCACCTTCATCGGCGGGCCGGGGTGCATCTGCAGCGCAATCACGCCGGGCCGCAGTTCCGCCTCTTCATCGACAACCCGCGACATCAGCATATCGTTGATGAAGAGCTGAATCTCGGAGCCCCTTGCAGTCACGCGGTAGTGGTTCCAGTCATTGTGCCGGATGCTCTGAAGTCGGTCGGCGTCGTCACCGAGGTCCTTCACGGTGCGCGTGCCATCCTTGGCAATATGGACGTCCTCGTTGCGCATGGCGATGCCACCGCGTGCATGCTCGAACAGGGCGCCCGTCCATTCGTCGATGGTGTCCATGTCGGCCTGGTAGCCGCTGGTGTCCCAGTCGGGCAGCTCCTTGCTGCGGAACTGGACACCGGAGTTTCCATTCTGCAGGCGATAGGCGAAGCGCAGCTCGAAGTTGGTGGGTTCTCCCCCACGCCACATCAAGTAATTGTGCTTGCGGCAAAGATGGTCGGCGGTGCTGGTGGCGGTGATGGCGCCATCTTCCACGGTCCACCAACCTGGCTTGCCATCCCAGCCATCGAGGTTCTTGCCATTGAAGATGGGGATGAACCCGGGCTCCTGGGCCACAACCGATGAGCTGAGGAGCAGGCCGAACAGGACACGAAGAATTGCGTGCATGGAGGGATGATACCGAACCAGGTTCACCATGGCCTATCGGGTGGGGCGCGGCCACGGGCAGTACGGGGCAGGCGGCAACCGATGCCCTCTTGTTGCGTGAGTACCGCGAGGGCTGGGAGCTCTGGG